>JBIOTQ010000151.1:0-25381 GCA_044866075.1 Actinomycetota bacterium | reverse complement strand
CGAGCGCGCGACCTCCGGCGTCGCGAGCCCCGACAGGACCTCCTTGGAGAACTTCACCGCCAGTGGCGAGCGCCGGGCGATCTCGCGCGCAACTGCGAGGACCTCCTCGTCGAGCTTGTCCGGTTCGACGACGCGCGACACGATCCCGTGCTGCAGCGCCTCGGCGGCCGTGATGACACGCCCGGTCAGCGCCATGTCCGCGGCGAGCCCGTGGCCGGCCATCTGGAAGAGCCGTGCCGTCCCGCCGGAGTCGGGGATGACGCCGTGCCCCACCTCGGGCAGAGCCATGCGCGTATCCGTCGCGGCGATGCGCATGTCGCACAGCAACGCCCGCTCGAACGACCCGCCGAGCGCGTATCCCTTCAGCGCGACCGCGATCGGGACGGGCATCTCCCACAGCAGCTTGGTCTTGCGGTGCCCGATCTCGATGAACTCGAGGTCGCTCTCCCCCTTCGCGCGCTGGCCGAGCTCCTTGGTGTCGCGTCCCGAGGAGAACGACTTGCCCTCGCCGCGCCAGACGATGCAGCGCACGTCGTCGCGTTTACGCAAATCGGCGAGCACCTCGAAGAAGCGCGCGTCCATCGCGTCGTTGAACGCGTTGTGGCGGTCGGGCCTGTTCAGAGTGACGACCGCGACGGCGCCTTCGAAGGTGAGCAGAACGGTGTCGTCGCTCACGAGAACCGCGCCTTCAGGTCTTGCTTCAGTACCTTGCCGGCCGGGTTGCGCGGCAACGCGTCCAGGATCTCCAGTTGTTCGGGAACGGCCTGCACGCGGAGGCCCTTCTCCTTCAAGAACGATGCCATCTCCTCGAAGGCGAGCGGATCCTTCGCGTCCTTCAGAGCCACGACGGCGCAGGCGCGCTCGCCGCTCGCCGGGTCCGGCAACCCGATCACGGCCGCGTCGGCGATCTTCGGATGCGTGAAGAGGAGATCCTCGATCTCCTTGGCGCTGATGTTCTCGCCTTTGCGGATGATGATGTCCTTCAGCCGTCCGGTGATCGTGACGTTGCCGTCGGCGTCGAGCCGTCCGAGGTCCCCGGTCCGGAACCATCCCTCGTCGTCGAACGCGTCGGCGTCGAGGGACGAATCGAGGTAGCCCTTCATCATCTGCGGGGCCTTCGCGCGGATCTCGCCCTCCTCGCCGATCCCCGCTTCCTTGCCGTCGAGCGTGACGAGCCGCAGCGTCACGCCGCGCAGCGCATGCCCTTCGGTATTGGCGAGAACCTCGTCCGAGTCATCGACGGACGCCATCGTGAGGATCGGCGTCTCGGTCAGGCCGTAGCCGGACACGATGCCGGCGCCTCCCAGCTCCTGCTTCAGGTCGTAGTGCAACTGCGGCGGCTTCGGCGCGCCACCGCCCGGGTAGGCGCGCACGTGCGGGAAGAGCTTCGACGACGCGGCGTCGCGCTGCGCTTTGAGGTACGCCATGTGGAAGAAGGTGCCCGAGCCTGCGAGCGTGACGCCCTCGCGCTGCAGAAGCGGGATCGTCGTCTCCGGGTTGAACGCTTCGTCCAGGATGTTGAGGCACCCGACCTGCAATCCCGCGAACAACCAGATGATCCCGCCGATGTGCGTGAACGGAAAAACGAGCGAGTGCCTGTCCTCCGGCGCCAGGTCGAGCCGCTCCGACATGCCGCGCGCGGCCGCGTCGATCGTCGCGTCGGTGTGCTGCGCTCCCTTCGGATCGGCGGTCGTTCCCGACGTGTAGAACAGCCACCGGACCGGGAGATCGCCCGGCGGCGATACGAACGCCGGCAACGAACCGGCGTCGTCCTCCGGAAGAGAGCGGTCGGCGACGAGCACCTCCAGGCCGGGGACGTCCGCCGCGATCCCGCGCGCCATCGCCTCGTAGTCGAACCCGCGGAACGTCGGCGGAGCGATGAGCAGATTCGATTGTGCTTGCCGCGCGATGAAGCCCACCTCGCGCTCACGGTAGATCGGAAGGATCGGGTTTTGGATGGCGCCGAGCCGCGCCAAAGCGGCGACCAGCACCATCGATTCCTTCCACGACGGGAGCTGCCACGAGACGACGGCCCCCTCACCGACCCCTATCGCGGCGAGGCCCGCCGCGGCGCGCTCGGCGGCCGGGATGAACTCGCCGAACGTCATGGAGTCGCCGCGTTCGTCCACGATCATGCGCGCGTCGGGGGTTTCGACGGCGCGCTTCGACGCGAGTTCCCACAGGGTGCGGGCTTCTAGCATTCGGGCCTCCCCGAAATCTGACGGGTCGTCACATTGTAAAGAGGGGGCCCGGAGGAGTGGAATCTCCCTAGGGAGTCGGAGGAAGGGGGAATCAATGCCGACGTACGTCACGCTGGTCCGCTGGACGGACCAAGGTCGGACGAAGGCGAAGGACCTGCCCGGGCGCTACGCCGACGCGCAGCAGCGCATGAAGGATGCCGGCGTGAAAGAGATCGGCACCTGGGTCACCATGGGTCAGTACGACATGATCTCGGTCGCCGAAGCACCGGATGACGAGACGATCGCGAAGGTCGCTCTCAATATCGCGGGCCGCGGCAACGCGATCACGGAGACGCTGCGCGGCTTCAACATGAACGAGCTCGGGAAGTTGCTGAGCTAGGCATTCCTGAAGGGGGAGCTCGCAGGAACACCTCGGCGGCGCGGCGAAACGTGAGAGTATGGCGCTGCGCCGCCGAGAGTTCCTCAAAGCCGGCCTGACGATCGCCGGCGCCGTCGCACTGCGTCCGACCTTCTGGGAGCGCGCCTTCGGCGCGCCCGCCACGCCGGGACCTGGCCCCTACGGACCGCTGCGAGCACCCGACGCAAACGGGTTGATGCTTCCGGCGGGCTTCTCGTCGCGCATCGTGGCGCGTTCGGGTTTGCCCGTCGGGACCGTCCCATACATCTGGCCGCTCTGGCCCGACGGCGCATACTGCTTCCCGACCGAGGACGGCGGTTGGATCCACGCCGTGAACAGCGAGTTCCCTCCCCCTCCCGACGCCGGAGTGCCACCCGACGCCGTTCAGCGCTTCGGCGGCGTCAGCGCGATCCGCTACGACGCGACCGGGAAGATCGTCAACGCGTACAGCATCTGCTCGGGAACACGGACCAATTGCGCCGGAGGGCACACCCCTTGGGGAACCTGGCTCACGTGCGAGGAGTTCGACGACTCGATCCGGGGCGGCCCCACTGCACGCGCGGGACAGGTCTGGGACTGCGACCCAACCGGCGCGCGGAAAGCGATCGTCCGCCCGGCTCTCGGGTCGTTCAAGCACGAAGCCGCGGCCGTCGACCCCGCCACGAATCAGGTCTACTTAACCGAGGATGTAGGCGACGGCAGGTTCTACCGGTTCACGCCGGCCACGTTTACCGGCAGCGGCGACGATCTCGCGTCTGGGAATCTCGCTGCCGCTAAACTCTCCGGCCCGGGGACGGGGCCGTGGGCGGTCACCTGGCTTCCGATCCCGGATCCGCTGGCGTCCTCGACGTCGACGCGATATCAGGCGCCCGAGACGACACCCTTCCGCGGGGGCGAAGGCTGCTTCCTCGACAACGGCGTCGTGTACATCACGACCAAAGGCGACAACCGCGTGTGGCGTTACCACGTGGAGACGCAAACGATGGACCTCCTCTACGACGATTCCGACCCGCAGAACCAGCCCGATCCGGTTCTGAAGGGCGTCGACAACGTCATCGTGTCACGCTCGGGCAACGTCTTCGTCGCTGAGGATGGGGGGAACATGGAGGTCGTCGTCATCACCCCCGACAATCAGGTCGCGGCCGTCGTGCGCGCGACCGGCCCGGAGCACGGCTTCGACAATCCCCTGCCCTCCCCGGCTTCCGAGGTGCCGACCAGGTCGGAGGTGACGGGGCTCGCTTTCAGCCCCGACGGGAAGCGTCTCTACTTCAGCTCGCAGCGCGCGTTCGCTCTCGGTGTGACCTACGAGGTCACCGCGCGCGACGGCCTGACTCTTTAGCGCAAAGTCCAAGCCGGCAGCGTCTGACCCGCCTCGTCGACGCGCCAACGCAGCGACAATGCGCGGCCGGTCGCGAGGCCCTCGGGGTCGCCGTTCGTCGTGAGCAACAGGCCGTCGTCGTCGACGAGCTGGCCGATCATCCGCACGCCGGGCGCGCCGTCGAGTACGACGAGCAGAACGACGAACGGGACCTGCTCGGCCCACACCGTGATGACCGGCGGGTGCAGCGCCGTCCACGAAACGACGCGCGCGTCGCCGCTCACCTCAACCCACTCCGGATCCGCCGCGTGGCAGCGCGGGCAGAGGGGGCGCGGCTGCCAGATCCACGCACGGCATTCGCGGCATCGCGGCACGACCAGACGCCGTTCGTTCACCGCGTCCCAGAACGGCTGCGTGTCCCGGTCCGCGACCGGCTTCGGCGGGAGCGGCGGCGCCGTGCTCACCACGCCTCCCTCGAGACCACCATCGCGCCCGTCGGTACCACGTTGCCTCCGGTGACGAGACAGTGCCGCACGTCGTCCACCTGCGTCGTCGACGAGCCGCGCACCTGACGCACCGCTTCGACGATCAGGTTGAAGCCGTGCACGTACGCCTCGCTCAGGCCTCCGCCGCTGGTGTTGTACGTCAGACATTCCTCCGACGCGACGTAGGCCGCGCCGTCTCCGTCGCCGCAAAAGCCGAACTCCTGGAAGAAGAGGGGGATCTGCGGCGTGAACGCGTCGTAGATCTGCACGACGTCGATGTCCTCGGGCTTTAGCCCCGTGTTCCGCCAGAGCTCGGGCGCGACGAAGGCGTTCGGGGACCGCGTCAGGTCGTCGCCGTAGTAGTTCGTCATCGCGTAGACCTGTGGCCCGCTGCCCATGGCGTAGCCGGCGACGTACGCCGGTGCCGCATGCAGATCGAGGTCGGCCGCGCGTTCCGCCGCGACGAGCACGATCGCCAGTGCGCCGTCCGTCTCGAGACAGTTGTCGAAGAGGCACAGTGGCTCGGCGATCATCCGCGAGGACATGTAGTCCTCGAGCGTCAGGGGCTTGTGGTGCATCATGGCGGCCGGGTTGCGGTTCGCGTGGCCCCGGATCGTGATCGCGACGCGCGCGAAGTCCTCGCGCGTCCAGCCCCAGGTCTCCATCCAGACGCGCGCAAGCAGCGCGATCCCATCGGCCGGCCGCACGATGCCGAACGGCCGCTCGAACTGGTCCTGGCCTTCCGCAAGCATCTGCCCGGCCCAGGGCCGGCCGCCACTCGAGCGATTCCGAGAGCGCCAGACCACCACGCAATCCGCGAGTCCGAGCTCAATCGCCGCGCACGCCAGCGCCACCGTCGGCGGCCCGGCGCCGCCGCCGTAGTCCTGGGCCCCGAACCACTTCAGGTTGGGGACGCCGAGAACGCGGGCCATCTCCATCTCGGTGGTCGGCTGCCAGACATACCGGCAGATCCCGTCGACGTCGTTCACCGTCAGCCCGGCATCGTTGAGCGCGCCCAGCACGGCGAGCGCGCCGGAATGCCGCTCGGTCATCCCGATGTCCTTGGAATAGGGCAACGCGTGGATGCCGGCGACGACCGGCTGGCGCCTCTTGTTGCGTTCCACTCGTTCCTCCAGATTTTCTGACGGTTCGTCAGATTCTAACTGGGTACGATATTGGCCTAGCGATGAAACGGGCTCTCGTTTGGGTTGCGCTCCTCATGGTGGCGTTCGCCACGGGGCTTGCTCCTGCCTGGGCTGCCGGTGATCCCTACCGATCGAGGCAATGGGGCTTGAGCAAGATCCGGGCCGACCAGGCGTGGAACGCGAGCAAGGGAGCGGGCGTCACGATCGCGATAGTCGACACGGGAATCGACCTGACCCATCCCGATCTCAAGAACAAGATCGTGTCCCACTACACGTGCATCGGCACCTGCAAGACCGGCGGCGACGATGACAACGGACACGGCAGCCACGTCGCGGGGATCGCAGCTGCGGCAACGGGGAACGGCGTGGGCATCGCCGGCGTGGCGCCGTCGGCGAAGCTCATGGCGGTGAAGGCCCTTGCGAGCGACGGCAGTGGGAGCTGCAGCGACATCGCCCTCGGGATCCGCTGGGCCACCGATCACGGCGCCGACGTGATCAACCTCTCGCTCGGGCCCGACCTAACTCTCGATCTGTTCTGCGGCGTGCAGGATGCCGCAGAGTACGCCTGGGGGAAGGGTGTCGTGGTCGTCGTGTCCGCAGGCAACGACGGGCTGATCAACCTGTACTCGAGCAGCGCCCTCATCATCGTCGGCGCGACGCGCGCCGACGATAGTCCCGCCCCGTACTCGAACAGCGGCGCCGACGTCTACGCGCCGGGCGGTTACCCGGGATCGAACGGATGCACGCCGCAAACGTGCGTGTTCTCGACGTGGAAGGACGGCCGGTACAACTCGATCGATGGAACGTCGATGGCCACGCCGCACGTATCCGGGATCGCGGCGCTTCTGCTCGCGCGCGGATACAAGCCATCGCAGATCCTCTCTCGTCTGCAAAGCACGGCCGACGATGTCAACGGCATCCGGCGGGTCAACGCCGCGCGAGCGGTCGGGACGGCCGCGGCGGTCGTCGGTAAGAAGACGACGACACCTGCGTCCGGCGCGAGTTCGGGAGCGCGACGCGGATCGGCGCCTACGCCGTCTCACGATGGCAGCCCGCGGTCCGGCACCGCAACGCCCTCCGTCAACAGCATGACACCGCTACCCCTTACAGCACCCTCGGGTCGCGCCGCGCTCGTGTTGCAGGACCTCGCTGCGATGCCGCCGGCCGGTCCGCCTGCGCGCAAGGCCGTCATCAGTGTCGCCGGTGGCCTGGCGTTGATCGTCGGGGCCGGATACGCCGGACGCCTCCTGCGCAGGGGTATTTAGAGCGTTCGCGCGATCGCCTCGGCCCACTCGTCTCCACGGCCGAACCGCGTCGCCAGCACGACCGCGCGCTTCAGGAAGAGATGCGCGTCGACCTCCCAGGTGTAGCCCATCCCCCCGTGGATCTGGATGTTGGCCTTCCCGTTCGCGACCGCGGTCTCGGCCGCCAGCAGCCGGGCGCCGGCCACCGCACGTTCCGCGTTCCCAGCCGAGGGGTCGTCGAGCGTTACGCCCGCCGCGTGCACGGCGGCGCGCGCGAGCTCCGCGCGCACGAGCATGTCGGCGCAGATGTGCTTCACGGCCTGGAACGATCCGATCACGCGGCCGAACTGTTTCCGTTCCTTCGAGAACGCGACCGCTTGATCCACACACGCGGCGGCGATGCCGACCTCCATCGCGGCGATCAGTGTGGCGCCCTCGAGCCGCCACCGTTGCGTGACGTCGGCGCCGGCGATGCGCTCGCCCTTCGGGAGGTCCCCCACGAGATGCATCGGCGTCAGCGGGTCGAGCGGGCGGGCGATCGGCGTGGCGCTTATCCCGGCGGGGTCGACCTTCGATATGCCGTCGACTTCGACGATCGCCACCGTGTCCACCGCGGTTAAGTGTCCGACCACTCGGGGCGTACGGGAACGCTCCGTCATTCCCACGATCACCTCGCCGGTGGCGGCGCCGTCGATCAGGCCGGCGGCGAGGTGGGTCGAGACGAGCGGACCCGGCACGATCGCGCGGCCGAGCTCCTCGAAGACGAGAACGGCTTGGGTCATGCCGAGGCCGACGCCCTCGGGTTCGGGTTGCCGGAGCGCGAAGACGCCGGCGTCGCCGAGTTCGCGCCAGAGTTTGCGATCGAGGCCGCCGGGCTCGTTCTCGAGCGCGCGAACGCGCTCCATCGGGAAGAGACGCTTGCAGACGTCGCGGATCCCCTGCTGCAGCGCGCGCTCTTCGTCGTTCAAGTCGAAGTTCACGCGGGCTCCTTCGGCAGTCCGAGGAGGCGTTCGCCGACGATGTTGCGCTGGATCTGCGACGTCCCGGCCGCGATCGTCAGGGACATCGCGTTCATCCAGCGCTCGACGTGCGTGCCGCTCTCGATGCCGCCGACGTCGTCGAGCGAGAGCGCAGCCCGGTCGAGAAGCTTTATCGCGAGATCGCCGAGGCGATGGCGCAGCTCCGTGTACGCGAGCTTGAATACCGAGCCGCCGAGCCCGGGCACACCTCCGCCCTTCTCGGCTTGCGTCACGTTGCGACACGTGAGCGCCCAGAGCGCGTCGAGCTCCGCGGCCATGTGCGCGAGGTCCCGCCGCAGCCCGTCGTCGTCCCACGCAACGCCGCCGTTGCGCGACGTGTTGCGCGCGATGTCGGCGAGCTCCTCGACGAGGCGCATCGTGCGGATAAGCTCGCCGACGAACGCGGTGCCGCGCTCGAACGAGAAGGTGACCATGGCGACGCGCCAGCCGTCGTTCTCTTCGCCGACCCGGTTCTCGACGGGGATGCGCACGCCGTCGAGGAACATCTGGCTGAACTCGGTCGAACCCATGATCGTTTGTAATGGCTGGATCTCGATGCCCGGCGCGTCCATCGGCATGATCAGCCAGCTGATCCCGCGGTGCTTCGGTGCGTCGGGGTCGGTGCGCACGAGCAGCTCGCAGTAGTCGGCGACCTGCGCGAACGACGTCCAGATCTTCTGGCCGGTGACGACGTAGTGGTCGCCGTCGCGGACCGCCTTCGTCGACAGGGACGCGAGGTCCGACCCGGCGCCGGGCTCGCTGAAGCCCTGGCACCAGACCTCCTCGCCGCGCAGGATGCGCGGGAGGTGTCGCTCTTTCTGTTGGGGCGTCGCCTCGGCGACGAGCGTCGGACCGGCGTGCAGGAGTCCGACGAAGTTCACGCCGACGTAGGGCGCACCGGCGCGTTCGGTCTCCTCGAGGAAGATCAGCTGCTCGGTCGGTGAGGCGCCGCGGCCGCCGACCTCCTTCGGCCAGTTGATGCCGGCGTAGCCGGCGTCGAAGAGCTTCCGCTGCCACGCCGTGTCGTAGTCGCGCCGCGCGCTCCAGTCCTCGGGGCCGGGCCGGGGCGGCAGGTTCGGAAGCTCACGCTCGAGCCACGCGCGGATCTCCGCGCGGAAGCGCTCGTCGGACTCCGAGTACTTGAGGTCCATGCGACGCCGGGAAGGATAGCGGAATCTGACGGGTCGTCAGATTCGATGATCGAGCAGCGTGGTCGTCCGCTCGCCCGTGTACGTCACCCGGCCGCCCCGCTACTCTTGCGTACGCCGTCCCACGGAACGGAGGCCCGAGGTTGAACTGCTCGCGATGCGGCGCGGAGAACCGCGCCGGCCGCAAGTTCTGCTCCGAGTGCGGCGCGCCTCTGTCGATCGCGTGCCCTTCATGCGGGGCGGCGAACGAGCCCGGCGACCGTTTCTGCGGCGAGTGCGGGGCCGCGCTCTCCGACGCGGCCGCCGCTCCCGGGGCCGCGCAGGAACGTCACTCGGCGTCGTCGGAACGCCGGCTAGTCTCGGTGCTCTTCGCCGACCTCGTCGGGTTCACCACGCTCTCCGAAGCGCGGGACGCCGAGGAGGTCCGCGAACTACTCACTCGCTACTTCGAGACCTGCCGTCGCCTTATCGCCCGCTACGGAGGAACCGTCGAGAAATTCATCGGCGACGCGGTTATGGCCGTCTGGGGAACGCCGGTCGCGCAAGAGGACGACGCCGAGCGCGCCGTCCGCGTCGCCCTCGACCTCGTTGCAGCCGTCTCAGCGCTCGGTCAGGAGGCGGGCCTTCCGGACCTTCGTGCTCGGGCGGGTGTTCTGACGGGTGAGGCCGCGGTCACGATCGGCGCGGAAGGGGAAGGAATGGTCGCCGGCGACCTCGTGAACACCGCGTCGCGTATCCAAGCCGCCGCGGAACCGGGGGCGGTGTTCGTCGGGGAAGCGACGAGGCGATCAACCGAGGCGGCGATCGCGTTCGAGGAGGCCGGAAGCTTCGAGCTCAAAGGAAAGGCGGAGCCCGTTCCCTTGTGGCGCGCACTGCGCATCGTGGCCGGCGTGGGCGGCGCGATGAAGTCGGAGGGCCTCGAGGCGCCGTTCGTCGGCCGCGACCGTGAGCTCCGCTTGATGAAGGAGCTGTTCCACACGGTGGCCGAGGAGAAAAAGGCCCACCTGGTGTCTGTGACCGGCGTCGGAGGCATCGGGAAATCCCGGCTCTCGTGGGAGTTCATCAAGTACACCGACGGACTCCAGACCGAGTACTGGTGGCATCGCGGACGCTGCCTCGCGTACGGCGAAGGCGTGACCTACTGGGCCCTCGTCGAGATGATCCGCGGACGAGCCGAGATCCTCGACGGCGAGGATCCTGCCAGCGCAGCGCGCAAGCTCCATGCGACGGTCGAGAAGATCATCACCGACCCCGAAGAACGCCGCTGGGTCGAGCCGCGTCTCGCACATCTGCTAGGACTGGAAGACCGGTCGGCCGATCGCGAAAACCTGTTCGCCGCGTGGCGGTTGTTCATCGAGCGGATGGCCGAGACGGATCCGGTCGTTCTTCTGTTCGAAGACATGCAGTGGGCGGACGCCGCCCTGCTCGACTTCATCGAGTACCTGCTCGAGTGGTCCCGCAATCTCCCGGTCATCGTCATCGTTCTCGCGCGACCCGAATTGTTCAGCCGCCGGCCCACGTGGGGCGCCGGCACGCGGAGCGCAACTTTGCTTTCGCTGGAACCCCTCGAGCGCGAAACGATGCAACAGCTTCTCGCAGGTTTCGTACCGGGATTGCCGAGCGAGCTGCGCGACCGAATCCTCGACCGCGCCGAAGGCGTTCCGCTCTACGCCGCTGAGACCGTGCGGATGCTGCTCGACCGCGGCCTCCTGGTGCGCGAAGGAGCGGTCTACCGTCCGACGGGGCCGATCGAGTCGCTGGAGGTCCCGGAGACGCTGCAAGCGCTTATCGCCGCGCGGCTCGATGGGCTGACCGTCGACGAGCGCCGGACCCTTCAGGATGCCTCCGTCCTCGGCAAGACATTCACCCGCGAGGCACTCGCTCAGTTCAGCGAGCGTAGCGAAACAGAGATCGCACCGATTCTGACATCCCTCGTACGCAAAGAGGTCTTGTCGATCCAGACGGATCCCCGCTCGCCGGAGCGAGGCCAGTACGGGTTCCTCCAAGAGCTGGTCAAGCACGTCGCGTACGAGATGATCTCGAAGAAGGATCGGAAGGCGGCGCACCTCGCCGCCGCAGCCTTCCTCGAGGAGAGCGGAGACGAGGACGATGTCGTGGAAGTCATCGCGTCTCACTACATGGACGCCTACCGGCTTTTCCCCGAGGCGTCGGACGCCGGCGACATCAAAGCCAAGGCGAGTCGGATGCTGGCGCGCGCCGGCGAAAGAGCATCGTCGTTGGCCGCACTCGAGGAGGCTCATCGTTTCTTCGCGCAAGCGGCCGAACTCGCGGACGATCGCGTCGCGCGGGCGGAGCTTCTCGAACGAGCGGGGTCGGCGGCTTTCACGGCGGGCGACCCCGATGCTGCGACGGCGAGCTTCCAGCAAGCCGGGGCGCTGTTCACCGAGCAAGGCCTGTCCCACCCAGCCGCACGCGTCGCCGCACGCCAGGCTGAGGTCCTGTGGGATAGAGGCCGCATGGGCGAAGCGCTGGAAGACATGGATCGCGCGTTCCGCGTCCTTCAGGATGAGGAGCCGGACGAGGATCTTGCCGCGCTCGCCGCACAGCTTGGCAGGTTCCTGTTCTTCGGCGGCCACACAGAAACTGCGGTCGAGCGTTTGGAGACGGCCATCGACCTCGCGGAGTCTCTGATGCTGCCGGAGATCCTGTCCCATGCACTCAACACGAAAGCGATCATCCTCTACTTCGCGAAGGGACGGGTACGGGAAGGGTACGCGCTTCTGAAGTATGCACTCGACGTCGCGACCGAGAACGATCTTCCCTCCGCCGCGCTCCGCGCGCACTACAACCTAGCGGACCTCGAGAGCGGGAGAGACCAGTACCGGAGAGCGGCCGAGCACATGGAGGCGGGTGTCACGCTTGCTCGTCGTGTTGGAAACCGGTTCTGGGAATTGAACTTCCTGGGTCAGACGTTTGCTTTCTTTGAGCTCGGCGAATGGGACCGTGTGCTCGACTTCGCCGCCGAGCAACCTCTTGAGAAGGCGATGGAGATGCGAAGCGCGTATCTGCACCGCTTGAACGTCATACCGCGCATCCACCTGCTCCGTGGCGATCTCGAAGACGCCGTACGGTCGATCAGCGTTTTCCCCCCCGTGGAGACCTCCGCGGACCTTCAGGAGCAGGCGTCGTTCCAACTCGCCCGAGCGATCGTCGCCCGAGCGGACGGCGCGCCGGCAGACGCCCTCGCGGCCGCGGAAACCACTCTTGCTATGAGAAGCGCGCTGGGCATCCGGACCGATTCATGGAAAGAGGCGTACCTCGAAACGAACGAAGCTGCGTTTGAGCTCGGCGACCTGGGAACGGTTGAGAAGCACCTGACATTTGTCGAGACGCTTCCGGCCGGGAAGAGGCCCCGCTACCTCGAGGCCCACACGGAGCGGTTCCGCGCGCGGCTCGGCGCCGCGCGGGGAGACGACGCTGAAGTAGAGCAACGCTTCAAAGCGAGCGTCGGCATGTTCGTCGAGATGGAAGTCCCGTTCTGGGCGGCGGTCGCGCGGCTCGAACATGCCGAATGGCTCGCGGAGCGCGGACGGATCACAGAGGCTCAGCCGCTGCTCGCCGACGCGTTGCCGGTTTTCGAACGGCTGAAGGCGGAGCCATTCGCCGAGCGCGCACGAGCGGTAACGCGTGACGTGATCGAGACGGCCTAGCCGCCGGCGACCACGAACAGCTGCCACTCGTCGGGGACACCCTTGAGCGAGCGCGTGCCGCGATCCTCGAACGACAGCCCCGAGCCTACGACGAGGTCGCGAACGGTGCGGGAGCAGAGGACCTCGCCCGGCCCGGCCTCGCCCATCACCCGCGCCCCGATGTGCACGGCGATGCCACCGACGTCCTCGCCCCGGCGCTCGACTTCTCCGGTGTGCAAGCCTGTGCGGACGTTGATCCCAACGCCGCGCAGAAGGACGTTCAGCTCGGCGGCGCATCGGATCGCACGCCCGGGGCTGTCGAAGGTCGCGAGCGCGCCGTCGCCGGTGGTTTTGACGACCCGGCCGACGAAGCGCTCCACGCAGTCGCGCGTGATCTCGTCGTGCTTGTCGAGCAGCTCCTTCCATCGCTTGTCGCCGAGGTCAGCCGCCCGGGTCGTGGAGTCGACGATGTCCGTGAACATCACCGTCGCGAGGACACGGTCGACCTCGACGCGCCGCCGTGCGCCCGTGAGGAACTCCTCGATCGCGTCGAGGATATCCTCGGCGCTCTCTGTGCAGCACCAGAAATCGTTCCCGGGGAACTCGAGGTACGTCGCACCTTCGATGGTGTCCGCGAGGTGCCGGCCCGGGCCGACGGGGATGAACGGATGCCCCGTGCGGCTGATGATCAGGGTTGGGACATGTATGGACGGCACGACGTCGCGCAGGTCGAGCTCGAACAGATAACGAAACTGAGCGGCCGCGCGTCCCGGCGTCGTGCAGGCGCGCACCTGCTTCGAGAGCTGACGCATAGCGCGCTCGTCGTCCGCCAAGCTCGGGACGGCGATCGCGGTCAAAGTGCGCTTGCCCCATCCCTCGAGGATCGCGTTCGCGAGCAACTCGGCCGTATCGGGAGGCACCCCATCGAAATCATGCGTGGCTAGGTACCGAGCACCGCCGCCGGCGATAACCATCGACGTCACGCGGTCGGGGAACGTGGCCGAGAAGAGCAGCGCCGTTGGGGAGGCGTCGTTCTCGCCGAAGATCGTCGCACGCTCCGAGCCCGCCGCGTCCATCACGACCCGTAGGTCATCCGCCCATTCCTCCCATGTGAGAACCCCCGACGGCACGGGGTCGGACGCCCCGAACCCGCGGCGATCGAACACGATCAAGCGACTGAAAGAGGCGAGCCGCTCGAGGAAGTGCGCCAGGGGCGGGAAATCCCACGCCAGATCGATGTGGCTGCTGAGGCCGGCGAGGTACACGAGGTCCCGCGGCCCGTCGCCCACGACCTGGTAGGCGATGTACTCATCGCCGACTTTCGTGTACTCGGTGTCCGGCGGGATCTTCACGTCAGGCGGTTACCAGAGCTGATCGGTGTAGGTGTCCGTGCCCGGCACGGTTGGGATGAACGGCGAAACAAAGAGTGTGCGAGCCTTCCCCGTCGCGTCGAGCGCCTTCGCTTGGCCGGCGAACTCTGATTCCCACACGTCGGCCGGGTCGCGGTCGACGAACCACAGCGTCGTCACGCGCGAGGCGTCGGTCGGATCGCGCGGGATGTCGGACGGCGCCTCGTCCGGGATGGGCACCGGCGTGAAGACGAGCGCCATCGCCGCGGACGATCCCTCGAGCGCAGGCGGCAGGTGTTCGTCGATCAGCCACTGCGCGGTCGTGTCGCGGTCGCCGTCGTCCGGGACCTCCGCGATCGTCGCAACCAGCCCGGGGAACCGGTGGTCGAGCGCCATCTCCGGCGGGACGCCGTCGGCGTCGCGCAACGCGCCGCCGCGGTACCGGTACATCTTCGTGTGCACGTGGTCGCGGTGCGGGAACATGCGCCCGGCCTTGTGCAGGCGGTGCACCTCTTTCGCGCCCCACGTCCCCCACTCGTCTTGCTGGCCGCGTTCGATCCAATAGAGCGCGAGGTACGAGCCGCGCGTCGGATCGTCGGTGATCGCCGAGGACGGGAGCTGGCGCAGCTCCTTGTACGGCCGCGTCGCGACGAAGCGCGCGCCGGCGAGGATGCCGGGCCCGACGAGGCAGCCCGCGTAGAAGTGATCGCGCTCGTACCAGCGGTTGTAGTCGACCTCGTGACCGCGGTGCGGCTCGACCAGCGTGAAGAGGATCGAGCCGAGCTTGACGGGAAAGTCGGCCGCGGCCATCAGTCGATGATCGTGATGCCGCCGCCGGCCGGTGCGTCTTCCCACACGAGCGCCGCGACGATCTTGTCCCCGTTGATCACGAGCTCGGCCGTCTGGTTGTTGCCGACCAAGACCGGAACCCGGACGGCCTTCTCTTCCTCCATCGCCTCGGAGATCTCGGCGCGGAGCTTGTCAACGTCGGTGTGATCGGGAAGCGTCCAGCCCGACACCGTCGGGTCTGCGCCCAGTTTCAGATGCTTGCCCATCGCGGCTCCCCTCTTCGGTTCGCTCGATGCTACGACACGGCCCCCGATCCGCTCGAACCGGACACACGCTGTTGCGGCGCCGCCGGACCGGCGGGATGATGCGCATCGCCGTGACCGAAACACTTTTCGATCAACTCGACTACCTCTACATACCGAGCGCCGACGTCGCCGCCGATGTCAGATATTTCACAGAGGTCCTCCGCGGCCGCGCCGTCTTCGCGATCGACGACGGCGGCACGCGCGCGGCGATGGTCGAGATGACGACCGGACCGCCGCGGCTGATCTTCACCGACCACCTCGAGGGAGAGCGCGCGGTCATGATCTACCGGGTCGCGAACCTGCGCGCCGCGCTGAAGGACCTCGCCGGGCGCGGCTGGGAGAAGGAAGCAACGTTCGAGATCCCACAGGGCCCGTGCTGCTCGTTCGTCTCGTCCACCGGGCATCGCGTCGCGCTCTACCAGCTCACGCGCCCTGACGTCGAGGAGCACTTCGCCGGCCGCTTCGACTTCTAGCGGCGACAAGCTTCGCCGCGCGCTCGCGCAGCTCGAACTTGAGGACCTTGCCGCTCGCGTTCACGGGGAGGACGTCGACGACCTCGACCCGCCGGGGCACCTTGTAGTTGGCCATCTGGTCCCGGGCCCACGCGATAACCGCGTCGGGGTCGACCGTCTCGCCAGCGCGCGCGACGACGAACGCGATGCCTACCTCGCCCAGGCGGCCGTCGGGCGCGCCGACGACGGCGGCTTGCGCGATCGAAGGATGGCGGAGGAGCTCGTTTTCGACCTCCGCCGGATAGGCGTTGAACCCGCCGACGATGAACATGTCCTTCTTACGGTCGGTGATGCGGACGTTGCCGCCGTCGTCCATCACCCCGATGTCGCCGGTGTGCAGCCAGCCGTCGGCGTCGATCGCTTCGGCGGTCTGCTCGGGATCCTCGTAGTAGCCGCGCATCACGTTGTAGCCGCGGACGACGAGCTCGCCCGGCTCACCTCGAGGGACCTCCTTTCCGTCGTCGTCGACGATCCGCACCTCGGTGTCGGGGATCGCGCGGCCCGACGTGTTCGCGATCGTGTCGGGATCGTCGCCGTCCCGGCACATCGTCGCGGTGCCCGTCGATTCCGTGAGTCCATATGCAGTCAAGATGGTTGTGAAGGTGAGGTCGGTTCGCATGCGCTTGATCATCTCGATCGGCACGGCGGCGGCGCCGGTGACGGCGAGACGCAGAGAGGAGAGGTCGAGCGACGCGCGATCCGGATGGTTGAGGATCGACTGATAGAGGGTCGGCGGGCCCGGCAGCATCGTCACCCGCTCGGCCGCGATGCGCGCGAGGACCGACGGGACGTCGAAGACCGCGTGCGGGATGATCGCCGCGCCGCGCATCAGGCAGGCGAGGATCCCGGCCTTGTAGCCGAACGTGTGGAAGAACGGATTGACGATGAGGTAGCGTTCGCCCTCGGCCAGCCCGACCAGCCGGGACCACGTCTCGAAGACACGCAGCGCCTGGCCGTGCGTCGTCATGACGCCTTTCGGCATCCCCGTGGTGCCGGACGTGAAGATGATGTCGGAGAGGTCGTCGGTGCCGACCGCGTCGGCGCGCCGGTCGGCTTCCTCGACGGACACCGCCGACCCGCCCGCGAGGAATGCGTCGAACGGTTCGGCGGCCTTACCGCCCTCGCCGCGCAAGAGAACGATCCGTTCGAGCGCCGGGAGATCCTGGGCTGCCTCGCGAAGCATCGCCGGGAAGTCGAGATCGAGGAAGCCGCGAGTGGTGAAGAGCAGCCGCGCGCCACTCCTCGAGAGGACGTAGCCGGCCTCACGTCCCTTGAAGCGGGTGTTGATCGGCA
Source organism: Actinomycetota bacterium (assembly GCA_044866075.1). GTDB lineage: Bacteria > Actinomycetota > AC-67 > AC-67 > AC-67 > JBASRP01. The sequence goes on along the minus strand of JBIOTQ010000151.1, from coordinate 8,526 downwards.
CGAGGACGGCGCCGCTCGACACGGCGCCGAGGGCGGCGATGACCCACTCCCACGTGTTCGGCGCCCAGATCGCGACACGGTCGCCGGGCGCGATCCCAGCGGCGATCGTGGCGCGTGCGGCCTCGCGCACGCGCGCGCCGAACTCGGCGTACCGCATGCGCACGCCCTCGTCGACGATCGCGTCGAGGCCTTCGTAACGGTACGCCGCGTGACGAACGAGACCCGGGATGCTCCGCCACACCATGTCGCCGCGCACGGTTCCTCCGAAATCTGACGACCCGTCAGAAACCGATGCTACGTGCGCGGACGCGCGAGCGACAAGCCGTCAGTCGAGGAACGGCGCGACGACGTCGGTGTACTTGTCGAGGATCGGGAGTACCTCGTCCGCGCCCTTGCTCGGGAGGTTGAGGATGATCTCCTCGATCCCGAGCCCACGCAGGTACTCGAGCTTGCCGGGGTCGGGGATCGATCCGAGCGGAACGACGCGGATCTGATCGGGATCGCGCCCGGCCTCCTCGACGATCCCGCGCAACACCGGAAGGTTCTTCGCCACGCCGCGCGCGCCGACCGGCATCCACCCGTCCGCGTACTCGGCGATGTGTTTGAAGAGAACGGGCCCGCCTTGCCCGCCGACGTACAACGGCGGACGCGGCTTCTGCACGGGCTTCGGATAAGCCCACGACGGATCGATGTGGACGAACTCGCCGTCGAACGACGCTTCCTCTTCGGACCAGAGCTTCAGGATCGCGAGCATGTTCTCGCGACCGAGCGCGCGCCGGCGCGGGTACGCGACGCCGTGATCCTCGATCTCTTCAACGTTCCACCCGAAGCCGATGCCGAACTCGAAGCGTCCGCCCGACAGGTGGTCGAGTGTCGCAACTTCCTTCGCCGTGATGATCGGATCGCGTTGCGCGATCAAACAGATCCCGGTGCCGACGCGCAACCGCTCGGTGGCGAGCGCGGCGACCGTCAGCGCGACGAACGGATCGAGCGTGCGTCGATACTCCTCGGGAAGCGGTTCGCCCATCGGCGCCGGCGTCTTCCGCGCGCTCGGGATGTGCGTGTGTTCGGGAAGGAAGAGCGACGTGAAATCCCGCGCTTCCGCTTCGCGTGCGAGCTCGGCCGGGCCGATGGACCGGTCGGTCAGGAAGATGGTGATACCGAAGCGCACGGCGCGGGAAGGATACCAAGCGGCACCCGGCGAACAAGATTCCGTACGCCTGAAGCAACGGAAGGAGGCGCTCGGTGCGCCGTCCGCATAAGTGCTCGATCCTCCTGCTCACTGCCCTGTCCGGCGCCGTTCTGACCATCGCACCCGCCCCCGCCAACCACGTGCACGGCGGGCCGGACTACTTCGTGACCGTCTCCGATGGGACCTCGATCGCGGTCAACGTCGTCTTCCCAAAATCCTTCAACCCGTCAAAGCCGGGAGCGAAGAAGTACCCCTCGATCTTCGAGATGGCCGGCTACGAGAACGGCTCGTCGTCCGACGAGGGGCGCACCTACCTCGGCGAGCAAGCCGACCACTGCCGCGAACAAGGCTTCGATTGCCCCGAGCCGCCGCTCGCCGGCGACTCGCACGAGGGGACGAGCGCGTTCCGCTACGACGCCAGCTACGTGTCGGTGCACGCGTCGATACGCGGCACCGGTTGTTCGTCGGGAGAGTTCGATCTCTTCTCGACGCGCGGCGCGCTCGACGGCGTCGAGGTCATCGAGAACTGGCTCGTGAAACAGCCCTGGTCGAACGGAAAAGTCGGGATCCTCGGACACTCGTACAGCGGCAACACCGGCTTCATGATCGCCGCTATGTACAACTACTACCGTTTCCCGACGAAGCATCTCACCGCCCTCACCGTGTCGGGGATGATCGACGACGTCTACCGTGGCATCACCTATCCCGGAGGCGTCCAGAACTTCCTCTTCCCGCCGTTGTGGGACCTCGCCATCCGGCCCGCATACGACGTTCTCGGCGGGTCGGTGCAGCCGCTCGTACGTCACATGCCCGACGAGATCGCGCAGCAATGCATCGCGAACATCGCGACGCACCGGCGCAACATCCCGGACGATCCGATCCTGCATGGTATCGCGGCGACCGACGGCGAGTGGTGGCACGTGCGGTCGAACATCTACTACGCGCACCTGATCGACGTCCCGATCCACATCACCGGCGCGTTCCAGGACGAGCAAACCGGTCCGCGCTTCGCGCACCTGTGGGAGGCGATCCGCGGGGTTCCGAAGCGCCTCCTGATGCTCAACGGCAACCACGATTCGCAGGTCGGCCCCGACGAATCGTGGCGCGACCGCAAGGCGTGGATGGACTACTGGATGCGCGGCATCAAGGATCCGTACGTGAACATCAAGGCGCGCCCCGTCTCGGTCCGGACCCTGTTCGAGATGCACGAGACGGCGAAGGGCATCCGCTCGAACGGGTTCAAGGAGTCGCGCAGCTTCCCGCTGGAGGACACGAGGTGGACGCCGTTCTTCCTCGGACCGAACGGGACGCTCTCTCGCTCGAAGACGGCTGCCGGAACGGCGCCGTACCTGTCCGCGACGAAACGCCAGTCGTGGTTCTACGACGCGGGCTCGGAGCTCGGTCCGCCCTTCACCGTCGCGCAGGCGCCCGACGAGCTCGACTTCGTCAGCGCGCCGTTCAGCAAGAACACCGCGATCGACGGGCCGATCACGGCGAACCTGTTCGTCGATTCAACGGCGACCGACACGGCGCTATACGTCCAGGTGACCGACCGCGATCCCCAAGGGAACGTGTCGTTCCTGCAGCGAGGGATCCTGAAAGCGAGCCACCGCGCGATCGACTATCGCCTGAGCGACTGGTCGGCGAAGGCGGACCCCATGTCACGCACCAAGAAGTACCTGTACCGTCCGTGGCGGCCACACGTGAATCCCGTCGGCATCACGCCCATGCAGACCTACGAGTACCTCGTCGAGATCTGGCCGGTCGCGCACGTCTTCCGGCCGGGTCACTCGCTGCAGATCAAGATCCTGGCGCCCCCCTGGATCGACTCCGAGTACTCCTACGGTGAGTCGACGATGCCCACGCTTAACACCGTGCACTTCGGCGGGACGACGCCGTCGCGGATCACGCTGCCGATCGTGTCGCTGGCCGGCGTGAAGCTCGGGCCGCCGCTCGCGTGCGGCGAGTACTACCAGGTGCGATGCTTCCCGGACTAGACGCTTATTCGAGAGGCGCCGGGGCCGGGACCGCGTCGGTGCGCTCCGACTGCACCACGGCGATTCCGATAACCACGAGCGCGGCACCGGCGATCTGCCAGCCCCCCAGCGACTGGTTCAGCCAGAGGTAGGCGAGCACGGCGGCCGAGAGCGGCTCGAGCGTCGAAACGATCCCCGCACGCGACGGCCCGATGCGCGCGAGCCCCCACAGGAAGAGCGAGAACGGGATCACCGTAGCGACGATCCCGAGGAGGATCACGCCCGGTAACAGCGACCCATCGAGGAGCGTGTCCGGACGCCCGCGGATCGCTTGCACGATGATCCACATCACGCCGGCGACGCCGAACCCCCGGACGAGAGCGCCCTCCGGCCCGGCGGCGCGCTCGACGTGTTCGCCGGTGAGGATGTACGACGCGAACGCGAACGCCGACGCGACGGCGGCGGCGACGCCCTTGGCCGCCAGCGTCGTGTCGCCGCCGGAGAGGGCGGCGGGCAGCTCCGAGAGGAGAGCGACGCCGACCAGCGCGGCGAGTAGCGCGGCGACGATGCGGCGCGTCGGCCGATGCCGGGCGGCGAACGCCATCCACAGCACGACGAGGCCCGGCGCCGTGTACTGGATCACGATCGCGACGGCGACCGGCAGGGAGGCGACCGACGAGTAGTAGAAGTAGTTCGCCGCCGCGATCGAGAGGCCGAAGAGCACGACGATCCACGCGGGTGCGCGCTCACGCGCCGCGCGCGCGCCGCGCGCGCGGTTGCGCACGAGGATGAACACCCCGAGAACCAGGAATGCGATCCACGCGCGCGCCTCGGTGATCTCGAGCGGCGATGCCCCACGATCGATCAGCTTGCGAGCGTAGGTGCCGCCGAACGCCCAGAGGACGGCCGCGGCGGAGACCGCGAGGAGGCCGAGCCGCCGGTTCACTAGGCGACGAGTGACGCGACCTCGCCGAGCACGGGGACCATCTCGACGTCGGAGTGGTCTTGCATCTGCATCATCACGCGATCGACGCCGGCATCGCCGAGCACCCTGATCCGGTCGACTGCTTGCTCCACGGTTCCGACCACCATCACCTCGGGGAGCGCGTCGATGAACGCCCGCGGCTCGCCGGTCTGTCCGATGTGCTCCATGAGCCGCGCCGCGCGCCGGCGCAGGTCGCCGTCGTCGTGGCCGACGACGCAGCCGGTCATCAGCGAGAAAACCGGCGGCTCGCCGCGGCCGGCCTTCTCCCACGCCTCGTCGGCCCGCGCGCGGCGGCGCCGGCACGTCTCGGCGTTCGCGAAATTCGTGTTGTACTCGTCGGCCCAGCGCGCGGCGACGGCCACGCTCTTCGGCCCGGCCTGACCGCCGACGATGAAGTTCGGGTGCGGCGCGTGCGCCGGCTTCGGCAGCGCGTCGAGGTTCTCGATCGTGTAGTGCTTGCCGCTGAAGCTGAACTCGCGGTCGTTCCACGAGCGATGGATGATCTCCGCCTGCTCGGTGAACATCTCGATCCGTACCTTCGTCGGCGGGAACGGGAACCCGTACGCGCGGTGCTCGGCCTCGTTCCAGCCGGCCCCGAGTCCGAGCTCGACGCGCCCGCCCGAGATGTGGTCGGCGGTGACGACCGTCTTCGCCAGGTTCGACGGGTGCCGGAAAGTCGCCGGCGACACCATCGTCCCGAAGTGGATGCGCTCGGTGACGGCCGCGAGGCCCGCGATGGTCGCCCACGCGTCGAGCACGACGCGCTCGCGCGGATGCGAGAAGGACAGGTAGTGATCGGATCGGAACAAGGCCTCGAGCCCGGCCTCCTCGGCGGCCAGAGCGACGGCGACCCACTGGTCCCAGGAGACGCCCTCTTGTCCTTCGACCATCAGACAGACACGCATTCTGCTCTCCTTCTGGGATAGATCGAGATCGCTGTGAGGCTACCCCGCGACGTGCCCGGCTCGCTCCCCTGTCTTCGCGCCGGTAGCCTCATGGCGGCCGAAGGACGGGCTGACGCTTCGAGGGGAGAGCCATGGTCGAGAAGACGATCCAGCTCACCGGCACCTCGCCGAACGGTGTGCAAGAGGCGATCGAGCTCGCGATCGCGCGAGCGAACGTGACGATCAGAGGCCTGCGCCGCGCTCGTGTGCGCGAGCTGCGGATAGAGCTGAACGACGGGAACATCGCGCACTGGGTCGTGGACCTCGACGTAACGTTCGAGATCCGCGAGGAGCTGCACGGATAAGCATGGTTGCGCGTATCGACCACCCACCCGCCCGGCGGGCGCGATCCCACTGATGAGCGCCGACGAACTCGCGCCGAAGCTCTGGCGCATCCCGATCCCGCTGCCGGCGATCCCCGGCGCGGAGCACCTCGGCTTCTGCAACGCGTACCTGATCGGTCCGGAGCCGTGGCTGCTCGTCGACACTGGGATGACGACCGACGACGGCGTGAAGGCGCTCGACGCCGGGCTGGCGGCCGCGGGCGTTCCGATCGAGGAGATCGACTCCGTCCTGATCACGCACCACCACCCCGACCACTACGGGATGAGCCGCCCGATCCGCGAGCGCTCCGGCGCGAAGGTGATGATCCACCGCCGCGACGTCGAGATGATGTACGAGTCGCTGTGGGGCGGCGAGGAAACGTTCGGCGCCTTCCTCACCTCGCACGGCGGCCCGCAGTTCGAGGGCCCGCCGCCGCTGCTCGGCGCAACCGAATACCGGCCGGCCGCGCCAGACGCGTACCTCGAGGACGAGCAGGTCTTCGACTTGAGCGAACGGAGCGTCCGGGTCCTGCACACGCCGGGCCACTCGCCGGGGCACTGCTGCTTCCAGATGGGGGATGAGGGGATCATCCTGACCGGCGACCACATCCTGCCGCGGATCACCCCGCACGTCGGCTACTTCCCCGGCGGGAACCCGAACCCGCTCGGCGACTTCCTCGACTCACTGAAGCGGATCGGCGAGGGCGGCTACCGGCTCGGCCTGCCTGCCCACGGCGAGCCGTTCCTCGACCCGGCGTCGCATGTCGGCCGGATCGTCGCGCACCACGAGTTCCGACTGAAAGCGACGGTCGATGCGCTCGGCAGGGGCGCGAAGACCGCCTGGGACGTGGTGCCGGAGGTCTTCGGCAACGACCTCCCCGGTTTCCACCGCTTCGCCGCGTTCTTCGAGATCCTCTCGCACCTGGTCCTGGCCGAGGTTGAGGGCCGGATCAAGCAAGAGCGCGACGGCGAGCGGATCCTCTGGCGGCGAACCTAGGCCGGTTTCCTCAGCTCACCGACCAAGACGCATCGACCGCGTCACCATCCATTGCCTGCCCGGGCGGGACGGCATAGGCTCTCCGCTTTCCGCGCTGCCTTCGGCACCGAGAAGAACCCTCGTGAGGATGTTGCCTTCCGCCAACAGCTCGTCCAAAGCGGCGTTCATGTACGCGTCGTTGACCGTGAGCCGACCCTCGCCGGCGGTAGCCTCGGCAGCGATGAGAGCAGATTTCCGGAGGAGCTCTTTCACAAACGACGCGGTGACACCATCCAGCCTTTCGACAACCGTCGACAGATCGGCCAGCTGGAGGTCCAACCCTCGGCCGTAGAGCTCGATGAGCCGCGATAGAGCGGCGGCATCTGGGAGGCCTACCTCGACGGCGAGATCGACGCGGCCGGGCCGCGCGGCCAGTGCCGGCTCGAGCAAGTCCGCGCGGTTGGTCGTGAGGAGAAAAGCGACGTCCGCCTCGCCGGCCATCCCGTCCATCTCGTTGAGCAAATCGAATAGGACGGTCGTTGAGCCCATCATCCCGCGCTCCTCGGCAACCAGATCGACGTCTTCGAGGACGATGACCGCCGGTTCGAGTTGCCGGGCGAGCGCACAGGCCGGGCGAACCATGTGAAGACTGCCTCCGGTGAGGATGAAGACCGTGTGCTCGCGCATTCGCGTGATGAGGTAACGGAGGGTCAGTGTCTTGCCGCATCCGGGAGGGCCGTGCATGAGCAAACCGCGCTTCACATGCTGTCCACTCGCGCGCAAGCTGTCACGGTGCTCGGCGATCCCGAAGACCTGCCGCTCCACTCGCTCGAGCACACCGTCGGCAAGGACGATGTCTTCGCGCACGACCCTCGGCCGGCGCAAAAACACCACGGGCCCGGCGCCAAACCGGCCCATGTGCGGCTCGCCGAACGAGAGAACTTGGCCGCGGAAGACGTTCAGCTCGATCGATAGCCTACGGATCTCCGCGAGCAGCTCCCGGGCATGCTCCGGATCGGAGCTTACGATTTCGATGGTGACGGCCTGCTGGGGCCCGAAGTCGTCCGGGCCGCGCATCAGGAAGACCGCTTTCCGTCCGCGATCGTCTACGAGGTACAGGCCGAAGCCGACACAGGGCAACGTCTCGTCCGGCCCGATTGGAAGGTTGTCGAAGTTGACCGGGCCGACGCCTATGCCCATGTGGTGAGCCTGCAGCACGAGGTCGGAGAACGAGACGAAGTGGCGCTGTTGTCCCGTCAGTCCAAGCAGCTGATGCTTTCGGCCGTCTGCCTCGAGCAGGGCAGTGATCGACACCTGGATGTTGACGTGGTCGTAGGCGGGGAACCCCTGGGAAAGGACGGGCAGATTCGCGCAGTCGACCCCTAAGTGGGTATCGACCACATCCTTGATCGTAGGCCCCCGGTCGGTCCAGGCGAGCTCGGACATCCGCTGCATGAATTCCTGGAACGTCTTCGCGAATCCGGTCACGTCTTCCATGCTCGCGAGCGTACCGCGGGCATGTCGACGGTTGCCATACTTTTCGCTCGGTTGCGAGGTAACGTTCCCGGTCTTCGGGCACACTAGAGGGGTGCCAGGCGTTACAGAGCGTGGACAAGGAGGAGCAGTGGAAGCCACGACCCTTCAGAAAGCAACGTTCGCAGCCGGGTGCTTCTGGCACGTGGAGGACGCGTTCCGGCGGATCAAGGGCGTCGTCGACGCCCGGGTGGGGTACACGGGCGGGTTCGTCGCGAACCCGGACTACAGGCTGGTCTGCACCGACACGACCGGGCACGCGGAGGCCCTCGAGGTAACGTTCGACCCCTCGGTGGTTTCGTACGAGGAGCTGGTCGAGTTCTTCTGGACGATGCACGACCCGACCCAGAAGAACCGCCAGGGCCCAGACTGGGGCAAGCAGTACCGGACGGCGATCTTCACGCACGACGAGCAGCAGAAGAAGATCGCCGAGGCCTCCAAGCATGCATTGGATGAGTCCGGTCGGTTCCGCAAGCCGATCGCGACCGAGATCACCGAAGCCGACGAGTTCTGGGAGGCGGAGGACTACCATCAGCAATACTACGCGAAGCGCGGCATCGACAGCTGCAGCTTCTAGCGTGGTCTGTGGTCCGGGGG
>JBIOTQ010000150.1:0-21916 GCA_044866075.1 Actinomycetota bacterium | reverse complement strand
TGCACGGGCTTGGGCACAACGTTGCGCGGCGGCATCTGGAGGTGGCGAGACTCCCACCCGGCGAACGGCTCCTCCACGAACATGCGGGTGATCGCCTGCATGGCGTCCTCCCACATCGCGCGCTTCTGGGTACGGTCCACGCCGAACCCGCCGAGCTCCGCCGCCGACGAGGATTCGCCGGTGCCGAACTCGACTCGCCCGTTCGACACGAGGTCGAGCGTCGCGACCCGTTCCGCGACGCGCGCCGGATGGTTCACGGCGTGGGGAATCTGAACGATGCCGTGCCCAAGCCGGATCCGCTGCGTGCGCTGCGACGCGGCGGCGAGGAAGACCTCGGGCGCCGAGGAGTGCGAGTACTCCTCCATGAAGTGGTGTTCGACCTCCCAAACAACGTCGAAGCCGACCCGGTCGGCGATCTCGACCTGCTCGAGCGCGTCCTGGTAGAGCCGGCGCTCGGCGTCGGGGCCCCACGGCCGCGGGAGCTGGTGCTCGTAGAACAACGAGAAGCGCATCACGCCACCTCCTGCAGCTCGCGGGCACGCCGCTTCGCGCGGCGCACGAGCGGGCCGTCCGGGATGAAAGGACCGAGAGCCATGCACGTGGCTTTCGCCGTCACCCGCACGGCCATATCGACGGGCCAGGGCCAGCGCACCCCGTAGAGCGAGCGCACGAACCCCGGAAGGATCACGACGGCGGCCGCGCCGGGAAGGCGCAGCGGCGTGTTGAGCGGAAACCGCAACGGCGAGTGCATCACGAGATCGCGCACCCCGCGCGCCGCGTCCGACATCACGAGCTCGCCGGCCATCGAGCCGATGTAGTCCTTCAGGGCGGCGACCGACGCGGGCGCCCGGCCGGGCGGCAATCCGAGGAGCTCGACCGACCGCACCCGTTCCGCGACGTAGCGGTCCGCGTCCCCGAGGGACAGCCCGGGCCCGCACGCCCGGTAGGCCTCGAGGTAGGAGTCGACCTCCCCGGCGTGAACCCACAGGAGCAGGTCGTGGTCGTCGGCCGCGTAGGGACGTCCGGTAACGGGATCGATCCCGCGCACGGTCTTGTGGATCTCGCGCACCTTGGCGGCCGCCTCGTCCGCCTCCGCCGTCGTCCCGTACGTGTTGATCACCACGTACTCGATCGTGCGGGCCAGCCGGCGCCAGGGGCGCTCGCGAAAGTCGCTGTGCTGATCGACGCCGGCCATCGCACGCGGGTGGAGGGCTTGCATCAGAAGCGCGCGCATCCCGCCGATGAACGTCGACGCCGCGCCGTGGATCCGCCAGGTCACGCTGTGGGGACCGAAGTAGCCGAGGTCCTCGTCAGGCCGGGGCATAGCGGGGCGCCTGAATCACGCGGGGCGGTTCCCGCCGGGGCGCGATCAGCGATCCGGCGAGCGCCAGCACCGCGATCCACACCACGACGATCGCGGCGAGCGTCGCGAAGATGATCCGCGCGACGGTCGGCGATCCCGTGTGCGACTCGCGCATCAGCAACTTCGAGTCGCGCTCGAAGGTGGCGACGCGGTCGACGGCAGGGATCGCGCCGGCCTTGATCTCGGGATCGGCCGGGAAGCGCACGGGCACGGCACCCATCTCGCCCCCGCGGTGGAACCTGATCAGCGTCTTCGCCTTGCCGGCGATCGGCATCGGACGTGTGGTCCGGTACACGCCGGGCGCGATCTGCTTCATGTGATCGACGATCAGGCCGCCGGACTGCCACGTCATCGCTTCGAACCAGCGCGCATCGCCGGCCGCGTTGGGCGGATCGAGCCGTATCGTGACGAACGGCGAACCCCCCACCTTCTGGAGCGTCAGCGCGGCCCGGACGTCGCTCGGGTGACGCTGGATCGGAAGCGCGAGGGCGATGGCGACCGCGATCGTCGCCGCGACGAGAGCGGCCACCGTCTTGCGACCGATCACCGCGACGGACATCTCGGCCGCGCGGCCGGAGGCGACGACGCCGAGCGCCGTACCGAGCGCGGCACCGCCGAACGCCGCAAGGGCGCCGACGAGGATCGTCTCCGGCAACATCGTCGCCGGCCAGGGGTGCGTGAACCACACCTGGCTCCAGCCCCACTCGCCCGCGAGCCCGATCGTCAGAACGCCGGCGCCCGAGGCGAGCGCGAACCGGCCCAGACGTTCGGTGCCGGCGAGCCACGCCGCCGCCTCAACGGCGAGAGCCGGCGCGAGGTACAGCGGGAAGTGCGGCACGGTGTGGCCGAAGCCGCCCACGAACACCGCGATGACGCCGCGGATCGCGATGAAGCCGACCGCGGCACGCAGCGCGCCGCCGCGCCCGAGCACGATCCGCGCGGCGGTCAATCCGACGCCGGCCGCCAGCATGATCATCACCGGGTGGTAGAGCAGCTGGAACTGCGGGACGCCGAAATCGAACTCACCCTGGAGAGCGGAGAGACCGGTGAGGCACGCGCCGGCGACGACCCCGTGCATGAGGCCGCCGAACGATCGGCGCTCCGGCCGCACCTCGGCCTCGCCGAGCATCATCCACAGGGCGACCGCCGTGATCGACGCGCCGCCGATCATGATCAGGTGCGTGGGTCCCCACATCGTGACGTCGATGCCGTAGGCCCTGTGCCACATGTCGTCGAGCGGGAAGCCCATGACCGCACCGCCGCCGATGACGACGAGCGCGAGCGCCGACCACGGCACACGCAGGAACCGGACCCGCACGCGCGTCTCGACCCGGGACGCGCTGGCCAGGGCGATCGCGATCGCGCCGGCCAGCAGGATCGCGCCGAGCCCCAGCAGGATCAGCGTGTGGGGCGGCGTGAACAGCTGCTTGTCGCGGCCGAAGTCGATGTGCCAGGCGACGTCCCAGTAGAAGCCGAGCGCCGCGAGCGTCAGGCCGCCGATGCCCGTGCCCACCCCCGCCGCCGCCCACCCCGGCACCTTCGTGATCCGGTGCAGCGAATCGGCCGCGGCCTCGAGCGGCGACTTCCCCCCACGGGGCCTCGCGAGAAGCGCGCAGATGCCGAGGAAGATGACGACCGGACCGGCGACGATCAACCAGTCGTCCCACGCGTTCCCGGTGATGTGAGCGAACGGCAAAGGCATGGCGATCCTCTCGTTATGGCGTGGCGAAGAACGTCTGCACGCGTTGACTGAAGAGAAGGTCACCCGCCACCTTGAGCGCGCCCTTCATGAAGAGCTGAACTCCGTTCTCCTGCCCCGCTATCAGCCGCAGGAACGGAACGAGCGCGAGCGTGAACGTCACCTTCGGCGCGTCCGAGCGGCCACGTTCGGCCGTGCAGGTGCCGCCCCTGATCGACACCTTGTACGGGTATTCGTTGCCCTGATCGGTGACCACCCACTGCACGTCGGTGTCGATCCCTTCGGCCTTCTCGGGCAAGAAGCGCTGCTGCATCCCCTCGAAGATCCGATCGAGCACCGTTTCGGTGCCCGCCGAGCGGATCCCGCTTTCGAGCTCGGAGTCGCTCGCGTTGCGCACGAGCTCGGCGAACTGCTCGGGCGTGATCTCGACGGCGCTGATATCGATCTCCATGGCCTTCTCCTCTCTATGCCTCGATTCCACCCACCCACCCGGCGTCCGCACGCTTCTGGTCCCGAACCCGCTCGAGCCTCTTGCCGAAACGCTCGCCGACCTTGCGCTCCATCGCCCGCGCGAGCTCCGCGTCGACGGCCATCTCGGTGAGAGGGCGCAGGCGCCGCACGAGCTCGGTGATCCGCGGGATGTCCTCGGGCGGCGGCAGCTCGTCTCCGTACGGCGCGAACAGATGCGTCTCGGCCAGCTCCACGAAGCGCGCCGCGATGCGATCGGCGTCGCGGCGCAGCTTCTTGGCGATGTCCATGATCGCGTCGAGCGGCACCCCGGCCGCGTACAGCTCGGCGCCCGCGTGGAGCAGCCGCGGGCTCGGCACCCGGAAGCGATCGCCTTCGAGCTCGAGCAGCCCGAGGTCCACCGCCTGTTGCAGCGTCTCGGCCGTCTGGTCCGGCCCGAACATCTCGAGCAGCTCCTCGGCCGTGACGTACCCGGGCACCTCGTCCGTCCAGGGGCTGACGATGGCCGCGCCGAGCCCGATCAGGTCGCCGAGGTCGTGGCCCCGCTCGAGACCGTCGATGAGCTCGGCGATGTTCGCGAGCGTGTAGCCGCGCTCGAGCAGCTGCCCGATCAGCCGGAGGCGCGAGAGATGCGCGTCGCTGTACAGGCCGACGCGTCCCTCCCGCCGCGGCGGCGCGATCAGCCCGCGGTCCTGGTACGCGCGGACGTTGCGCACGGTCGTCCCGGCCTCGCGGGCCAGCTCGTCGATCCGGTATTCGGTCATCGATCCATCACGTCCAGGCGCGCGAGCGCGCGCATGATCGCCGGCGAGAACCGCGACCCCAGCCGGCCGAGCACGGCTTCCGGCGAGACCGGGACCACGGCCGTGTTGCGCCGGACGGCGCGCACGATCGCGTCGGCGACGTGCTCGGGCCCGTAGTTGCGCCGCGCGTAGATGCGAACGGCGAGACGCCGGCGCGCCTCCTGCGCCTCGTCGGAGAGTCCGACGAAGCGGGTCGTGCGCGTGATCTGCGTGTTGATGACGCCGGGGCAGATCGCGCTCACGCCGATGCCGTAGCGGGAAAGCTCCGCGCGCAGGCACTCCGAGAACATCAGCACCGCCGCCTTCGTCGTGGAGTACGCCGGCAGCGTCCGGGACGGTGTGTACGCCGCCGCCGAGGCCACGTTCACGATGTGCCCGCCCTCGCCGCGATCGGCCATCATCCGGCCGAACAAGCGCGCGCCGTGGATGACGCCCCAGAGGTTGACGTCGATCACGCGCTGCCAGTCCTCCAGCGACGTGTCGAGAAACGGACCGGCGACGCCGATCCCGGCGTTGTTCACGACGACGTCGGGCACGCCGTACTCGTGCTCGACCGTCTTGGCGAAGCGTTCCATCGCGGACGCGTCCGCGACGTCGACCTCGAATGGGTGGGCGGTCCGGCCGAGGAGTCCGATGAGCTGCGCGGTCCGCGTTGCCCCGGGCTCGTTGATGTCGGCGCACACCACCTCCGCGCCGCGCTCGGCGAACGCGAGCGCCGTCGCGCGGCCGATCCCGCTGCCGGCGCCGGTGACGACGACCAGCGCGTCGCCCAAAGGCCGGCCCAGCGCGCGGGCGCGCGCGCGACGGAGAGATCGCATCTCAGGTCCTCCCTCTATGTGATCGACGAATTCCGCGACGTAGCGTGCGATGAGATCGGGGTGCGACCGCTGAACCCAATGCCGCGCGGGGACGTCGCGGCGCCACAACCGGGGCGCGAACCGGCGAAGCTGCGCGTAGATCGCCGGCGACAGGAACGGGTCGCGGCGCGGGACGATCAGCTGCACCGGCACGTCCGTGCGTCCTTCGTGCGGGACCCGCATTCGCTCGCGCACGTTCGTCCGGTAGAGCGCCACGCCCCGGCCGGCGTCGTCCGAGATCGAGGCCGCCGGATGGCCGGCGCGCGACGCGATGCCCTCGCGCTCGAGGACCTTCCCGAACCGACGCGCCCCGCGGCGCATGACGGCCCGTCCGAGGAACGGCGTCGAGAACAGCTGGACGTACGACGACCGCACCCCCTGGTTCAGCAGCTCCCCCACGGCGCCGCGGCGGAGGCGATCGCGGACCCAGTGGCTCATGTGATCGAGGCTCGGCCCGCTGATCGAGGTGAACGATGCGATGCGTCGGCAGATGGCCTCGGTCGAAACGGCCTCCCACAGCTGGATCGATCCCCAGTCATGACCGGCGACGTGGACCGGACGGTCCGGCGACACGGCGTCGATGACGGCCCCGAGATCGGCGACGAGGCGCGCGAGCGCGTAGCCGCGCGGACCGCGCGGAGCCGTCGACTCCCCCGCGCCGCGCACGTCGTACGTGACGACGTGGAAACGCGGCGAGAGCCGCTCGACCACCTCGTCCCACACATGTTGCGTGTCGGGGTAGCCGTGCACGAGCACGATCGTCGCGGCGTCCGGCTCGCCGGTCTCGCGGACCGCGAGCGTGACCCCGTCGGAGGCGACGCGCCGCTCGATCGTCACGCCGCGCTCCCCGGCGCACGCGCCTCATCGCCCCTCTGTGGCCAGAGGCCGAGCGCCTTCCAGAGCCTGCGATTGGCCGGACCCACGAGTCCGAGCTCGACGGCCAGCTCGCGAACCTTGGCCAACGAGTTCCGGCGCTCGGCGCGCGCTTGCGGACTGCGGTAGGCCTCCCGGATAACGTGCTCCGGGATCCCGAGCTCGCGAACCATCGGCCCCGATGCGCCGAGCATCACCTTGGACATGCGGTACAGGATCATCGGGATCGCGATCCCGATGATCGACCGCCGGATCGGCCCCAGGCGCGGGATGCGCCTTCGTAGGTAGTGCCGCGCGAACGACAGGTGCCGGGCTTCCTCCGCGACGTGGATGCGCATGATGCGCTCCAGGAGAGGGTGGACCTCGACGCCGGCGTTGAGCGTGCGCCTCTGAACGTAATCGATCGGGTCCTCGCCGCCGAGCACGAAGAAGAAGAACAGCTCCGGGAAGGCTATCCCGAGCGCGGGGATGGCCTGTGCCGTCTGACGGAGCCCGTTCGGTACGCCGCGGATGGGCAGACCTGTTCGGTTGACGAACTCCTGGAACATCATTCCGTGATGACCTTCTTCGACGACCTCGTGGTACGCGTAACGAAACTCGGGCGACCCGTTCGGCAGCCAGAACGCGTAGGCGAGGAGGCCGCGCTTGAGGAGGTTCTCGAACTCCACGCCGGTCTTCATCGCCGTCGCGACGCGCCACAGCCCGATGCGGGCTTGGGTCTCCGCCGGCAGCGCTTGGTACCAGGGATGTCCGCCGAGCGGATCGACGTTAGGCGACAGGGCCCACCGCGGGTCCTCGGCATCGATTCGCATCCCGGGCTCGTCCCAGGGGACGTCGACGTAGGGTTCGTAGTGCTTGTCGACCGACGCCTTCGACAGCCGTCGAACCAGGTGCTCGTATTCGGCCTTGTCGGTCCCGGATCCGCGCACTTCCTGGTCCAGATCCTGCGGCGCCATGTGGATCACCTCCGCCGAGTCAGGCCGTGACGGCCGCAGCGCGCCAGCGCCGCACGTGCGGCAGGTCGTCGTCGAGCCAGTACGCGTGGTCCTCGGTGACGACCAAAACCTCTTCGAATTTCACACCGACACCGTGGAAGCCGAGGTGCGGTTCGATCGCCCAGATCCCCGGCACCGGGATGTGATCGGAGCGGCTCGATCCGTTCCACAAGGGCGACCATCCCTCGCCGAGGCTCACGGCCAAGCTGCGCGCGAGCAGGCGCAAGCTGCGGTTGCCGAAGCCGGCGACGACCGTGCGCGGGCCGGGACCATGCACGGGCCAGACCTGATGCGCGAGCACCTTGCCCGGATACTCATGGTGTGCCGGCGTGTAACCGTGCTTCGCGGCGAGCTGGTCGACGGCGTCGTAGATATCGCGGAAGGTCCGCCGCTCGCGCACCTGGTCGAGGATTAGAGTCCGGTACTCGGCGAGGTCGTCCATCATCTGGTCGAAGATCGCGTTCGGGCCCAGGCACCCCGAATAGCCGATGTCGGCCGTGACGCCGTTGGCAACCGGCGCGACGTCGAGGATGAACGGCATCCCCTCCTCCAGCGCGCGGTTCGACGGAAAGAAACGCAGCGGGTTCCGGAAGCCCTTCAGCGTGGTGCGGTCGCCGAACCAGGCGAAGGGCACGTGGAACCAGTCCTCGACGCCCTCCTCGATCAGACGCCGCTTCAGCCGCGCCGCGGCCTGGCGCTCGGTGACGCCGGGCCGAAGCTCACGCGCCACGCCTTCGGCGGTGCGGTAAGCCAGTTGCTGGACCGGGCGGATCCGAGCCTGCAGCTCGGCGGACGGCACCGCTGAGCTGGGGCTTGTCTTCATCAGCGCCGACCGTAACAGTGCGCGATGGCAAAGTCAAGCCGGCGCCGGGGGCTCCTCCCGGTTCAGGGCGCGCCTCTCTTCCTCGAGGGCGTGGCGGTGCTCGTCCTTCAGCATCCGGTACTTGCCGTATAGGGCGAGGGCGACGAACCCGGCGGCGAGGGCCACCAACATCCACCCCACCCATGTCATCCGGGAACCCCCGTCATGCGACCGTATGCACGATCAACACGTCGCACGGCGCGTGATGCGAGACCTTGTTGGGAACGCTCCCGAGAAGGAACCGCGTGGCGCCGGCCATCCCGCGATTGCCGACGACGAGAAGATCGACGTCCTCTTGCTCCGCGGTGCGGATCAGGGCCTCCCCCGCTTCGCCGGGTGCGATGACGGCGCGCACGTTCACGCCCATCTCCTCCGCGGCCCTCCGACCCTTCTCGACGGACTGCTCGGCCAGGGACGTCGGGGAGAAGCGCCACGAGATCTCGACCGGCGCCTCGTCTTTCCACTTCTCGATCGTCGCTTGATCGATCGGCTCGTACGCGCAGACGACGACCAGCTCGGAGCCCATGGCTTTCGCCAGAGTCGCCGCTTCGCGGACGCTGCGGAGCGACGGCTCGGAGCCGTCCGTCCCGACGAGGATGCGTTTGTAGCTCACGCCCGCGACCCTAAACCTCGCCCGCGCGTTGCGTCCACCCTGAAACTGCAGGTTCTCTTTCGCGCGAGACCTCCCCTTGACCGGACTGAGCGCTGCGCACGAGGATGGCTGTCCCCACGGAGCGGAGTGGAGGCGTGGCGAAAGCGGTTCGATCCCAGAAGTCGGCCCCCGTCAACGGTGCCAAGATCGAGGCCGCCATCAGCATCCGCAACCTCACGAAGTCCTTCGGGCCCCAGACGATCTTCGAGGACGTCTCGCTCGAGATCCCGAAGGGGAAGGTCTCGATCATGCTCGGCCCGTCGGGGACCGGCAAGAGCGTCTTCCTGAAGCATCTCGTCGGACTCTTGCGGCCCGATCGCGGTGAGGTGTGGGTCGACGGCCACAACGTCCCCGCGCTCAAGGAGCGAGAGCTCTACGAGGTGCGCAAGAAGTTCGGCGTCTTGTTCCAAGACGGCGCGCTGTTCGGCTCGATGTCGATCTACGACAACACCGCGTTCCCCCTGCGCGAGCACACGAAGAAATCCGAATCCGATATCAAGAAGATCGTCATGGACAAGCTCGAGATGGTCGGGCTTACCGGCGCGGAGAAGAAAGCGCCCGGCGAGATCTCCGGCGGAATGCGGAAGCGCGCCGGCCTCGCGCGCGCGTTGGTGCTCGACCCCGAGATCATCCTCTTCGACGAACCCGACTCCGGCTTGGATCCGGTGCGCACCGCGTTCCTCAACGAGCTGACGATCGCTATCAAAGAGCAAACCGGCGCGACGATCATCGTCGTCACTCACCACATCCCGTCGGCGCGGCAGATCGCCGACTATATCGGTCTGCTCTTCAGGCGGAAGCTCATCCGCTTCGGTCCGGCGCACGAGATGTTCGAGTCGGACAACCCGGTGGTGAAACAATTCCTCGCCGGCGCCACTGAGGGACCGATCGGCATGAGCGAAGAGAAGGACCGGCCCGACGAGGAGCAAGTCTGATGGCCCGCGTGGAGGACGCACCGCGGAAGAACCTTCTTCCCCGGATCGGGATCCCGACCGGCCTCATCCACCACACGGGCCGCCTGTTCGCTCTGACGCTCGACGCGTTCCGGGCCATGCCACGGCGTCCCGTGCCGTTCGAGGAATTCGTGCGCGTCTCGTGGTTCATCGCCAGCGTGTCGATCGTGCCGGTGGTCCTGGTATCCCTCGCGTTCGGCATGGTGACGGCGCTTCAGGTCGGAGGCGTCGCGCGCCAGTTGGGCGCCCAGTCGCAGACGGGCGCGGTGATGGTGCTCGCGGTGGTCCGCGAGGCGGCGCCGATCGCGACCGCCTTGCTGATCGCGGGAGCCGGCGGATCGGCGATGACCGCCGACCTCGGCTCGCGGAAGATCCGCGAGGAGATCGACGCGATGGAGGTCCTCGGCGTCGACCCCGTCCACCGCCTGGTCGTCCCGCGCATCTGGGCATCCATGTTCGTGGCGGTTCTGCTGAACGGGTTCGTGAGCGTCGCGGGGATCTTCGGAGGGCTCGTGTTCAACGTCGTGCTCCAGGGCGGGTCGGCCGGCTCATACCTCAACTCTTTCAGCCTGTTGGCGCAGCCGTGGGACCTCTATTTCGCTTTGCTCAAGGCGGCGCTCTTCGGCCTCGTCGCAGCGATGATCGCCGTGTACATGGGCTTGAACGCGAAGGGCGGACCGAAAGGGGTCGGTGACGCCGTGAACCGCGGAGTCGTCTTGACGTTCATGGCGATCTTCTTCGTCAACATCATCCTCACCGTCCTGTACTTCCAAGTGATCCCGCAGAAGCTGGCCTGATCCCATGGCGACCGTCGAACGATCCCTCCCCGCCCCCCTCTCGTTCAGCCGGTTCCTCTTCCGGAGGACGATGGGCGGGCTCGAGGCCATCGGCGAGCAGATGGCCTTCTACGCGCGCGTGATGGTCGACTCGCTCATCGTCATCCCGCGCCACCCCGGCGAGGTGATGCGCATCATGGGCGACATCACCTGGGGAACGGGCGCGCTGATCGTCGGCGCCGGGACGGTCGGCGTCATCTTTTTCATGGCGTTCATCACCGGCGGCCTGGTCGGCCTGGAGGGATACCAGGCATTGCGGCTGATCGGCGCGGAATCGTTCTCGGGCTTCGTGTCGGCGTTCGGGAACACGCGCGAGATCACGCCGATCATCGTCGGCGTTGCGCTCGCCGCCCAGGTCGGCGCCGCATTCACTGCCGAGCTCGGCGCGATGCGCATCAACGACGAGATCGACGCGCTCGAGGTGATGGCCATGCCGACGCGCCGTTACCTCGTCGCCAGCCGGGTCGTCGCCGCGCTCATCGTCATCACGCCCCTCTACCTGGTGGGGCTGTTCGCCTCGTACCTCGCGACGAATATCGTTGTCGTGAATTTCCAAGGACTCTCGTCCGGGACGTTCTCGCACTACTTCAACCTCTTCCTGCCGCCGATCGACGTCCTCTACTCGCTGATCAAGGTCTGGGTGTTCGCGATCGCGGTTTGTCTGATCCATTGCTACTACGGGTACAACGCGCGCGGAGGTCCCGTGGGCGTCGGCATCGCCGTCGGTAGGGCCATCCGGACGTCGATCGTGGCGATCAACATCCTCAACTTCGCGCTGTCCGCGGTCATGTGGGGGATCCGCGACACCGTCCGGATCGCGGGATGACCAACCGGCGCAACGCGCTCGTCGGACTGCTCGTCATCGCCCTCATCATCGCGTTCGGCATCTACGTCGTCGGCGGGATCTCCGGACGCGTGAGCAACGATTTCCCGGTGACGGTCACGTTCGCTCGGGTCGGGCAGCTCCTGCGCGTCACCGGCGACGTGAAGGCGCGCGGTGTGATCGTCGGGAAGATCGCTCAGATCAAACACTTCCCCAACGGCACCGCACAGGTCGTTCTCGCGCTCGACCGAGGTCAGAGGCTCCCGGCGGACGTCTCGGCCGCGATCCGCGGCAAGACGCTGTTCGGAGAGAAGTTCGTCGAGCTCCTCGATCCGGCGAAGCCGAGCGGAGCGATCCTGAAGCCGGGCGCCCGCATCCCGGAGGATCGGACCGTCGGGCCGTTCGAGCTCGAAGAGGTACTGCAGTCGCTCATCCCGGTTCTCGACGCGGCGAAGCCCGGCGACCTCGGCGGCGCGCTCCACGCGCTTGCCCAGGGCGTCGCCGGCAACGAGCAGATCGCGCGGCGCACGATCGACAACGCGCTGATCGCGCTTCGCACGGTCAGCGAACACCGCGCGGAACTCGACCGGCTGCTCGCCGGCGTGGACACCGGTGCCGCGACGCTGGACCGCGTCTCCCCCGACCTGGTGGCGGCGCTGCAAGCTCTCGACGAGATCTCGCGCTCGCTCGTCGCGCATCAGGACGACCTGCGCGCGGTTCTGCGCGACGCGCCGACATGGCTGGACATCGTCGCGCAGCTCACCGAGGCGCGTTACAAGGATCTCGTCGACCTCTCGGTCAAGGGCGTCGACGTCCTCGATCTGGTGGCGGAGCATCGCTTCCGCCTGCCGCCGACGGTCTCGGCGCTCAAGACCTTCACCCAGAACTGGGTGACCAACCTGTCGGCCCCGTGCCGGAACGCCGACGGACAGACGCTCGGCGACGCCGACTTCCATCCGTCGCTCGCCGGGACGACCTGCTGGCAGGTCTGGATCACGTCGGGTGAGAAGGAAAAGTCTCCGGGCGGGTACGGCCCCGAAGGGCCGACGCCCGACGGCGCGACCGCGGCGATCGCGTACCGCGCCCAGTTGACGGAGCTGCTCGCGCTGCCCTTCGGAGCGCGCCCGACGCCGCTCCAGCTGATGCTCTACAAGTCGTTCCTCACGCCGCGCGGGCTGCTTCCGGAGGAAATGCTGTGAAGTTCCGGAGCGTCGCGACCAAGCTGATCGTCTTCGCGCTGTTCACCGGCACGGTCACGATTCTCCTCGCGTCGAACATCGGCAACTTCGGCCTCTTCAAGAGCCGGTACGCGGTGTCCGCCGTCTTCGACGACGTGACCGGGTTACTGAGCAACGACCCCGTGACGCTTGCCGGCGTCACCATCGGCAAGGTCACCGGTCAGCACGTCGAGAAGGGACGGGCGGTCGTCGACCTCTCGATCGACAAGTCGGTGCGGCTGCCTAAGTCCACGACCGTCGAGATCCGCTACAGGAACCTGCTGGGGCTGCGCGTGGTGAACCTCACGCCCGGTGCCGGCGCCGCGCCGTTCCTGCGCCCGAAGGACCGGATCCCACGCGAGCAGACCCAGGGACCGCTCGACCTCGATACCGTCTTCAACAATCTGCGGCCGCTCTTGACCGGCATCAACAGCAGCGACATCAACACGATCTCGAAAGCGCTCGTCGTCAGCTTCGCGAAGCACAAGGACGACATCGACGCCGTCCTCGCCGACACCGCGACCTTCCTCGGCGCGCTCGCCGGGAAGGACGTGCAGCTCGGCTCTCTCGTCGACAACCTCGGGGCCGTCGCGACCTCGGTGGCCGACGAGCGCGAACGACTCCAGCGGCTGCTGGGGGCGTTCGCCGGCGTCGCCGAGACCCTCGCCGGCGACTCGAGCCAGCTCGACCGCACGCTGGTGAACCTCAACACGGCGACGGGCGAGCTGGGGCGGCTGATCAAGGACAACCGCGGCTCGCTCGAGCGGGATCTCGACGACCTGGTCACGGTGCTCGAGCTGGTCTTGAAGCACCAGGGCGACCTGAAGCAGATCACGACACACCTGGACGACGTGTTGCACGCGACGTTGCAGGTGATGTCCTTCGGCGAGTGGGCGAACCTGTACGTGCCCGCGCTGTGCCTCTCGTCGATCCCCGGCTGCGACAACGCGACGCCGGCATCCGCCGCGAACGAGCCCCGCGGACTCGGCGCACTCCTCTCCGGCGGCATGGGAGGAGCGCCGTGACCTCCTTCCGCGAACGGAGCCCCATGCAGATCGGGATCCTGTCGATCATCGGCATGGGGTTGCTGTTCTTCTTCGCTTTCTCGTTCAAGAAGCTTCCGTTCATCGCGAACACGTACACGCTGACGGCCGAATTCGCCGACGCGGCCGGTTTGATCCGCGACAACGAAGTGCGGGTCGCGGGCATCAAGGTCGGACGCGTCACGGACGTCAAGCTCGGGCGCGATCGCGTGATCGTGACCCTCGCGATCAACAAAGGCACCGAGATCCCGAAGGACGCCACCGCCGAGATCTCGCTCAAGACGATCCTCGGAACGAAGTTCGTGGTCATCGACGCGACGAAGCCGGGAGCTCTCTTGAAGAACGGCGACCGGATACCACTCGCGCAGACGTCGATCCCGTTCGAGATCTACCAGGTCGCGAACTCGGCGGTGGACCTTCTGACCGACGTCGACGGCAAGCAGCTGAACGAGGCGTTCAAGGCGCTCGCCGACGTAACCGCCGATCCCAACCGCAACCTCGCGCGGACCCTCGACGGCGCGGCGAAGGTTCTCGGGACGCTCGGCGGCAAGCGCGACGCGATCGACACACTGATAAAGCAGGGCGAGCGGGTCCTCTCCGCGCTCGACGAGTCGACCCCCGACATCGTGAAGATCATCGAGCACTCGAACGTCGTGATGGAGGTCCTCGCGCGACGCCGCGCCACCGTCCAAGCGCTGTTGCGCAACACCGACCGGCTGGCCGACCAGCTGGGGACGCTCCTGCGCGACAAACGGCCACAGCTCGACACGATCCTCGACGACCTGCACACGACTCTGAAGATCGTCGACGCGAGCCTCGGCGAACTGCAGAAGGCGCTGACGATCGCCGGGCCGTCGTCGGAGGCCTTCGCGCGCATCGCGTGGAAGGGACGCTGGGCGGATATCTGCACGATGGCGATCGAGGCGAACGTGCCGCCGCTGCCGCCGGTCGTGATCGGCACGGGCCCGGCGGGAGGCCCGACCGGCCCGGTCGATTGCATCGTCCCGGGGACGACGAGCGCGTCGGTCACCAGCCCGCGCGCGACGAGGGAGGGGCCGTGAGGCGCGGACAGACGCGGCTGTTGGCGATCGCGATCGCGCTGACCTTCCTCGGCGGCGTTCTGGCGCTCGCGTTCCCGCGAGAGAAGAAGGAGCCGCTGCGCGTCACCGCCTACTTCACGAAATCGATCGGCCTCTTCCCTCAATCGCGCGTGCGGGTTCTCGGCGTGGCGGTCGGCCGCGTCTCGAGGGTCACGCCGGTCGGGACGAAGGTCAAGGTCGAGATGCGCCTCGACTCGGACGTGAAGGTCCCGGCCGACGCGAAGGCGGTCATCGTTCCGATCTCACTGATCTCGGACCGCTACGTCCAGCTGACCCCCGTGTACGCGTCGGGTCCGCGACTCCGCAACGGCGATGTGATCGATACGGACCGGACGGTGATCCCGGCCGAGCTCGACGACCTCCTCGCACAGCTCAAGAAGTTCCTCGACGCGATCCAGGCGGGCACGCGCGAGGATCCGAAGTCGCTGGGTCTCGCGGTGAAGAACCTCGCCGCCGCGCTGGCCGGCGCGGGTGAGAACCTGTCGAAGACGCTGAGCGGCGCCGGAGCGCTGTCGGGCGCCGCGAGCGCGAACGCGGTGGACCTCGACGCCATCGTCGGCGAGCTGTCGCGTCTGTTCGGCGCGCTGTCGGCGCGCCGCGACGACATCGCGTTGCTCAACACGCTGCTCGCTCAAGCGCTCGGCGCGATCGCCAGCGAACACCAAAGCCTCAACGGAGCCTTGTCGAATCTCGCGCTGATGACGGAACAGCTCGAGTCCCTCGTCGCCGCGCACCGCACCGACCTCGAGGCCGACCTACGTGTGCTCGCGAAGACGACGAAGGCCCTCGTCGATCACCAGCAGTCGACGATCCGCAGCCTCGACTGGCTGCCCGTCCTCGCCGACGGCGCCGAGAACGCGCACAACGGCGGCGCGCTGCACGTCGACGCTCCCGTGCCGCACATCGACGTGCGCGACGATCATCTGTTCCCATGCCCGCCGGCGGTTCCGTCCGGCGTCTGTCTCCTGCTCGGTCTGGCCGGGGGCAGCCTGCCCATCACGGCGACGGCGCCGGGGACGGGCGGGGCCGGATCCGCGGCCGGTCGGACGCCGACGCCGGGCCCGGCGCCCACCACCGTGCCGGCGGCGCCCGATCCCGGAAACCTCCTCGACCTCCTGCCGCAGGTCGGTCCACTCCTGCCGATTCCGGAGCCTGCGGCAACGTCGGGGCCGTCGATACGGGATCTCTTCAGCGGCCTCGGCGGGCTGCTCGACGGCGCGTGGGGGTGGCTATCCCGATGAAGAGGATCGCCGCCCTCGGTCTGGCCGTCGCGGTCTGTCTGTCCTTCGCCGCCTGCGTCGGCGGGAAAAAGTCGATCACGGTCGACGCGATCTTCACCGACGTCGGCGAACTCGTGCGCTTCGCGAACGTGCAGAGCTCGGACGTGAAGGTGGGAAGCGTGCGCGGGATCCACCTTCAGGGATACCGCGCGCGCGTCACGATGCGTATCGACGCCGACGCGGAGATCCCCGCGAACGCCCAAGCGCTGATCCGCTCGACATCACTGCTGGGCGAGAAGTTCGTGGAGCTCGGCGTGCCGGAGGGCCAGACGGCCTCCACGCAGCTCCTTCGCGACGGAGACGTCATCCCCGTCGAACGCACGCAGCGCATCCTCGGGATCGACGACGCTCTCGTGAAACTCGGGCGGCTCCTCCAGGGCGGGACGCCGGCGGATCTGGCGACGCTGATCCACTCGTCGGCCGAGATCGTGCGCGGCCGCGAGGAGGCGCTCGGCCAAGTGTTCACCGACCTGCGCGGCCTTTCCGGGCCGCTGGCGCGGCGCGCCCCCGACGTCGCGTCGGCGATCGACAGCCTGGACAGCGCTTTCAAAACCTTGGCCGGGGGACGCGACGTCATCACGCGGGCGCTGGCCTCGTCGGCCGACGCGACGGAGATCCTGGCCGAGCAGCAGGCGAACCTCGATCGCCTCGTCGCATCCCTGGACCGATCCTCCGCGGTGCTCGCGCGGTACATGAAAGCCACGCGGCCGGCATCGGACCGTTCGCTCAAAGATCTGCGTCTCATCCTCGATCAGGTGATGAAAGCCACCGGCGACCTGGAGAAGGCCGTCGTCTCGCTCGCGCGGTTCAGCGACCTGTGGCCGCGTGCGTTCCCCGGCGATTACTTGCAGCTCGACATCGTCTTCACGCTCGCGAACGAACCGCCTCCGGGCGGCGCGGCGACGGCCGCCGTCGAGCAGCGCGAGCTGCGTCGTCTCCGGACGCTCGCCGATCTGCTCTGGGGAGCGACGCGATGAGGCTGACGTCGCGCGTCGTCATCAACACGGTTGCGTTCATCGTCCTCGGTCTCGCCCTGGCGGCCCTGCTCGCCATCAGGGTGCTCCCGACGGTCTTCGGAAGCACATACTCGATCTACGCCATCTTCCCCGGCGCCGGAGGCGTCGCCCCCAACCAGGAGGTCACCTATCGGGGCGTCCAGGTCGGCCGCGTCGGACAGATGACGCTGACCCGCGACGCGGTGAAGATCCAGATGAAGATCGAGTCGAAGTACCGCATCCCGAAGGAGGGAACCCGCGCGCGCGTGCTGTTCAAGAGCGCCGTCGGCGAGCAGTTCATCGATCTGCTGCCCGAGCGGGACGACAGGCCGTTCTTCGAGAAGAACGATGTGATCCCGATCACGATGACCTCGATCCCCGCGCAGATCGAGGATCTCTTGCGCGAGCTCAACGCGGTGCTGCGATCGGTCGACCCCAAGGATCTCGGGCAGCTCGTCCACGAGCTCGGGGTCGGCCTCTCCGGACACGGCAAGGATCTGAGTGACACCATCCGGGGACTGGACGTGCTGGCGAAGATCGGCGCCGAACACCGGACCGAGGTCGGAGGCTTGATCGACAACGCGGCCGACATCCAAGACTCGTTCAACTCGTCGAGCGAGGACTTCGTCCGCGCGATCACGTCTCTGAAGACCGTCCTCGAGACGATCGCCACCAGGAAGACAGACCTTGAACGAACCGTGATCGCGATGAATGGCTTCGACACGCAGATCCTGGCGCTCCTGGATCACCGCAAGCAGGAGCTGAACCAGATCCTGCACGACCTCGGCATCACCGTGCGGAACACGCACAAGCAGCTCGACGACGTCGACAAGCTGCTGCGTTACCTCGGAGCGTTCCTGGCCGACGCCAACAAGACCTACGTCGCCCCGTACTTCGTCTTCAACCTGCTGACCAACACGGAGAACCCCGGGTGCCTCTACGACCCGAGCAGCCGGCCTCTCCACGCGGTGACCGACGCGCACGTGGACGAGCCCGAGTACGACTTCGAGTGCGCCGGGACCACGGCGTCGGCGTCCGCGGACGCGATCGCGTCGCTTCCCCCGGCTCTCCGCGCACAGCTGGAACGGATATCGTGGTTGCAGCTCTTCACGCTGGGATACTGATGGACGACGAGGTCGTGATCGCCGCAGAGCCGAAACCGGCGCCGGCTCCACCGGCGCCCGGACGAACGTTGTTCGGCCGCTCGCTCCACATCGTCATCCTGATCGCGATCCTCGTCGCCGCGATCCTGGCCGAATCCGTCCTCGTCTTCCGGGGAAACGGGACTGAGCGCGCGCAGGACGACGTCCGCGACGTGTCCGGGCGGTTCGCCGTCCTGTTGACGACCTACAACGCCACCACGATCGCACGGCAACGTGGCCAAGTGCTCGGGCTGGCCACCGGCAAGTTCCGCGATCAATACGAAGAGCTGACCGGTTCGTCCTTCGTGACGACGCTGAAGGAGCGCCGGGCCGACTCGAAGGGAAAACTCGTCCGCATCGCCGTGTCCGAGGTCGAGGGCGACGACGCGACCGTCCTCGCCGTGGTTCGCGTGACGACGACGAACAAGGATCTCAAGGCGCCGCGCGTCGACACCAACCTGCTGGAGCTGACGCTGGTGAAGACGTCGTCGGGCTGGCGCATCGAGAACGTGACTATCCTCGGGACGCTGACCTAGCGCCGTCGCTAGGGAGCCTCACCCGAGCGGAACCGGGTCCACCACGCGTCTTTGGTCGCGCGTGATGTGTCGAGGAGGTTGCTCTCGCTGTCCACGCCGAACCGGGATTCGCCGATGCTCTCGGTCGGTGACAGGGGAACGATGCGGCCCGAGTCGCTCATGAACCCGCCGATGTTCACGAGGAGCTTCGATTCGGCACAGCCGGGAACGGCTGCGGCATGGAAGATCATGATCTCGTAACGGATCCCCTCGCTCGAGAACGGGCCTTGTTCGAGCGGATCGAAGCGCAGGGACCGGGGATCCATGCCGTCGCACTGATGAAGGAACTTCGTGCGCGCCCACTCGCCATACGTCATCCCATCGGACGCCCTCTGCTGCCCAAGGAAGTAGGCGAGCTGCCGCGGGTACATGGCGCGCGTCTCTCCGAAGGTCCGCGAGGGACCGAAGAGCGTCACGCCGGCCGCGGGAGGCCGGTGAGCCACCCAGCCGGCGAGGAAGCCGAACCCGAGGATAAGGACGGCAGCGAGGGCGAGGAGCTGAGAGCGAAAGCGGAGCGCCCGGGACGGCCGTGGCAGCAGGTCTTGATCCGGCGTATCCGTCGAGATCGACACCCGTCCCCCTCACGTGCGAAGCGATCCCGAGGCATCCTCTTCGCCGCCGAGTGGGGTATCCCTGCTCCTCTACGCCAGTTTGCTCACGTCGGCGCACTTCGATCGCACGGCCTCGGCCGCCTCACGTAGCGCGCTCAGCTCGTCGTCGGTCAGCGGCAGCTCCACGATCTCGCGCACGCCGCCGTTGCCGAGCTTCGCCGGCACGCCCAGGTAGACGCCGTCGATCCCGTACTGACCCGTCAGCCACGCGCACGTCGGCATCACCGCGTCGTAACCCTTCGCGACGGCCTCGACCATCGCCACGGCCGCGCTGGACGGCGCGTAGTACGCGCTGCCGGTCTTCAGGAGGCCGACGATCTCGGCGCCGCCGTCGCGCGTCCGCTGCACCAGTCGCTCGACGGTCGCCGCGTTGGCGAGTTCGCCCAGCGGCTTCCCCTGAACCTTCACCATGCTCGGCACCGGCACCATCGTCTCTCCGTGCGAGCCGAGCGTGATCGCCTCGACGTCGCCCGGCGACACCGAGAACTCCTCGGCGACGAAGTGCTTGAAGCGCGCCGTATCGAGCATCCCCGCCTGGCCCATCACCCGTTCGGCGAGGAAGCCGGAGATCTCGCGGAACAGGTACGTCATCTCGTCGAGCGGGTTCGTGACGACGATGACGACGGCATCCGGCGAGTTCGGACAGAACTGTTCGGCGACCGAGCGGATGATCTTCGCGTTGACCTCGAGCAGGTCCATGCGGCTCATCCCCGGCTTGCGCGGGAGCCCGGCGGTCACGACGCAGATCGAGGATCCGGCCGTCTCGTCGTACGAGTTCGTTCCGACGACCCGCGTGTCGAACCCCTCGATGGACCGCGACTGCATCATGTCGAGCGCGAGCCCCTGCGGAAGGCCCTCGACGATGTCGGTCATCACGACCTCG
This sequence comes from Actinomycetota bacterium, assembly GCA_044866075.1. Taxonomy (GTDB): domain Bacteria; phylum Actinomycetota; class AC-67; order AC-67; family AC-67; genus JBASRP01. The sequence continues at coordinate 1,886 of JBIOTQ010000150.1, read as the reverse complement.
TCGCATAGCTCCTTTTCGGCGATGCGCTGCACGGTGGTCGATCCGTACTTGCCCGCTCCGACCACGGTGATCTTCATCAGGCTCTCCCTTCGTTAGATGATCTGACCGGTCTGCAGATCGAGCCGCTTGGTGGGAGGACGGATGTCCATCCCTCGGGAGACCTCCCACGTCACGCCGAAGACGTCGAGGATCTTGAACCCCTCCAGGCTTTCTTCGAGGAAGCGGAGGCCCAGTCTTTTCGCCGTCTCCTTGATGCGGCGAACCTCGGGGTCGGAGCAGCCCAGACCGACGTGGTTGACGGCGCCGGTCTTTCCGCCGGGTTCGTGGAGGAGCGCGATCGTCAGCGGGCCGGCGCGCAGGAACGCGGAGTCGACCTTGATCCCACGCCGTTTGATCTCATCCCAGCCGGGATCGCCGTCGATCGTCGCCCAGACCCCGCGCACCGTGGTGCCGCGGAACATCACCGTCGCGCCGAACAGCTCGCCGTAATGCCGTTCGGCTTCCTCGATTCGCGCGGTCGCGATCGCGATGTGATCGACGCCGATGATCCCCGACGGCTTGGCCATCGCTATCCCGGTGAGCGGAGGAGCTTCCGCGCGCCGCCGCCGAGGAAGGCGTCCATCGCCTCGTCGCTCAACGGCAACTCCTTCGCGGCGCCTAGCGCCTTCGGAAGAGGCAGGATGGGATGGTCGGAGCCGAACAGGACGCGACCGATCCCGCGCGAGGAGTTCATGAAGGCGACGAGCGCCGGGTCCATGTACTTGGCGAGGTACGCCGAGTTCGAGAGGTACAGGTTCGGCCACTTCATCATGTACGTGATCAGCAACGCCTCGTAGGGATGGCCCATGTGCGAGCCGATGACGACGAGGTTCGGGAAGTCGATCAGCACGTCTTCGAGAAGGACGGGGTCCTGGCACCGCGACCGGACCGGCGGGCCCGGCACGCCGACGTTGATGCCGACCGGGAGGCCCGCTTCCTCGCACGCGGCGTAGACCGGGTAGTACACGCGATCGTTGAGCGGCACCTGCTCGACGAGGGGGGCGACGCGCACCATGCCGAAGCGCGGATGCTTGGCGAGTGCGCGCACGCGTTCCGCGTTGCCGTCGGCGTCCGCCGCTTGGATCACCATCCCGGCGACGAGGAACCGCCCCGGGTGCCGGTCGGCGACCTCGAGGAAATCCTCGGCCCCCGTGCCGGCCGACAGCCCGGCGGTGAGGACGGCCGCGCCGACGTCCGTCTCGTCCATCACCGTGAGCAGCTCATCCTCGCCCGAACCGGCGGTGACGCCCTCGCCGAAGAGCGTCTCCGCGCCGCGGCCGGAGGGGTCGCCGCTCAGCTGCGCCGTCGCGCCGGGCGGGACGAGGTTGACCCAGAGGTCGACGGCGCTCACGCGTTGAGCTTGTCGATCACCGCGTCGGCGACCTGGCTGGTGCCGACCGCGGTCGGGTCGTCGCGCCGTTCCTTGAGGTCGTAGGTCACCGACTTCCCTTCCTTGATGACCTCCGCCAAGGCGTTCTCGAGGGCGTCGGCCGCCGCGTTCTCGTTCAGGTGCCGGAGCATCAGCACGCCGGAGAACATCATCGCCATCGGGTTCACCTTGTTCTGGCCCTTGTACTTCGGCGCGCTGCCATGCGTGGCCTCGAACACCGCCGCGTCGTCGCCGAGGTTGGCCCCCGGCGCGATCCCGAGCCCGCCGATAAGACCCGCGCAGAGGTCCGAGATGATGTCGCCGTAGAGGTTCGGCAGCACCAGCACGTCGTACTCCTGCGGCCTCTTCACGAGCTGCATCGAGAGGTTGTCGACGATGCGGTCCTCGAACTCGATATCGGGATAGTTCTTCGCAACCTCGACGCAGGTGCGCAGGAACAGGCCGTCCGAGAACTTCA
>JBIOTQ010000149.1:0-2143 GCA_044866075.1 Actinomycetota bacterium | reverse complement strand
TAGATGACAAGCGACGGGCACGGCGAGCTCGGCACCGAGATTCCGCGCTTGTGCTCGGCCCGGGCGAGCGACGACTCGGGCCGCGCCGGCAGCCCGGCCGGGAAGCGGCCGTAGACCGCCTCTGGGTCGAACGTCCCCACAGCCATCGCCCGATCACGATGCGCCTCGACCACCGCGCCGCGAAAATCGCCGTCTTGGACACACCGGCTTCGCGCTCTAGGACCAGATTCTGCTCGAGTGGGTATGAAGAAGCGGAATCCATCGACGCGGAGGGGGAGGTCAATGAGACGTCGTCTGCTTCTCACGGGGTCCCTGCTCGTGTTGGCGCTGGCCTTACCGCTGGTCGCGTTCGGCGATGTGACGGTGGGCGCCGGCGGCGGCACGCCTGGGACGTCGCTGAACTTCCAGCTCGTCGGCTCGAACCCCCTGTTTGCCCGCGGCATGAACGCGGCCCTGACGAGCTACGACCACTACATCTATGTTGGCAACCGCACCGACGGCTCGGACACGTGCGGGATCGGCGACCCGCGCCGGGGCGTTACGCCGTGCCCCCACCCGCATCCGGGAATCCTCATCGTCGACGTCGCCGATCCGACAAATCCGACCCTCGTCGGCGAGATCGGGCCGCCGTATGCAGGCCAGGTCGGGATCACGACGCGCGAGCTGCGCGTTTGGCCGCAGAAGAAGCTGCTGATGGTGATGACGTTCCGCTGCAGCTCGGTCATCCATGCGTGCCCGCCGGGGGACGACACGACGTTCCCGTTCGACATCAAGTTCTTCGATCTCAGCGATCCGGTGCATCCGGCGTTCATCTCGAGTTATGTCCCGACCTCGGTGGCGGGCCTGAAGGTGAAGCCGCACGAAATGCACCTCTGGGTCGATCCGAAGAACCCGGACCGGGCGCTGCTTTGGCTGTCGACGCCGAGTGTGTCGGTGAACCCGGCGCGGCCGAATCTGATGATCGTCGACATCAGCGCCCTCCCGTCCGGAGGGGCGGTCCGCGAGGTCGCTGAGGGAAACTGGAACCAGTTCTTCCCCGACGCAGCCGATCCGGCGAACTATGACTTCGACCTGAGCCTGCACTCGATGACGCCGTCGTTCGACGGCACGCGCACGTATCTGGCCTACCTGCGTGGCGGCTTCGGCGTCCTCGACACGAGCAGGGTCGCAAACGACGAGGTGCCGACCGGGACGGTGGAGAGCCTGAACGATCACCTGTTGACCCCGGTGCCGTTCCCGACGTGGGGAACAGGCCCGCACTGTGAAGGCCACACCGCCGCCGGCTGCGCTGAGAGCCACTCGGCCGTGCCATTCCCGGGCCGCCCGTTCGCGCTGACGATCGACGAGGTCTACGGGACGTTCACGGTCGACTCGTTCGGCTGGCCGTGGGGCTGGGCCCGCCTCTGGAACGTTGCCCAGCCGCGCCGTCCGCACATCGTGGGCGAGTACAAGATCCTCCAGAACACGAGCGCGTACACGCCGGCACCGGGCGAGAACGAGTTCAACTCGTACTCTTCGCACAACCCGACGCCGACCCGGAACGTGATCTTCGACTCCTGGCACTCGGGCGGCGAGCAGGCGATCGACGTCTCCGACCCGGGCTCGCCGGTGCAGGCGGGCTGGTTCTCGCCTACGCCGCTTCCGGCCGTGGCGAACGAGGATCCTGCGCTCTCGCGCGGCCCGAACAAGGTCGTCATGTGGAGCTTCCCGATCATCAGGAACGGCCTCATCTACCTCGTCGATATTCGCAACGGGCTCTACGTCGTCCGCTACAGCGGCGCGCATGCCGACGAGGTATCCGGGATCTCCTTCCTCGAAGGGAACTCCAACCTCGGCGACGCCCAACGGCTCGCGAAGAGCGCAAAGCCGTAGCACGTCCCCGATGCGAGGACCGGCCACGCATCGCGCGCGCCGGTCCTCGCTTCTGCCTACGGTCGAAACGGCCCCATTGCTCGCCGCCGGGGCAAGGGTCGTGGCCGCCTACGCGCGCAGCAGCGTTACGACGTCGTCGACGCTTGGCGGCTAAAGCCGGTAACCAGGCCGGACGAGCCCGTTTCGATGCGGCTGGCTCGCGTACCTGGGATGATCCATCCGCATCTCCCCGACAGCGTTGGTGGGCCGACTCCGGCCGGCCCACCAACGC
>JBIOTQ010000148.1:0-20616 GCA_044866075.1 Actinomycetota bacterium | reverse complement strand
CGCCGCCAGCCGCTGGTTTCGTTCCAGCCCGCTCACGGAAGCCCTCCTCCCATCCGCGTGCCAGAACCGCCCCCTTGGATTTCGCCCCGACCCTCGGGCGTCCCTGCACCGGTAGTCGGCGGTCTCGCGGTGGCTTCGAAGATGGTGAGTGGAAGGCGCAGTATGACCTGCGCCTTCCACGCGAGCTTCTCTGGCCCGCCTAGATTGCGAACTGGGCGAGACCCGTGACTTGTGCCGTTAACGGCCCGGGTGCGCTGCACGTACGTCCCGTCAGGGGCGACACCGGCCGGAACACCGCTACTGCGACTCCGTTCGCTCCGGGTGAAGCCGTTCGGCCATTGCTGAAGAAGATTCTCCCTCCCGCCTTGGGCAGGGTCACTATCGCGTTCACCCCGATGCGCGTCCAGACGAAGGTGCCTGTTGCAGTCGCGGTCGACGGCGTGCCGCTCAGTCCGCTGATCGAGTACGTCCCGGAGGCGAAGCCGTTGAGCGGCTCGTTGAACGTGCACCTTTCGCTGTATCCGCTGGCGTTTGCGACCCAGGGGTCGTTGGCAGCGGTGAGGGCGAAGAGGCCGCCGCCGTCGAGATTCCCGGCGAGGGCGCCGTTTGCCTTGCCGCTACACGTCACCGGCCCCCCAGCGGTCGTCGGCCAAACGGGAAGGAAAACGTTGCAGGAGAACTCCGTATCGCCCGCTATGCAGGCCGAGAGCAGCAACATCAAGCCGAGGGGAATCACCAAAGCTTTCCGCACAGCCACCCCCTTCCGTCGCGTCAAGCTCCGAGACACTCTGGCGGCCCGCCGCCGCACCACCTCCTTGAAGAAGAGGACTCCGCCAGAACGTTCGTACTACCTATATACGCTTAAATAGGTCAACTCCCTCCTTTCAGCAAAAATTCACTAAAATTCGCAGGTGGGAGGCCTCGTACGGTGACCGTTGGGACCTGGATCATCCAAGATCCTTCTGGGGTGCCCCGGCGAATCTCCAGCAGGAGAACGCGGGGCTTTAGACGGGAACCGTCAGGTTCGCGACGAGCTGAGACGACACGTCGCCGGTGACCGTCGCCAGCTGTGTCTGGTAGCCGTCCGCGAAAACGAGATCACGATCGAGCGACACCTGCGCGAGGTTCCGGACGCTCTGCTCGTAGCCGGACGTGCCGTAAACCTCCTTGCACACGGCCTGCGGAAGCGCCAGCTGCGTGGTTTTCAGAAGAGTGCCGCGTCCGGTGGCGTCGGCGATGCTCTTGTAGATCTCGAAGTGGATGTGCGGCCACCGGCCGCTGTAACAAGCCGGAAAGATGCTCTCGAACGTGAGGAGCCCCTTCGAATCGGCCGCCTGGACGCCGCGCAGGTAGTTCTGATCCGTCGCACCCTGCGAGTACAGCGAGTACCGACCCTCGCGATCGCAGTGCCAGAGGTACATCGCGGCGCCCTGCAGCGGCGCGCAGGCCTTCGACGCGTCGACGATCGCGAGATTGATCGCCAGAGGGACGCCGGCCGCAACGCCCGACGAACCGGCGAAGCTCGAGCGGATGTCGCCGCGGACGACGCCGCTCTCGGTCAAGACGTCGGGCCCGTTCGATCCGTCACCGGGGAAGGGCCCGCCGGTCTCGGACGGGATCTCGACACAGGCGGCTGTCGTGGATCCGGCCGTCGCGGTGTTGGTAGCGGACGCGATCGTGGTCGGCGTCGACGCGGCGCGCGGCGTGCTGCGGCTGCAGGCCGCGAGAACGCCCAGTCCTGCGCCGCCGAGCAAGCGCAGCGCGGTACGGCGGTTGATCAAGCGCGGCAGATCGAACATCAAACCATCCGCGCGGCGATCGTCGGCTCCCATGGCTCCTCGTGTTCCGCGAGTGTTCCGCTCGGGATACTAGGCAACCGAACGTGTGCGGACGCTGGAGGTTTTCTGTGGACGGGCTGGGAGTCGTCCGGGCGGCCGAGTGATCGGCGAGCGCCCGTCCGGCCGAGAGCCCGCTCGCCAAACAGTGTCTCGAATATCCGCTGCCGGCGGTTGTCGCTCCGAGCGGGCTCTCGCGGGCGGTGTCCCAGACCTAGGAGATCGATTTGCGGAACTCAATCCCCTCACTGAACGTCGGGATCCCTTCCGTGATGTCGACCACGGGAGTTACCGTGAACTCGAACCATGGACTGAACTTCGACGGACCTTCCATCACCGCCAATGGGTCGTCCGCCTCGACCACCGCGTAACCCCCCTCACCGTCGAGGCGAGTTACGAACTGGTGGAAGGTTGCGCCGTTCGGTGGGCTCCACTTGCTGAACACCTGAAGGCTCCGAGCTACAGAGGCTTCGTTGTCGGCACCGGATCCGCCGGAACGAGGCTTCCACGACACCACATACTTCATGTCGTCCTCCCTTCCCCCGAGAGGCCGCCGGCATCAGTGGGTCAAGTCTCTTCCGACGATCCGCAGGCGTCAACCTGGGTGGTGCGCCTCCCATGCGGCAAGCCACGCCTCGACCATCGGCCCGAAGCTCGCGGGGTTGTAGACGTCTTCCTCGGACGAGAAGAGCCCGTCGCCGGCGTACATGAGGCGGCTCCAGTTCGCCGCTTGATGGATCTTGCCGTCGCCTGGATCGACGAAGCGGTTCTCGACCTGACCGACGACCCATCCCTGCTCGGCGTCGATCGTGTGCCAATCCCACGGGAAGATCTGCATGTGCGTGAACGGCCACGCGCTCATCGTCTTCGTGATCCACGCGAGGAGCGCATCGCGGCCGTGGAACTCGCCGAAGAGATGTTCGATGTAATGCACGTCGGGCGTGAAGCATTCGACCCACGGCCGCCAGTCTCCCGTGCGGCCGGCCTCCTGCGCAGCCGCCACGTACCGGTTGAAGGCCGCTCGGATCTCGTCGCGCGTGTACCGTCGCACGGCCGGAACGCTACAGCGGGTCACTTCATGGTGGCGAGCCATGGGGCCGAGCGCCGTGAGGAGTACGCTGACCCGTGCGCCGAGAAGGCTCGAGGAGAGCGACTCCGATGGAGTCAGGGGACCAACGACCGCCCGACCCGTCCGGCAAGAAGTACACGACGACCGGCGTGACGGTCTGGTTCGACAGCACGCGGTGTCGCCACTTCGCCGAATGCGTCCGTGGGCTGAACGAGGTCTTCCAGCCGGGACGCAAGCCGTGGGTCCGACCGGACCTCGGGGATCCATCAGAGATCGCGGAGGTGGTGCGTCGCTGCCCCACAGGCGCGCTGCACTACCGTCTCGACGACGGCCCGCCGGAGGAACCGGACTCGCCGACCCGGGTCCGACGGCTGCGCAAAGGGCCGCTTCTCCTTCGCGGCGATCTGTTCATCCAGACATCGCGGGGCCCCGTCCGGGACACGAGAGTCACGCTCTGCGGATGCGGAGAAACTGAGAACGCGCCTTTCTGCGACGGTGCCTGTGACCTGAATCCCCCGCTGGGCCCCCGCGACTGACCTGCTCGTTTCCCGTCGCACCGCTGAACTACGGGAATGTAATTCTGCCGTCCGCCGTTTGAGTGTATGTACGCAATACGACCCAGCGGAAGGACCGCACCGTGACGACCCTGAAGACGACCGGACTGAACAAGCGAAGCCAGCTTCGCGCGCTGTCGCGCGCCCTAAGGGACGTTCACCGCAGTCTGGTGGAGTTCTCGCGCGATCGTTACGAGCTCGCGAATGGGGTCGTCCGCGGGAAGACCGCGCTCCTCGATCTGCTTCTGAACGACGAGGCGTTCGCCTGGCTCCGCCCGCTCTCGAAGCTCATCGTCGAGATCGACGAGCTCGCCGCTCGTACGCCGGCCCCGACCGCAGCCGAGGTCGAGGAGATCCGGGCGCGCGCCGAGGCGCTCATGACGTCGTCGGAGGACCCGAACGCGATCGGTTCTCGCTACATCGCCCTCCTCGCGAGCGAGCCGCGCGTGGCGATGAACCACGGCGAGCTGCGCGCCGCATTGGCTCCGATCTCATAAGAGAGGGGCGGTATGACGCAACAGGTCGAAACGACGGAACGAGACGTCGTCATCGTGGAGGATGCAGCGCATATCAAGGTACTGGGCTTCAACGTCCTGGAGGCGCTGCCTTCTGCGTGGGCGTCCTACGACAAGGTCGACCCGTTCATCCTGGTGCACGAGTCCGCCGGCCGGCTCACACCCGAGATGGCGAGCACGGACACACGTCACCCTCACCGGGGGTTCGACAACCTCTGGTACGTCTTGCAAGGCACGATGAGCACCGGTCACAGCACCGGGCCCGGCGGTGCCACGGAACGCGCCCGGATCGATGAGGGCTCTCTGCTCGTGCTGCGCACGGGACGGGGCGTGTGGCACGCCGAGTCGATCGGCGCAGACGAGGTCGCCGAGGGCAACACCGCTATGGAGTACCGGAGCGTTCTCTTCTGGGTGAACCTGGCGCGCAAGGACAAGAAGGTCGACCCAACCGTGCGGCTCGTCCTAAAGGAAGAGATGCCGACCCGCCTGGAGGGCGACGCGATCGTCCGCGTGCTCGTCGGCGAGGGCTCCCCCGCGCAGCTCGGGACACCGGCGCTGATCCTCGACGTCCTGTTGCCGAACGGCGGCGCGATGAACACATCGGTCCCCGCGGAGTTTCAAGGCTTCGCGTACATGCTCGACGGCGAAGCATCCTTCGGCACGAGCGAGAAGCGCGCGGTGCGGCCGCAACTGGTCCTTCTCGGACCGGGCGACTCGTTCACGGTGAAGGGCGCCGCTCCGGGTACGCGATTCCTCTTGATGGCCGGGAAGCCGTACGGCGAGGAACCGATCTTCAACGGCCCCTTCGTCGACTAGATCGTGTGGGCCCGCCTGGGTTCGACCAGGGACCAAGGGATTATGAGTGGCATTCCAGCGAACCGATGGAGCACCCCCGATTCACCCAGGAAACGATCAACGGATGTAGCGATCCGTCGCTCTTGCACCGGTAGGATTTCGGAGGAGGGTCCGTAGCTCAATGGTCAGAGCACCCGGCTCATAACCGGATGGTTCCTGGTTCGAGCCCAGGCGGACCCACAAGAGGTCGATCTTTTTCGTCCTTCCGAAGCTATGGAAATGGTCAAAGACGTCCTCAGCAGTCAGCTCCTGTCGCGGGCCGCTGTGTGACGCGGCGTCGGCGCCGTGGCCGGAGGCCCGACAGGCTGTGCGATCGCGGCGGCGCGTTCCATCAGGTACGGCACGATCCTGCGGTGCCCAGGTCCTGCAATGGCCCAGAGGACGCGGGCCGGCACGGGCCGCGCGAAGCAAATGCAAATCGTGGCCCGCGCGCAGGTCTGGTTTATCCGCCGAATCACGATGAGACTGCGCCCTAGCACCGGCGACACAGCTCCGAGCTGGATGACGTCATGCTGGGAGGTCAGGATCCTCCACCCGAGGATGTGATCCGGCGATGAGCGCGGGCCCAGCCGGATCCCAAGCAGCAGACGCTGCACTGCCCATATGAACCAGCGTGCCTGCCACGGCGCTCGTTCGAGCGCGAACCGTGAGAGTTCCTCGGCCGAACGCTCGTCCGGCTCACGGACTCGAATCTCGTAGGCATCCGCGTAGTCGTACCGATCACTTCCGATCAGCGGCTCCACCACGGGCACCGGCCGAGCGCGCGGCCTGCCTTGATCCCTCATCGCACTCGTCCTCGTTGCCGAGCAGGCGAGCTTGGAGGGACCCGGTTCGTCTTAATCGCTTCCCTCCCGTATCGACGTGGATCACTTGCATCGGTTGTCACCCGTGCCGCCCTCAATCCCTTGCAGTACGCTGCCGTATGGAAACTATACTGTACCGTATGGTCGTGCGCAAACCGGAGCAACGTCGCCTCACGCCCCAGGACTGGGCGGCCGCTGCCCTCGATGCCATCGCCCGCGGCGGCATCGATGCGGTCGCGGTCGAGCCCCTCGCTGCTCAACTCGGGGCCACCAAAGGCAGCTTCTATTGGCATTTCAAGAACCGCGACGCCCTGGTCGAGGCCGCCCTTGAGCTGTGGGAGGAGAGCCGAACCGACGCGGTCATCCGAGAGTTGGAACGGCTGCCCGACCCTGCCACACGCCTGAAGGTCCTGCTGGAAGGGGGCCTCAAACTCGGACCCACCGAGCGAGTCGAAATCGCCCTTCTGGCCAACCCGAGCCATCCCGTCGCGCTGCGCAGAATGCGACGGGTGGCGGAGCGGAGGCTCGACTACGTATCCGATCAGTTGGAGGCGCTCGGCTGGAACCCAGACGATGCGCGCGACCGTGCCGTCCTCCTCGATTACGTGTACATCGGCAACATGCAAGTGGGGCACTTCGCGCCCAGGCTCATCGACGCTGATGCACGGCAGCGACTGGTAGAGCTCGTCTTCGACATGCTCGTCGCCGGTGCGCCCGCCCATAGGTAGTCGCACGCGACGACGCGGCGGACCGTCCGGAGGATTTGCATCGGGTGGTCCCCGTTTCCAGGACCCGCTTGGGGCGGTCCCGTCCCCACCTATGTCGGGGCGACCCGGGCGCGTGCATCATCGGAACGCATGCGCTGGTTGAACCCTGATAGACGGCGCGAACGGTCGATCCGCAAAGGGGCGGTCGGCTGAGGACCGGATTATGAGTCCCCTGCTCTGACCACTGAGCTACGGGCCCGAGCGGCCAGTCGAGCCCGGCGTTAGGGCCTTTCCCTCGCGCGCTCTGCTCGGCGAAGCCGATACGGATGAACGCTCCCAAGGCCCTTGAGGCGCCGGGCGGGTATCGGCTTGAGGTCGAAGCGCGGGTCGTCGGCGAGGGTGTCGTGCGTCGCTGGATCGACGAGGACGGAGTCGTTCCGCGCAATCGTCACGAGGCGGTTCGCGAGGTTCACGGTCGGCCCGAACACGTCGCCCTCCCTCGCGATAACCGGACCGGTGGCGAGTCCCACATGTAACGAGGGGAAGCCGGCGTCCGGCGAAACGACGTCGAGAAGATCGAGCGCGATCGCCGCGGCCGCCGCGGCCTCGAGGGCGGTGAACATCACCTCGTCGCCGATCGTCTTGATGATCCGCCCTCCATCCTGCGCGACCACGTCTGCCGTGGTCGAGTAGAACCGCTCGATCAACGCGGCCAGCTCGCGCCCCGTCAACTCCTCGCTCAGCTCGGTGAAGCGGACCATGTCGGCGAAACCGACGGACATGCCGACCGCTCCCTCCTCGGTGCGCGTCATCAGCATCTGCTGCTCGAGGGCCGCGGAGAGATGCCGGCGGTACATGTAGACGAGTAACCGATCGAGCATAGGGAGAGCTTCCTCCGCCAGCGCGATCGCGTCCGCAGCCGCACGGACGATGTCCGGATCATCTGCGATCTCGGCGATCACGTCCTGATGGGACGACGCGATGCGCGCGACCGCTTGATCCATCGACCTGGCTTGCTGAAGCACGACCGACCGATCCATGCCGGCCCGGTCGAAGAGCCGGGTGGCGATCTCCACCGCTTCGAGGTCGGCGTCGGTGAACGCCCGCTCGTCCTCAGGCACCAGCGCGAAGCCCATCGCGCGCCACAACGCCCGGGCGGTCTCCTCGTCGACACCGGCCTTGGCGTAGACCTCGCGAGGGGTGTAACGGCGCGCCCCCGGAAAGGTGAGATGGCGCGCGATGAGGAGGGCGACCGCCTCGATCCCCTCGGCGCCCGCGGAGGTCAGCACTTCTCGGTCCACGCCTGCGTCGGCGAGGGCGTCGACGACGCGAAACCAGACCTCCGCAGCGTCCGCTGCCTCGGGCCCTCGTGAAGGAGAGTCGACCAACCCGGTGAGCCTACGCCGGTCCCGCCGGTCGGCGCACGATCTGCATCGACCGCTTCCAGGGTTCGAGCGATGGCGGAGCGGGCATGGACGGCAGTGAGAAGGAGGTGCGCGCAATGAACAGGTTCTCCCTGGGGTCGGCGCTCTCGTTCCGCGGGCGCACGTTCCAAGGCCTGAGCGGATTCGAGGGCAAGCCCTTCCATCCTCCCTTGACCGACGTGCCCCTCGGCGCCTACGTGATCGCACCCGTGCTCGACGTCTTCGCGTTCATCGGCCGCGACCGGTCGTGGGGCGAGGACCTCTCGACCGCCGCGGGCTACACGCTGTTAGCGGGGGCCGCTTTCTCGGCGCTCACGATCCTCACGGGATTCTCCGACTGGCTCCGCATGCGCGCGGGGTCCGAGGTTCGCCGTATAACCAACTCACATGCGTTGACGATGATCATCGTAAGCACGCTCGTCGTCATCGATCTCGTCGTGCGGTTCGGGAGCGACGACGACCGCACGGGCGCAGGACTGATGATCCTCGGGCTCGCCATCTTGGGAGCCGTGACGATCGGCGCCGCGATCGGCGGATCGCTTGTTTTCGACAAGGGTTACAAGGTGCGCGCGCGGATGACGCCTCCGAAGGCTGCGGGCGGTGCGACGGAATCCTCATGAAGATTCGACGGCCGCGATCGTGGGAAATACTGAGCGAAACGAAGGAGGTCATCGTGGCCGAGACGCAGGAGATGAAGGCCGAGCAGCAAGAGAAGAAAGACGAGCAGATGTGCTGCGAAGGCGGCATGACGGCGGCCGAGCATCGAGCGCAGTCGCCGGACGGCAAGTGCTGCACCGACTAACGACGAAACAGCTCAATCGAGCCCCCGCCTGCGGGCGGGGGCTCGTCCATTCACGGCTCCGCGCGATCTGCCTGGCGGTCGAACCACGCGAACAGCCGCAAGAACGGCCGTTGCATCGACATCTTGAAGTACGGCAGCACGCGTAAAGAACGCGGGTACCAGCGCTCGTGCGACCCCTTCTCGATGCAGGCTCGCACGACACGCGCGACATTTTCCGGCGCATGGAGCTTCCCGCGGAACGCCGGCGGCTCCTCGACCTTGTCCCAGATCTCGGTCTTGATCGGGCCCGGGTTCACGAGGTGCACGCGCACGCCGGTCCCGTGCAGGTCGACCGCCAGCACGTCGGTCCAGCCGGCGAGCGCGTGCTTCGCGGCCGTGTACCCGGCCTCGCGCGCGCTCGGCAGACGGCCGGCGACCGACGCGACGTTAACGATGTGACCGCTTCGCCGCTCGAGCATCGACGGCAGCAACACCAGCGTCGGCCACACCGCGCCGAGGAAGTCGATCCGCATGACGCGCTCGACCTGTTCCGCCGTGAGCCTCGTCGCGTGGACGCGCAGCGGGATCCCTGCGTTGTTCACGAGCACGTCCACCTTGCCGTGCCGGACCAGGACATCGCGGCACAGTCCCTCGATCGCGTCGCGGTCGCCGACGTCGCACACGATCGCTTCGCTGGCCGGCGACGTCGCGCGGCAATCGCTCGCGACGGCCTCGACCATCTCGCGGCGCCGCGCCACCGCGATCACCGTCGCGCCGCGCGCCGCGAGGTCCCGCGCCACCGCGGCACCGATCCCCGACGAGGCGCCGGTGACGATCGCGACCGCACCCTTGTACTCGAAGCCCATGAGCGGCGTGAGGATACCCCGACGCTCGAGTCGCGCTACCATTCCCCCGATGCCCCTCTACGAGTACGAGTGCGCCGACTGCGGAAAGCGCTTCGACCGGTTGACCTCGGTCGCCTCCGCAGACGAGGCCTCGTGCCCGCGCTGCGGCGCGGTCAATGTGCGGCGTTTGATCTCCGTGATCGCCGGCGTGACAGGCCGCGCGGACGCGCCGGCGCTGGAGTGCGGGCAGGGCGCGTGCGGCGCCTGCAGCTGATCGCCCGACCAAAGGCTTCGCGATGAAGGTCCACGTCCGTCTGTGGGGCGGCCTCACGGAGGTGGCCGGCTTCGCCGAGGACGTCCTCGAGATCGAAGAGGACTCCACAGCCGGTGACGTCGTCTCGATGCTGGAGGCGCGTGCTTCGGAACTCGTGCGCTACCGATCGCATACCCGCATCGCGGTGAACGCCGATGTCGTATCGCCCGAGATGCCGCTCGCCGACGGCGACGAGGTGTCGCTGATCCCGCCGGTCGCCGGCGGCGCGGCGGACGACACGATCGAGATCCGGCGTGGTGCGCTCGACGTGTCGGAGGCGATCGCCTTCGTGTCGACACCGGCGTCCGGCGGCATCGGCGTGTTCGCCGGCGTCGTCCGCGATCTCAACGAGGGGAACGTCGTCTCGGAGATCGTCTACACAGCGTTCGACGAGATGGCTATCAAGGAGATGCGCGCGGTGGTGGCCGAGGCGCGCCACCGGTGGGATCTGCATCGGGTGTGGGTGACGCACTCGGTCGGACGGTTGCGCGTGGGTGATGTCAGCGTCGTCGTCGCGACGTCGTCGATGCACCGCTCCGAGGCGCTCGAGGCGTGCCGCGCGATCATCGACGGCGTGAAGGCCCGCGCGACGATCTGGAAACAGGAGTTCGGACCCGACGGGACCCGGTGGGTCAACCTTCCGGGGCCGGCTCCCACCCCGCCGCCAGCTCGCTGATCGCATCCACTGCGCCGCGCAGGTCGAACGCCTCACCGCGGGCGTCGGCGCGCCCGGCGGCCCGGCCGATCAAGTACGAGGTAAGGGGCGCCAGATAACGCACCCCCGTCGCGTCGGCGGTCACCTTCGTGACGCGAAGCAAGCTGCGCACCTCCGCGTCGGCCGGTGGCGCCAGGGGATCGCCCCCGGCGGCGAGCCGCGCACCCACCGCCTCGAGCCAGGCCTGCTCCATCTGCGAGGTGTCCATGCCCGTCCTCCCCTGATCGTCCGGTGATACCGTCGCAGCCGTGGATGGTGCCACGCCGAGCGTCGGGGCCGTCGTCCTCGCCGGCGGACGCTCCGCGCGCATGGGAACCGACAAGGCGCTGATGGACTTCTGCGGCCGGCGGATGATCGATCACGTCGTCGACCGGCTGGGCGCCCTGACCGATCGCGTCGTGGTGGTGACGAAACGCCGGCACGATCTGGGGACGTTGCCGGCCGTGGTGCTCGAGGACGAGGAACCGTACGTCGGGCCGCTCCCCGCGCTCATCGCCGGGCTGCGCGTCACCGGCGAGGCGCGCAACGTGGTCGTCGCGTGCGACATGCCGTTCTTGAACGTCGACCTGCTGCGCGGACTCGCGGCGGCGCTGGCCGAAGACATCGACGCCGTCGTCCCGACGACGCCCGGCGGGGCGCAACCTCTCCACGCCGCCTACGGCGACTGCGCCGTCGAGAACCTCCTCGCCGCGATGGCCGCCGGTGAGCGGTCGCTGAAGGGCTCGCTCTCGCGGCTCCGGATACGATGGGTCCCGGAAGAGGAATGGAAGCCGATCGATCCAGAGGGGCGCTCCTTCCTCAACGTGAACACGCCGGACGAGCTGCAGGACGCGATCAGCATGCACACGACGACATGACCGCAGAGCCGATCATCGACCGCCTCGGCCGCGTCGCGACCGACCTGCGCGTCTCGGTCACCGATCGGTGCAACCTGCGCTGCACCTACTGCATGCCGCCCGAAGGCGTGGAGTGGCTGCCGCGGTCCGAGATCCTGGACTACGAGGAGATCGCCCGGCTGGTGCGGATCTTCCACCGCATGGGCGTCCGGACGGTGCGGCTCACCGGCGGCGAGCCGACGGTCCGCCGAGACGTCGCCGTGCTCGTCGCGAAGATCCGCGATGCCGCGCCGGACGTCGACCTGTCGATGACGACGAACGGCCTGATGCTGGACGGGCTCGCGAAGCCGCTCGCCGCCGCCGGACTCGACCGCGTCAACGTCTCCGTCGACTCGCTGATGCAACACCGTTTCGCGGAGATGACCCGCCGCGACGCGCTCGACCGCGTTTTCGCCGGTCTGCGCGCCGCCGAAGACGCGGGCCTCACGCCGATCAAGCTGAACTGCGTCGTCCTCCGCGGCACGAACGACGACGAGGTCGTCGACTTCGCCGCCTACGCGCGCGAGATGGGCTACGAGATCCGCTTCATCGAGTACATGCCGCTCGACGCGCAGCACGCGTGGGAGCGCGCGAAGGTCGTGCCGTCCCGCGAGGTGCTTGCGCGCATCGCGGAGCGGTTCCCTCTGGTCGCCGAGGACGCGCACGGGCCGGCGCCGGCCACGACCTATCGCTTCGCGGACGGCGCGCCGGGCACGGTCGGCGTGATCGCGTCGGTCACCGAGCCGTTCTGCGACTCGTGCGACCGCATGCGCATCACGGCCGACGGCCAGTTCCGCACCTGTCTCTTCGCACTGACGGAGACCGATCTGCGCGGCGCCCTCCGCTCCGGCGCCGGCGACGCCGCGATCGAAGATCTCGTTCGGACGGCCATGTGGGACAAGGGCCCCGGCCACCGCATCAACCACGCGGACTTCGTCCAGCCGCGGCGGGCCATGTCCGCGATCGGCGGCTAAGCTTCGAGGTTTACACTATTTCTACCGGGCGAACAGCTTGACTTAGGGTCACCCTCCGACCAATATGGTCGGAAATCCCACGTCACAAGGCTGGAGCACCCGTTGGGTTTCCATCTAACGAATAGGGAAAACCGTTGACGATCGCCGCCGAAGAGCTGCCGTCGCTCGAGGCACTCGATGCCTCCGAGCTGTTGGCGTGGGCGCTCGGGGAGTTCCACCCTCGCATCGCGATCTCGGCGTCGTTCCAGGCCGAGTCGATGGTGCTGATCGACATGGCCACCAAGATCCGGCCGGACGTGAGGATCTTCACGCTCGACACGGGCCGCCTCCCCCAGGCGACGCACGAGCTGATCGATCAGGTCCGTCACCGCTACGACATCAAGATCGACGTTCACGTCCCCGACACCGAGCGCGTGCAGGCGATGGTGCGCCAGCACGGGATGAACCTCTTCACGCGCCACCAGACCCTGCGCATGCTCTGCTGCCACATCCGCAAGGTCGAGCCGCTGCGCCGCGCGCTCACTGACCTCGACGGGTGGATCACCGGCCTGCGGCGTGACCAGAGCGCCACGCGCGCGGACACGCCGAAGGTCCTCGTCGACGAGGAGCACGGGGGCATCATCAAGGTGAACCCCGTCGCCGACTGGACGCGCGACGACGTGTGGGACTACATCCGCACGAACAACGTTCCTTATAACGCGCTCTACGACCAGGGCTACACGTCGATCGGCTGCGATCCGTGCACCCGCGCGCACGCGCCCGGCGAGGACGAGCGCGCCGGCCGCTGGTGGTGGGAGAACTCCGACTACAAGGAGTGCGGCCTCCACCAGGCGATGCCGCACGAGCGGTTCGATGCCGAGCTCGAGTGGATCGACGAGATCACCAAACCACAACCATGACCGCTCCAGACTCTGGCCGCCCCGAAGCGCACCGCCGCGCCGCCGAAGAACGCGCCAAGCGCGACGCGACGCGCCCGAAGCGCGGGCAGGGCCAGTGGAAGCTCGGCTACTACGAACCGCTGAACCTGCCCGAGCAGACGAAGCGCGACGACGACGGCCTGAACGTTCGGGAGCGGATCGAAAAGATCTACTCGAAGCAGGGGTTCCGGTCGATCGCGCCGCCGGACCTGCGTTCCCGTTTCCGCTGGTGGGGGCTCTACACCCAGCGGAAGCAGGGCACGCCGGCGGGGATCACGGCGACGGCGGAACCGGAGGAGTTGGAGGACGAGTTCTTCATGCTCCGCATCCGCATCGCGGGCGGGTTGCTGACGTCGGAGCAGCTGCGCGCGATCGGATGGATCTCCGAACGCTTCGGACGCGACGTCGCCGACGTCACCGACCGTCAGAACGTGCAGCTGCACTGGATCCGGATCGAGGACGTGCCGCGGATCTTCGAAGAGATCGAGCGCGTCGGGCTGACGACCTGCGAGGCGTGCGGCGACACGCCGCGCAACATGATCGGCTGTCCGCTCGCGGGCGTCGACCACGACGAGATCATCGACGCGTCGCCCTCCATCCAACTAACGCATAAGAAATACGTTGGGGATTCGGCGTTCTCGAACCTGCCGCGCAAGTACAAGACGTCGATGGCAGGCTGCGTGCAGCAGTGCGCGCAGCACGAGATCAACGACATCTCTTTCGTGGGCGTGAACGGGCCCGACGGCACGCCCGGCTTCGACCTGTGGGTCGGCGGCGGCCTCGGACCGAACCCGCATTTCGCGAAGCGCCTCGGCGCCTTCGTCGACCCCGACCGGGTGCCCGACGTGTGGGCCGCGGTCACCGGGACGTTCCGCGACTACGGCTACCGCCGCTCCCGCAACCGCGCGCGCCTCAAGTTCCTCGTCGCCGACTGGGGGGCCGAGAAGTTCCGCGAGGTGATGCAGAACGAGTACCTGGGGTACGCGCTGCCCGACGGTGAAGCGCCGCCGCCGTCCCTCACCGGCCAGCGCGACCACGTCGGAGTTTTCGAGCAGAAGGACGGCAGGCTGTACGTCGGCTTCGCTCCCAAGGCGGGCCGCATCTACGGGCACCAGCTGACGGCGGTCGCCGGCCTGGCCGAGGAGTACGGGTCCGGACGTACCAGGACGACGACGCAACAGAAGATGGTCATCCTCGACGTCCCGCCCGAGCGGGTCGAGGAGCTGGTCTCCGCTCTGGAGTCCGAGGACTTGCGTGTGAGGCCGAGCGCCTTCCGCCGTGGGACGATGGCCTGCACCGGCATCGAGTTCTGCAAGCTCGCGCTGGCCGAGACCAAGATGCGCGCGCAGCAACTTTACCGCGAGCTCGAGGAGCGCCTCCCCGACTTCGACGAGGACATCCGCATCAACGTCAACGGCTGCCCGAACTCCTGCGCGCGGTTCCAGATCGCCGACATCGGGTTGATGGGCGCCATCATGTCCCGCACCAACGGAACCAAGTCGGACGGGTTCCTCGTGCACCTGGGCGGCCACCTCGGCGACGGGCACGCGTTCGGCCGCAAGGCGCGCGGCGTGCGCGTGTTAGGCGAGGACCTCACCGACTACGTCGAGACGCTCCTGCGCCGGTACCTGGTGCGCCGGAACGGGCACAAGAACTTCGCGGACTTCGTGAACGGGCTCTCCGACGCGGAGCTGACCGAGTTCGCGACCCCCGCGGTCCGATGAGCGCCGGCGCCGCGCACTCCGGCGATTCGCCGACGCCGCGCGCACAGCCCTACTACTGCCCGTACTGCGGCGAGCAGGACATCCGGCCGGCCGAGGAACACGGCACGTACCACTGCTCGACGTGCGATCGACTGTGGAAGCTCGAGTTCCGGCGTGTGGGTGCGCCGGAGGATCTGTAAGGAGGAAGGGATGCCTTCGATCACCGGGGAAGCGAAGATCGACGGAGCGCCGGCCGGCGGCGTGTACCTGCGTCTCGCAGGGCCGTCGGGCGAGTTCGTGTCCGAGCAGTACACGAAGGACGACGGCAAGTTCACGTTCCACGTCGCGGAAGGGTCGTGGACGCTCGAGGCAAAGGCCGCCGGGGCCTCGACCCACACGCAAACCGTCCAGGTCGCGAGCGGCGGCGACGAGGCGATCTCGATCGACCTCGAGCGCGCGGGTTAACGAGCCCCCGTTGCGCTTCCGGCCGCACGGACCCGTCCTTTCGTACATGGTCGTCCGGCCGGCCCTCCTGAAACCTGAGAGGTCCTGAAACGAAAGGCCGTTGCCCGCGTAGGGCTTGTAGGCCATAGTTTGGGCGAGGGACGCGGGGATGGAACCGCTCGACGACGCAAAACGTCCTAGAGCGTGAGGGATGGGAGCGACTACGCGACGGCGAACGCTCGCGGGGGCCGCGCTCGCGGCATCGCTGGTGCTCGTCCCGATCGCGGTCCCGGCCACAGCCGCGACGCCCAAGGTGCGGCTCGACGCCTCGATGGGCTTCGCGGGTACCACCCGTCAGGGCGCCCCGGCACCACTCCGGGTCCTCGCCGAATCCGACGGCTTCTTCTCCGGGATCCTTCGGGTCACGGTTCAAGGCCCCCAGAACGTCGTCTTCATCGAACAGCCACTCGAGGTGCCGGGCGGCAGCCGCAAAGTGATCCACCTTCTCCTCCCCCGCGCGACGACGGGGGACGTCTCCGCCATAGACAAGAGTGGGGCCGTTGCAGGGCACGCGACGATCAGCGGATCGACGATCACCACGGAGCCACTCATCGGGGTCATCTCCGTCGACGCTCCGCCGGCGACGAGCGTCCCCCTTCCGATCCTGGGTGTCGACGCCAAGGTGGTCCCCGTCGCGCGGGAGCTCGTCGACCTCGGCGCGGAAGCGCTCCGGGGCCTGACCCACCTCGTCGTCGAGGCCGAAGCCGGCGCAACGTTGTCGCCGCGACAGATCGCAGCGATCACGGGATACGCACAGCAGGGCGGAGATCTGGTTGTGGCCGCGGCCTCGGAAGCCGCCCTCCGGTTCCTGCCGGCGGCTCTGCGTGGAACCGGCGGCGGCGACCTGCGGCGCACACGCGACGGTCTCGGCAACGTTACGGTCGCTCTTGCAAGCCTCCGGTCGTCGGCCTGGCGCGCCGGCGGGGCGATGTGGTCTCGCGCGCTGCGTGCTCAAGACGTCATGCGCTGGGCGGGCGACGACCTCGCGTCGAACGAATGGCAGGAGTCGCTCAGCCAGTCCGGACGCTTCCGGCGCCCAACGATCGGGTGGCTGCTCACGTTCGTTCTCGGGTACGTCGCTCTGGCCGGTCCGGTCAACTTCATCGTGCTTGCGCGGATGAAGCGCCGCGAGCTCGCTTGGATAACGGTCCCCATCCTCGCGATCGTTTTCGCCGCCGGCGCGTTCGTCGCCGGGCGCGGCGTGCGGAACGTTCCGATCGTGCAGGGGGTCGCGATCGTGACCATCGACGGGAGCGGAGAGCGCGACCTCGTGGCGCTCGGCGTCCTGTCGCGAACCGGCGGGACCGAGCACGTCCGACTCTCAGGCGATTGGTTGACCGACGCGATCCTGCCCGGCGCCGGGGCCGCCGATCAGATCCCGCGTGTTGTCGCCGATCGTGACGGCGTCGACGTGGGCTTCAACCTGTCGATCGGAGCGTTTGGGACGGCCGCCGCGCGGCGGACGCGCGCGATAGAGGCGAAAAGCGCCGGGACGCTGACCGTCGGCTCTTTCCAGTACAAGGGAACCGTGCGGAACCCAGCGCCGTTCGCGCTGCGGGGCGCGTCGGTTATCGTCGGATCGTCGGTTCAGTCGATCGGTTCGATGGCGCCCGGCCAGTCGTCCACTGTGACGGTGGCGGAGACCAGACGCGGGCCGCTTTCCTCCATCGAGGAGGCATTCTTCGAGAACGGCTTCGATTCGAGCGTGTTCGGACCGCGACCGGACGGATTCTTCGCGCTCCTGCGGCGCGCCCGCGCGACGGCGGGACTCGGCGAGCCCGGGAACGCCTTCCTGATCGGCTCCGCCGAGCTCGCCGAGGCCTCCGGGTCGCTCGGCCTCGGTCGCGTTGAAGGGAACATGCTCGTCATCGCGCCCCTGCGACTGACCTACCCGGCGGGCGCCGACGTGCCTGCCGCGGCCATCCGGCGCTCCGTCATCGATTCCGACGGGATCCTCGACCCGAACTTCAGCCCGTTCGCGATGATCCAGAACGCCAAACGATCGATCGTGCGTTTCGAGCTCCCCCGCCGCGCGCGCGAGCTGACCCTGTCGACGGTGGATCTCGGCGCCATCGGGTTCGGGAAGTTCGGTCCGATCAACATCGACCCGAACACAGGTCAGCCGGTCGCCCCGGAGGCGGTCGGGAAAGGGACGTCCCTCTCCTTCTACGACTTCAAGCGGAAGAGGTGGAGCGCTCTGCGCGTGAGCGGCGACTCGATCCATCTCGACCCGGCCAAAGCCGTCTCCCCCGAGGGCGACGTGCTCGTTCGGATATCGTCCGACTTCGCGATGCCGGTTGCGGCAGAAGGCCTCTCTCTGACGGCGGTGCTCGCGTGAGCGACGCCGCTCCGGTGGTCACGACCGTCGACGATCGCGACGGCGAGCCGATCCTCTGGACCGAGAATCTCGGTCGCGTGTTCGGGTCGACCGCGGCCGTGCGCGACCTCAACCTGACGGTAGGACGCGGATCGATCACGGGCATCGTCGGTCCGAACGGGGCGGGGAAGACGACGACGTTCCTCATGCTCTCGACGCTGCTGATACCGACGTCCGGCCTCGCGATCGTCTGCGGACACGATCCCGTCCTCGAGCCACGTAGCGTTCGCGCGTCGATCGGCTACATGCCCGACTTCTTCGGCATCTACGACGACCTCCGGGTGCGCGAATACCTTGACTTCTTCGCCGCGTCGTACGGGGTACCCGCCGCCAAGCGTGAACGGCTCGTCGACGATCTCCTCGAGCTCGTCGACCTCAGCGGCAAGCGCGACGCGTTCGTCAACTCGCTGTCACGCGGCATGAAGCAGCGACTCGGACTCGCTCGCGCTCTCGTTCACGATCCTGCGCTGCTCGTCCTGGACGAGCCGGCGTCGGGGCTCGACCCGCGCGCGCGCGTCGAGCTCCGCGTGCTGCTGCACGAGCTGCAGAAAATGGGGAAGACGATCCTGATCTCGAGCCACATCCTCTCCGAGCTTGAGGAGATCTGTTCTCACGTCGCGATCATGGAGGCGGGCAGCCTCATCGCCCAAGGATCGCCCGGCGAGATCCTCTCGGGTCTGTCGGTCTCGCGGCGCTTCCGCGTCCGCGCGGCAGGCGACGGCAGCGGGCGACTGCGCGAGACGATCGAGAAACACGCGGCTGTCGTCGCCGATCCCGAAGAGAACGGTGCGGTCGAGGTGGAGCTTCCCGGAACGGAGGAAGACGCCGTCGCGCTGCTGCGGAACCTCGTCGACGCGGGCGTGCCCGTGATCGAGTTCAGCGAGGTCGAGACCGGGCTCGAGGAGATCTTCCTGCGCGTGACGAAGGGGATCGTGACCTGATGCGCGCCATGAACCCGATCCTCGCGCGCGAGCTGAAGGAGCGCATGCGCACGCTTCGCGCCCCGATCGTCCTGACGGTCTACTTGCTCGTTCTCGGCATGGTCGCGTTCGCGACCGAACGCGTCCTGTCGACACAATCGGGGTTCGATCCTCTCGCGGCGGCGGGGATCGGTCGCGCGGTCTTCCACTTCCTGTTGTTCTTCACACTCATGCTGATCTGCTTCCTCGTCCCCGGATTCACGGCGGCATCCATCACCGGCGAACGCGAACGACAGACGTTCCCGCTCTTGCAGGTCACGTTGCTGCGCCCACGCTCGATCGTCCTCGGTAAGCTCTTCTCGTCGCTCGCGTTCATGATGCTGCTCATCCTCGCGACGGCTCCTCTCATGAGCGTCAGCTTCATCCTCGGCGGCGTTACACCTCTTGATGTCCTGCGCGGGTACGCCATGGTGATCTTGACGGGGTTCACCATCGCGATGGCCGGCATCGCGCTTTCGTCCCTGCTCCGCCGGACGGTCAGCGCGACGGTTCTCGCTTACGCGCTCGTCGGCGTCCTAACGCTTGGGACGGTCGCCTCGTATGGGCTGGCTCGCGTCGTTGTAGAGCGCCGGGGCGGCAACTCGTCCGGACATGTGTGGGGTCTCGTGGTCAACCCGTTCCTCGGGACGGCGTCGGCGCTGCGAGGGTCGGGCGCCTCCGGCGGACCCTCCACACCCTTCTCGAGCTTGTTCAATTTCCTCGGAATGCAGCCTCAGTTCATCCAGCAGTTCCAGGGGCGCGCGTTCGCGGTCCCCCTCGGCGGCGGCCCCGTTCCCGTCCCCATCGCGCCGAACGTCGATGTAGCCCCTCCCGACGCGACCCAGGGATTCGGTGTCCAGCAGGTAGTGCGGCCACCGCGGCGCCTTCCCGTCTGGGCGGGGATGGTGATCTGGTACGGCGCGATCTCGGTCATCTGCTACCTCATCGCAGTGTCGGGCGTGCGAGCGCCGTCGCGCGGTTTGCGGAGACTCCTCGGCCGCCGCGTCCGCTCCGGTGAAGCGTGATGCCTGCATTCGAGAAGCTCCTGCGCAGCGCGCGGCGGCGGCTTCGGGTCGCATGGCTCCTGTTCACCGCGTCGACCGCCGCGCTCGGCGCGGGCGCCCTTCTCGTCGCGCTGTTCCTCGTCGGGCGCTGGGTTCCACTCGGGCCGGTAGAGCGAGGCGCGTGGTACACGCTTGCCGCCGTCCTCGTCGCACTCGCCGCGCGCGCGGCGACGATGCCCCTTCCCCTCGGTCTCGCTGCGCGTGCCTGCGATAAAGGTCTGCGGAGCCACGATCAGATCGCGACGGCGTGGGAGATCGCCGCGCGCGGCGCCGACGGCCCGATCGAGCCGTTGCAGGTCGATCGCGCGATGCGCTTCGCGAGCGGCCGACGCGCGAAGGATGCCGTGCCCGTTCGCGTACCTCCCCGCCGTACCGGGGCAGCGGCGCTGCTTCTCGCCGCGGCCGCCGTGCTCGCCGTCCTGCCGACACCGGCCGACGCCCGCGTCGCCCGTCAGCGCTCGGAGGAGCGCGCGGTCAAAGCCCAGGCGGACTTCGCCAAACGTCTCGCCGCCGAAGCGCGCGCGAAGGCCACGACGGAGGAACAGAAGGAGCTCGCACGAACGCTGGAGGATCTCGCGAAGCAACTCGCCAATGCAAAGGATCTGGCCGCCGCGCAGGAGGCCATCGACCGCGCGGAATCCAAGCTGCTCTCGGCGACGGACCCAGACGCGCTGCCGAAGCTGACCGCTCTTGCCGGACTCGAGCGTTCGTTAGGGGCACAGCCGCTTCCGGGCGCGAACGAGGGGCAATCCACCGCCGAGCAACTGGAGGCTCTCGCCGGCGCTCAGAACGACCTGAGCCAGGCCGAGAAAGACATGGCGGCTGCC
>JBIOTQ010000147.1:0-13473 GCA_044866075.1 Actinomycetota bacterium | reverse complement strand
CCACCGCGTCGCCTCCGCTCGCGGCATGCGCGACCGGCGCGACGAGAACCACGACGGCGGCGAGCGAGGGCCAAAGCCGTCTCATGGGTCAATCGGTTCGGCGGAAGAGGCGCGGGTCCTGCGAGCGGACCTACGGCTCGGGGCGTTCGGGCACCGATTCCGGATCAACGGCGTCCGGCTGCGGTTCTGCGCGGCCGCGCCGCGCGAGCCGGATCAGATAGGCCGACCCGCCGAGGAAGAGCGCCAGCGACACCCACTGCGTCCCGCGAAGCCCCAGGTAGGTCTGCGCGTCGCGCGCGAAGTCGACGAAGAAGCGGACGCTCCCATACCAGGTCGCCGTGAACATGATCAGGAACCCCGGCGGTCTCGGCTTGCGCGCGACCCACAGCACGACCGGAAGCAGGACCAGAACGTTCCACCAGTCGTAGAGGGCGGTCTGGTGGCAGCCGCTGGTGAAACAGGCGGGTGAGGGGTTCGGGTGCGCGACGAAGCGTCCGATCTGACCCGACCCGTTGTACGGGTAGAAGCGGAACGCGAACGGGAGCGTCGACGCGCCACCGAGATGATCGCCGACGATCAGGTCCCCGATGCGCCCGAAGATCAACCCGAGGGGGAAGCCCGGCGCGGCGGCGTCCATGACGCTCCAAAACGCCAGGCCGTGCTTCCGCATGTACGGATACGCCGCGGCGATCCCGCCGAACACGCCGCCGTAGAAGACGACCCCGCCCTGCCACACCTTCACGATGTCGACGACGTTCGGCCAGTAGTCGCCGAAGTGGCCGACGACGTAGAAGACCCGCGCGCCGATGATGACGCCGACGACCGCCCGCATCAGCATGTTCCAGACGTGGTCGCGGGAGATGCCCCATCTCTCGGCGCGCCGGGCCATCAGCGTGCCTCCGAGGGCGTATCCGACGGCGATCCCGATCCCGTGAGGGGACAGATTGATGGGCCCGAGGTCGACGCTCGGGTAGGCGTGCCACCTGATCACCGAAAGCACCGCCCGATTTTATGCTGAGCTTGGGGAACCGCCTCGGTTCCACCCCGCCCACCCCGTACGGTCGTTCCGGCCGGCGCTACACTGCCCGGGATGGAACGCCGTATCTTCGGCCTCGAGAACGAGTACGGAGTCACGTGCACGTTCCGCGGGCAGCGCCGCCTGTCGCCTGACGAGGTCGCGCGCTATCTGTTCCGGCGCGTCGTGTCCTGGGGCCGCTCGTCGAACGTCTTCCTGGAGAACGGCGCCCGTCTCTACCTCGACGTCGGCTCCCATCCCGAGTACGCGACCCCCGAATGCGACGACATCCCCGACCTGGTCGCGCACGACAAGGCGGGGGAGAGGATCCTCGAAGGGCTGCTCGCCGCGGCCGAGCACCGTTTGCACGAGGAGGGCATCTCCGGCGACATCTACCTCTTCAAGAACAACACCGACTCGGCGGGGAACTCCTACGGGTGTCACGAGAACTACCTCGTGTCGCGCTACGGCGAGTTCCAGAAGCTCGCCGACATCCTGATCCCGTTCTTCGTGACGCGGCAGGTCTTCGCGGGCGCCGGCAAGGTTCTGCAAACACCGCGCGGCGCGTTGTTCTGCCTCGCGCAGCGCGCGGAGCACATCTGGGAGGGCGTCTCGAGCGCGACGACGCGCAGCCGTCCGATCATCAACACGCGCGACGAGCCGCACGCCGACGCCGAGCGTTACCGCCGCCTGCATGTGATCGTCGGAGATTCGAACATGAGCGAGTACACCATGCTCATGAAGATCGGTGCGACGGACCTGATCCTGCGCATGGTCGAGGAGGGAACGGTCATGCGCGACCTCACCCTCGAGAACCCGATCCGCGCGATCCGCGAGATCTCCCACGACATCACCTGTCGCCGCCGCGTGAAGCTCGTCAGCGGCCGCGAGATGAGCGCGATCGAGATCCAGATGGAGTACTTCGACCGGGCACGGAAGTTCGTCGATCGCCGCGGGATCAACGGCTTCGCGACGAAGATCCTCGGGATGTGGGAGGAGGCCTTGAAGTCGCTCGAGGCGCAGGACCTCGATCCCCTAGATGGGAAGCTCGACTGGGTGACGAAGCTGCATCTGATCGAGCAGTACCGCGCCAAGCACGGGTACTCGCTCGCGCACCCGAAAGTGGCGCTGCTCGATCTCGCCTACCACGACGTGAACCGGCGGCGCGGGCTCTACTACCTGCTGCAGCGCCGGGGGCACATGGAGCGTGTGCTCGACGAGGCGAAGATCGAGACGGCGATGCGGGAGCCGCCGCAGACGACGCGCGCGCGCCTGCGCGGTGAGTTCATCCGTACGGCGAAGGAGCGGCGCCGCGACTTCACGGTGGACTGGGTGCAC
This sequence comes from Actinomycetota bacterium, assembly GCA_044866075.1. Classification (GTDB taxonomy): domain Bacteria; phylum Actinomycetota; class AC-67; order AC-67; family AC-67; genus JBASRP01. The sequence goes on along the minus strand of JBIOTQ010000147.1, from coordinate 11,120 downwards.
CTGAAGCTCAACGACCAGGCACAGCGCACGGTCCTCTGCAAGGATCCGTTCAAGGCGCACGACGAGCGCGTGGAGAAGCTGATCGCGCTGATGTAACGTCTGAACGAGCCATGTGACCTAAGCCTCTTCTGGCCGAACGCCTCGACCGTAGGCGTTGTTCTGTGCCGAGGAGGGTCACATGGAATCTCTCGCGCAAACTCTGTCGCGCATCCCGGGTGTGGTAGCCGTCTCGCTGGGGGGATCGCGCGCCCAAGGAACGCACCGCGAAAACTCCGACTGGGATTTCGGCGTCTACTACCGCGGCGACCTCGACCCGGGGGACGTCCGGGCGCTCGGCTTCGAGGGCGAGGTCTTCGCTCCGGGAGATTGGGCCGAACCGATGCACGGCGGCGCGTGGCTGCGCGTCGACGGCGTCAAAGTGGATCTCATCTATCGAGATCTCGCGCTCGTCGAGACCGAGCTTTCGAGAGCAGAACGAGGAGAGTTCGATATCCGTCGCGTCCCGGGTTACCTCGTCGGCATGCCCACCTACGCGCTCGTCGGCGAACTCGCCCTGGGTCGCGTCCTCGTCGGGAAGCTGCCGCGTCCAACGTTTCCGCACGTCCTCAGGGAACGGGCGGCACGCAGGTGGACGTGGGAAGCCGATTTCTGGATGCGAACCTCCGACGCGCATCGCGAGCGGGGAGATGTCGTGGCCGTCGCGGGTGCCGATGCAGCCGCTGCGCTGTCAACCGCTCATGCGGAAGCCGCATCGCATGGTCGATGGGTCCTCAACGAAAAGGGCCTCATCGCGGCGACCGATGTACCACGATCCGGGGGCTCCGACGTCGCGATGGAGGGAGGGGACGTCGTTGCGATCATGCAACGGCTGCATGACGGCGGCGTGAACGCATGGGTCGAGGGCGGGTGGGGCATCGACGCGCTCGTGGGAGAGCAAACGCGGCCTCATCGCGACCTGGACCTCGCCGTCGATCGCGGGACGATCGAAACGGCGCGGCAGATCCTCGCCGGACTCGGCTACCGTCATGATCGCGACACGCGGCCGGGCGCGCCCGCCCGATACGTCCTGAAGGACCTCGACGGCCGCACGATCGATCTGCATCCGCTGCTGTTCGATCGGCGAGGCAACGGATGGCAGCAACTCTCCGACTCCGCCCGACGATGGGGCCGCTACCCGGCCGATGATCTCACGGCTCGGGGCGAGATCGCGGGCCACGAGGTTCGGTGCCTCAGCGCGGACCTACAGCTGAGGTTCCACCTCGGCTACGAGTGGACGGAGCGCGATCGACACGATCTCCGCGTCATGGCCGAACGATTTGGGATGGAAGCGCTGCCGCCTCCGAGCGGCGACTAGATGTCGGACGCCGGGTAGTAGTTCTCCGGGCCGAACTTCTCGACGTCGCCGGCCCAGTCGCCTTCGTATACGTCCGTCGGTCGTTGCAGCACGTCCACGAACGACCACGCCTGCCGCTTGTAGGTCCAGTTGTCGGGCTGCAAACGATGCGCCTCGCGGAAGTGCGGGACGGCGTCGTCGGCGAAGCCGAGGCGGTGGAGGTGCTGGCCGAGCTCGAAGTGCGCCGCCGCTTCGGCCGCCTCCGGCGGGCGTGGGCGCGAGCGCGCGACCACCTCGTCGGGAGAAAGCGCGAAGCGGCTCGAGGCGCCGTTGTCGGCCCAGTCGCGGAGTGCCGCGAGGTAGCGCTCGGGGTCGTGCCGGAGCTGCTTCGTGAGGTTCAGCGCCTTCACGACCCAGGGGTCGGCGTCGGGCGGCATCTCTTTCGGGATCTTCTCCCGGAAGACGGCCCGGCCCGGCCACGCCGGCTCGGGCGGCCGCACGATCATGCCGTCCTCGTCGATCCAGATCCCGCTCGGGACGTTGACGACGCCGAACAGCTCATCGAGCAAGTGCTGCTGATCGATCAGGGACGGATGCTCGGGGTTCGCGCGATCGATGAAGTGCGCGGCCGCGTCCACACCCCCGACGTCGAGCGCGATCGTGACGACCTCCAGGCCCTTCGGCCGCAGCTCTTGCCGCACCTCCTGCCACACGGGCAGGTCGAAGCGGCAGCCTCACCAGGAGGCCCAGGCGAGCAGGAAGACCTTCAGGCCCCGGAGCGACGAGAGGCGGAACTCGGCTCCGTCGCGGTCCGGGAGGACGAGCTCGGGGGCCTCGGCGCTCGCGAGTGCGCGTCCTGAGACGCCGTCGGGTCCGAGCGCCCAGATACCGTGCTTCTCGTCGGCGACGAGCGGCATCCCCAAACGCTCCGAGAGCAGTCGCGCGTCGACGCGCTGCGCCACAGGCTGGAAGAGGGGGACGCACATCTCCGCCTTGCACGCGCCTTGCGGCTTGAGCGCCCAGCCGGTGCGCCGTTCGAATTCGGCGACGTCGACGTCGAGCGAATCGATGATCACGACCGCGAGGCTACCGCGTCGTTGCCGCGGACGGCGAGCACGGCCGCGGCCGCGGCCGCGCGGAAGTAATCGGGGTCGTCGGCGAACGATCGTCCCATGCTCGTGAGCGGCACCTCTGCCGACCGCAACGCGTCCTCGACCTCCTCGCCGAGATCCACCTCGACGAGGCGATGGAAGTCGAGCAGCTTCGCCTCCTCGAGCCGCGCGACGATCGCTTCGCGCCGCTCCGGCGAGAGAGGCGGCAAAGCGATCTCGGCGCCGGCGAGCGCCGCGACGCCCAGAGCCGTGACCGTGTGGTGCGACAGTCCGTGATGACGGCTGCGCTCGTCGGCGAACGAGAGCCGGGGCGCGAGGATCGCGCGGCCCCCGAGCGCCGCGACGGCGTTGACGACCTCGCCCGTCTCCATCGACGCGAACCCGTATCGGGACGCCGTCCCGAGGTGCCCGGGCCCGGCTCCGATGATCACGACGTCGGACTGGCTCACGGTCCGTGCTGCGATCATGCCGGTGAACTTGTTGACCGCTTCGAGGTCGCCGCCGAAGGCCTGATCCGTCGTGATCGTGACGTCCAGCAGACCGGCGTCCTTCAGCGTCGCGACGATCTCGCTGAACGCGATCGGCAACGCGCCGCCGTCGGTCATCACGAAGGCCACGTGCGCCTCCGGGCGCGCGACTTTGGCCGCGATACACGCGGGCGCCAGCGCGCTGTGGAGCGACGCGACGATGATCGGGAACCCCTCGAGACCCTGGAACGCATCGAGATGGCCGCGATGCGTTTCCTCGACCGGAAGAACCGCGTGCTGCACGGGCGTGTAGCGCAGCTTCATCGCGTGCCCCGAACCGGACGGATCGGTGTCGGCGCCGCCCTCGACCGCGATGACGAAGTGCACTCCGCCGGTGCCCAGCCCGAGCGCGACGGCGCCGGTGTTGAGGATGAGCGTGTCGCCCGGCGAGACCGCTCCGGTCAGCTCCTCGTACGCGATCGCACGCGCCTTCGAGCCCTCGACCTCGACCACGATCGAAAACACACCCGGGCGCGAACGGTCGACCTCGAGCGCCTTTCCGCGCCTGATCCTGATCACGTCGGGACAGACTACCCGTGCGTCCCGCTCGAGATGCTGGAGGCGTGCACGGGGCTCCTCTAGCATGGCCGGGTGGCCAACAAGACCGAGCGACTCGTCAACCTCATCGCGCTGCTGCTCGAGACGCGTCGTCCGCTGACGACCGACGAGATCCGCGCGAAGATCCCCGGTTACGGCGACTCGGATGTGGCCTTCAAGCGCATGTTCGAGCGCGACAAGGAGGAGCTGCGCGAGATCGGGCTCCCCCTCGAACGCGTCGCGACCGATGCGTGGGAGGCCGAAGAGGGATACCTGATCCGGAAAGAGCGCGCGACGCTTCCGGAGCTCGACCTCAGCGCCGACGAGCGCGCGGCGCTGTGGCTCGCCGCCCAAGCCTGGCAGGGGCAGGCGGTGCCCGGCGATCCCGACCGGGCACTCATGAAGCTGTCGCTCGCCAGTCACGCCGAGGACGACGACGCGGACGCGACGGGTTGGCTCCAGGCGCGCGTCGACGCGTCGGCGCCCGGCCTCGCGACGCTTTTCGATGCGATCGCCCGCCGGAAGAAGGTCACGTTCCGCTACCGGCGCGGCGGGGGAGGAGATGCACAGGAACGCACGGTCGATCCCTACGCTCTTCGCAACCGCGGCGCGTGGTACCTCGCCGGTTTCGACCATCTCCGGGGCGAGGTGCGGCACTTCAAGCTCGACCGCATCGACGGCAAGATCCGCGTGGCCGCCGGGAAGGACCCGGACTTCGAGCCGCCGCAGGACATCGCCTCCGCGATCCCGCGCGGCCCGTGGGAGGGAGAGGCGACCGCCGAGGCGCGCGTCGCGTTCGCGCCGGAGACCGCCTGGTGGGTCGAGCGGCGTACCGGGGCCCGGCGGCTCGCCGAGCGCGACGACGGCTGGGTGGAGATGGCGTTCCCGGTCGGGGACCGGGAGATGTTCGCGTCGTGGATCCTCGGCTTCGCCGCCGATGCCGTGGTGAGTGAACCCGAGGACCTGCGCGCCGAGATCGTCGCGCGCCTCGAACGGGCGGCCGGCTGATGCCGCGGCTCGGCGCGAGCCCGCGCCTCGAACGTCTTCTGATGCTCGTCCCCTGGGTGATGGCGCATCCGGGCGCCACCGTCGACGAGGTCTGCGAGCGCTTCAAGATCACGCGTGAGGACCTCGTCGGCGACCTCGAGCTCTTGATCGTGTGCGGCCTGCCGCCCTTCGGTCCGGGCGACATGATCGAGGCCTGGATCGACGGCGACCACATCCACCTGGCTGCGGCGGACTACCTGTCCCGTCCCCTGCGGCTGACGCGGTGGGAGGCCGTGTCCCTGCTCGTCATGGGACGGGCTCTCGCGTCGCTGCCCGGCCTCACCGAGGGCGATTCACTGCACCGTGCGCTCGCGAAGATCGAGGAAGCTCTTTCCCCCGAGGAGGCGGCGGCCGCCGCCGACCTCGCTTCGCGCGTGGCGGTCGAGCTCGAGGGGACCGGGGCCGAGCCGCTGCTGGCCGATCTGCGCGACGCGATCGCGGATCGCAAGCGGTTGCGCGTCACCTACTACTCGTTCGGCCGCGATCAGATCACCGAGCGCGAGATCGATCCGTACGTCGTGTTCTCCACGCTCGGCAACTGGTACGTGCTGGCCCACGACGGCGCCAGCGGCGAGGAACGGCTCTTCCGCGTCGACCGCATCAAGGACCTCGCCCCGACGGGCGAGACGTTCGCGCCGCCCGGCGACTTCGACCCCGAACGCGCCGCTGCCGGCCGGCTGTTCGTTCCGTCGGCGCGCGACATCGAGGTCACGCTCGACGTCTCACCCGATGCGGGATGGGTGCTCGAGGTCACTCCGCACGACCGCGCCGAGCAGCGGAAAGACGGGTGGACACGCCTGACGCTGCGGACGTCGCACCTCGAGTGGCTCGAACGGCTCGTGCTGCGGCTGGGGGACGCGGTGAAGGTCGTCGCGCCCGATGTCCTCGGCGACCGCGTGCGGGAGGCCGCCGCGCGCACCCTCGCGGGGTACACGCGCTAGAGATCGTGCCATGGGGAAGCTGATCTACTCGGCGATCGCGTCGCTCGATGGGTACATCGAGGACGAGAACGGCGCCTTCGACTGGGCCGAGCCCGACGACGAGGTGCACGCCTTCGTCAACGACCTCATACGGCCGGTCGGAACCCATCTCTACGGGCGACGGATGTACGAGATGATGGTCTACTGGGAGACGGCCCACACCGAGACCGGACAGCCTCCCGTCGCGCTGGACTTCGCTGCCATCTGGCAGGCGGCCGACAAGGTCGTCTACTCAAGAAGTCTCGAGACGATCTCGAGCGCCCGGACGCGGATCGAGCGCGACTTCGATCCCGGCGCCGTGCGGGAGATGAAGGCGTCGTCGCGCCACGACCTCATCGTCGGCGGGGCGGATCTCGCGGCGCAGGCGATGACGGCCGGACTCGTGGACGAGATCCATCTGTTCCTCGCGCCCGTCGTGGTCGGGGGCGGCAAACGAGCTCTCCCGAACGATGTGCGGTTCGCCCTGGACCTGCTGGACGTCCTCCGGTTCGCGTCCGGCTTCGTTCACCTCCACCACCGCGTCCGATGGTGAGACGGACGATCCCGCGGGCGACTACTCGCCGGTTGTCGGCGCGACCGGCGGGACCTTCGGCACGGTGAACGAGAACTTCGAGCCCTTGCCGAGCGTGGAATCGGCCCAGATCCGGCCGCCGAGCGCGTCGACGAGCGTCTTGCACACGTAGAGCCCGACCCCCGTGCCTCCATGTCGGCGGGTCGACTTCGAGTCGAGCTGCCCGAACGCGCGGAAGAGGCGGGGCAGGTCGCCGGAGAAGATCCCGACCCCGCGGTCGATCACGGTGACGCGCACTTCCTCGTCCGTGGGCGCCAGTTCGACCGTGACGGGCGTGCCGGCTTCGGAGTACTTCAATGCGTTGTCGATCAAGTGGTAGAGGATCTGTTCGACCTTCGTGCGATCCATCTGCAGAGGGATTTGCGGCACGCCCGATCGGAGCGTTATCGGCCGCGCCAAGTCGCGGCGCCGGAACTCGTCGATCACGTGCGTGGCCGCTTCGACGAGGTCGTCCCACGCGACGCGAAGCGGCGGCCGCGCGGTCTCGATCCGCGACACGTAGAGGAGATCCTCGATCAGGCGCTCGAGCCGCTCGGCCTGGACGCCGACACGCTCGAGGGCGTCGGCGCGGGCCTCGTCGTCCATCTCGTGGCCGCGCCGGCGGAGCGTCGACGAGAAGCCTTTGATGATCGTCAGCGGCGTGCGGAGCTCGTGGCCGATCACGGCGAGGAAGTCGGCTTTCCGCTGCTCCAACTCGCGCTCGGCCGTCACGTCGTCCAGCGCCAGGACGCGGCCGCCCTGCGCTTTGCCGACCGAGACGCGCGAGGCGCGCGCGCGGAACGCGCGGGGCTGGCCGTCGACCGATAGGGTGACCTCGCGCAGGACGTCGTCGGTCTCGTCGAGAAGCAGCTCCTCGACGGGAGCCGGCAGCTTCCCGCGCGCCGGCTGCCCCAGCTCGAAGTCGGGGGAGATGCGGAAGGTCTCGGCGGCCGCCGGGTTGATCGCGCGGAAGAGGCCGTGGTCGTCGACGAGCAGGATCGGCAGCCGGACGCTGAAGACGATCGTCTCGAGCTCTTCCTCGCGGGTGAGGATCTCGCGATACAGCATCGCGTTGGTCAGCGCAAGCCCGGCCTCCAGGGCGAAGGTCGACACCGTGCGCACGACGCGCCCGTCCTCGCCACTCGGAAGCGCGACGCCCAGCAGTCCGCCGGCCGCGCCTTCGGCGCTGCGCAAGGGGATCAGCGCGAGCGGCCAGGACCCGATGTCGGCGGTCAGTGGCGCGAACACCGGGTCCGAGGCGACCTGCCGGATGACGACGGCGTCGCTGCGGTCGAAGCAGGTCCGGAACCCCGGCGTGGCGATCACGTCGCGCAGCGCCGAGCGGGAGAGTCCTTTGTAGCGCGCGAGCTCGAGGTTCCGGCCGACGCCGCCGGCGAGCACCAGGAACCCCGCCGTCGATCCCGCGAGGCCGAGGGCCTCGCCGAGGGCGGCGTCGCCGACCTCTTCGATGTCGAGGGTGGCGGCGAGACGCACGCTCGCCCCGCGCAAGCCCTCCAACTCGCGCGCGTAGCGCTCGGCGTTGCCGAGCAGCTTCGAGTCCTGGATCGCCAGCGCGGCGTTCTCGCCGAACAGGGTGGCGATGTGGAGGTCGTGATCCGAGAAGCGGCGTCCCGCGTTCATGAGGTCGACGTTCAGCACGCCGATCGTCCGGCCGCGCGCCCGCAGAGGGACGCAGACGGCCCCGTGGATCTGACGCTCCTTCTCGACGAAGCCGACGAACCGCTGGACGTCGACGGCCGACGGTAACAAGAGCGCGGTGCCCGTCGCGACGACGTGTCCCGAGATCCCGTGTCCGACCGGAACGCGGACCGTTCGGACGACCTCTTCCGGGATACCGCGCGCGGCGACGATCTCGAGCACGGCGCCGGACTCGTCGAGCAGCTGGATGGAGCCTTCGTCGCCGCCGAGCAAGCGCAGGGCGGCGGCCAGGATGCGGTCGAGGCGGCCGGACAGATCGGATGGCTCGTTGGCCGCGCGGCTCGCCTCGAGGAACGCGGTCAGTTCCTCCGGGGTCGTGGACGCCGGCTGCTCGGCCGGCTGGGGTTGGAACGCGCGGAGCCGCTTCATGCCGGCGCTTCCTCGCGCAGGACCGCCGCCCGCGCGCGCGGCACGGTGAACGCGAACGTCGACCCGGCGCCGGGGATGCTCTCGACCCACACGCGGCCGCCGTGCGCCTCGACGAGTCCCTTGACGATGTAGAGCCCGAGTCCCGTGCCGCCGATGTCGCGGGTCGCCGGCGTGGTGATCCGCTGGAACTTCTGGAACAGCTGCGCGACGTCCTCGGGGGCGATCCCGATGCCGCGATCCTCGACGTCGACCTCGACCTCGTCGCCGACCCCGCGCGCGGTGACCCGCACCGGCGTCCCCTCGGGCGAATACTTGATTGCGTTGTCGATGAGGTTGATGAGAACCTCTTCCAGTTTGGACCGATCGGCCCGCACGAGAGGCAGGTGCGGCTCCGCGTCGATGAGGATGCGACGCGAGCCCCACTTCGAGTGGAACTGGCTCATGAGGTCCCGGACGAGCTCATCGACGGCGACCTCGGTCCACTCGACGCGGACGCGTTTCGAGTCGATGCGGGAGACCTGCAGCAGGTCGTCGACGAGGCGGGCCAGGCGTTCGGCCTGCTCGTTCACGGTCGAGAGGAACTCGCGCCGGGTCGCCGGGGCCAGCTCCTCGTCCTTCATGACGAGCGTCTTGGCGAAGCCCTTGATCGCGGTCAGCGGCGCCCGCAGCTCGTGCGAGACGATCGAGACGAAATCGCGCTGCAGCTGTTCGATCTCCTTTTGCTGTGTGATGTCGCGGAGGATCGCCAGCGCGAGGACCGGCTGACCCGTCGACGGATCGCGCACCGGCGAGAACGTGCCGGAGATCCAGCGGTTCGCGCCGTCGGGCTGCCGGAGCAGGAGCTCCATCGCCCGCGGCGCGCCGTCGGAAAAGACGGCCGCGAGAGGATAGTCGGCGCCGTGGAGCGACGCGCCGTCGGTCGACGCGAACTGGAGGACGACCGGCGCGACGCCGCCGAGGACGCGATCCCGCGGGTGACCGCATAACGCCTGCATCGCCGCGTTGTAGCGCAGCAGGCGCAGATGCTCGTCGACCACGACGATGCCGTCGGCCGCGCCGTCGAGCAGCAGCGCGGTCGTGTCGCGCTCGCGCTGTAGCTCCGCCAGGTATTCCACGCGCGTCGATAGCTGCGTGCTTTCGATCTTTTCCTCCGTCAGCCGGTCGGCCAGGTGGCGCAGATGGCGTTCGCGATCGACGGCGTAGAGAACGAAGGCCACGATGAGCCCGAGGAGCGCGACGCGCAGCGTGCCTTGGGGGAGGGGATCGAGCCGCGGCGCGCTGATGTTCCCGCCGGAGACGAAGACCAACACGCCGGCCAGGCTCCCGAGGATGGCGAAGGTAACGGCCCACAGCTGCCAGCGGGCTCGTTGGATCTGGTCGTGTCCCGGTCGTTTGCTCATCGATTGAGAGGGAGGCGGGCTCCCGCCCGCTTTCGTGAGATATATCGGCGGTGCGAGTGGTCCGATGAAGGTTCTAGCCTGCGGGGTGTCCGCTTGGTCCGAAGGAGGTCTTTCGGGCGGTGGTTATCCCCCGAACGTGCTACTCAAGCGGCTCATGGCTCTGCCGATATCGAGGGCGAGGATGTTTGGACGCCCGAAGCGTGGAGCCCAGGTGACCACCATCAAAGCCACGTGCCCGTCGTGCGGTGAGGTCGAACTCACGCCCGACGACATCGAGCTGAGGGTCTGCACCCACGCCGCCGCGTCCTACTACGTGTTCGGCTGCCCCAGCTGCGCGACCGACATCCAGAAGCCCGCCGACGACCGCGTGATCCAGCTGTTGATCTCCGGCGGCGTGAAAGCCGTCGTGTGGGAGCTTCCCGGTGAGGTCCTCGAGGAGCACTCGGGCCCCGCCTTCACGCACGACGATCTCCTCGACTTCCATCTCCTGCTCGACCAACCGAACTGGTTCGAGCAGCTCTTCCGCGTGACGCAGGGCTCCTAGCCCGCGTCGCCGTCCCCTCCGACCGGATTCCGCCTGGTTCATCCTCTGTTCTCCCGTTGTCCTCGACGTTTTCGTTGAATCATTCGTAGGGATGATGCGGTTAGGGCAGTAGAAAGGGACGCAAGTCCTCTACACGCCGACTTGCGCAGTTCGCAGAGTCGTGTTGGATATGGGTCGCTTCGGTCGGCGCTGACCAACAAAGGGGGGCTTCATGCCAGGGGCAAAGACTTTCGCGCGAAGTGTCAAAGGCATCGCGCTCGCATCCGTCGTCATCGCGGTGGTGTTGTTCGCCGCCCTGTCCGCGTTCGCGGCGAAGGTGACACCGGAGTTCATCTCGGGAGCCACGAACCATACCTGTTCGGAGTTCGCGAAGGCCGGTCAGACGTGGAAGGAGTTGAAGGTCGATCCTCCGGGGAACGGCACCAAGTCCGACGGCACTCTGACCGTGACGATCACGAACTTCGACACGAAGACGTTCGATTGGAGCTCCAACATCGGCATCGACGCGGTGTTCGTAAAGGCGGGTTCCGCCGGCTCGTACCTGTACCGGTACGACGACCCGACCAGCGACAGCGACCCGGGTGAGGAGACGAGCGACACCGGCCTGACGTCGCCGGGCGAGGGACAGACGAACCAGATCAGCCACATCTCGTTCTGCTACGACGTCGAGTCCAGCCCGAGTCCGTCGCCGAGCCCGTCCTCGCCGACGTCGACGCCGACGACACCGACTCCGACACCAAGCGAGACGCCGTCGACCAGTCCGTCGCCGAGCGTGTCGCCGAGCGAGTCGGAATCGCCGAGCCCCGGCGTGTCGGTTCTTCCGAGCGAGACGGCCACCTCGCCGGGGGCCACGGTCCTCGGGAAGAAGCTCACGAGGACGGGCGCCGACGTTATCCGTCTGGCCCTGTTCGCCCTGGCTCTGGTCCTTCTCGGAGCCGCGGCGTACGTGATCTCGACCCGCACGGCGCGCAAGAAGGCCTAACGCGAGGAGAGGAGTCGGGG
>JBIOTQ010000146.1:0-18063 GCA_044866075.1 Actinomycetota bacterium | reverse complement strand
CGGTCACCGAATACGTCGTGAACAAGCGGTTCGTCACCGAGACGAAGGGCAACACCGGACACAGCCGCAACACGTTCGATCTCGAAGATCAAGGCGGCTCGACGAAGGTGTCGAAGGTTCTGGAGTTCATCAAGCCGGCGCTCACTACGAGACTCGCCGGACCCGTGCTGAAGAAGATGGCGCCGAGCAACCTCGCCAAGGATCTCGAAAGGATCAAGGCGCGGATCGAAGGGACGGCGTAGACGTCGATCGCGTCCTGATGGCCGGAGCGGTGGCCATGACTCCGGACGAGTTACGCGCCGCGTACGAGGCGCACTTGCTCGCGGTGAACGCGCACGACCTCGACGCGGTCATGGCAACGTTCCACGACGAGTGTTACGTGGAAGACCTCGCCTTCGGTCTACGCGCCAACGGCAGGGACGGCGTCGAGAGATACTACGAGCAGCTTTTCCACATGTTCCGCGACGCGACGATGAACGTGGACGCGTGGGCGTTCGGGGAGGACGTCGTCGTCACCTGGGGGACCTACCGGGTCACGGTACCGGGATTGTTCCTCGGCACATCGGGGAACGTTGGACCGCTCGAGATCACGAGCGGCGTCACGATCGCGACCTACGTCGACGGCCTGGTGCACGGCGAGAGGATCTTCCTCAACCTCGGCTCGATATGTGACGACGTCGGCGTCTCGATCGATCAGGTCCGAAGCGCCGTCCGCGCCATGATGGCCTGATCCTCTCAGCGCGTAAACCTCCCGGCGCTGGGGATGGAGCCAATGGCGCCCGCGCGCTATTTGAACTCGATGACCTGGCGGATGACCTGCCCGCTCATGCAGGCGTCGAACGCATCGTTGATGTCGGAGATGTCGAGGCGCTTCGTGATCATCTCCTCCAGCTTGAGCCTGCCGGTGCGCCAGAGACGGAGCAGCATGTGGAAGTCCGTTCGCACGTCGGCGGAGCCGTAGAAGCAGCCGAGGATCTTCTTCTCGGTGTAAAAGAGCTCGAACGCGTTGAACGTGACCATGGCGTCCATGCCGCCGGCGCCGACCACGACCGTGGTCCCGCCCCGGCGCGTCGCGTCGTACGCAGAGCGGATCGTCTCGGGCCGCCCGATGACCTCGAATCCGTAGTCGAACCCGTCGCCGCCGGTGATCGACGCCGCGAGATCGTTGAGCTGGTCGGGTTTCGATGAGTGGGTCGCGCCGAACTGCTTCGCCATCTCGAGCTTCTCGGGAACCAGGTCGACGGCGACGATCTCGGCTGCCCCCGCGATGCGCGCACCCTGGATCACGCTGATGCCCACTCCGCCGCATCCGAACACGAGCACCGAGGATCCGGGCGCGACGCGCGCGGTCTTCAGAGCCGCGCCGACGCCTGTCATCACGCCGCACCCGATCAGCGACGCGACGTCGAGCGGCACGTCGTCGTCGATCTTGATCGCGGCTTGGGCGGGGACCACGACCTCCTCCGCGAACGTGCCGGTGCCGGCGAAGCCGAAGATCGGCTGGTCGCCCGCGAGGAACCGTTGCGCCACGGCCCCGGCGATGAAGAGCGTTTGGCACAGGTTCGGCTGTCCCCGCACGCAAAACTTGCACTGCCCGCACGGCGGGACCCAAGAGACGATGACGTGATCGCCGACGCCGACACTGGACACGCCTTCGCCTATGGCCACGATCTCACCGGCGCCCTCGTGACCGAGGACCGCCGGGACCGGCTGGGGGAGCGTCCCGTTCTGCGCGGAGAGATCCGAGTGACACACACCCGTCGCGACGATGCGGATACGGACCTCGCCGGGCCCGGGACCGATCGCTTGCACGTCGTCGCGAACGTCGAGTTGCTCGTTCAACCCGGGAAGAACAGCAGCTCTCATCCCGCACCTCCGCTTAGGTAGGGCACGGATTAGAACACGTTCTCGTGGTTGCTCTCAACCGTGTCAGGGCGCGACCGAGCCCCAGTCCGCGAACCCCGACGGGTCGTGGCGCCCGAACGTCGCGTGCTCGAAGAGGCCCCAACCCTCGGCCCCGTCGCACGTCGCACGCGCGACGTGATCGACCACGCCGAAGGGGACGCGGCCTGCGACCGCCGGATCCGTGAGGTCGTACACGGCGCCCTCGATCCAGTCGCGACCGCGCCAGCGTCCGTGACCCCACTCGGGATCGCCGCCGTACCCGGCGCCGACGTTGAGCGCAACGAACCCGAGCGTGTCGATCTCGACGGTGACGGGTTTGCCGTCTCGTTCCGTCAAGGACAGCGTCGCGTGTTCCGGATGACGCGTGCCGGAGCGGTAGCGGATCTCGATCTGCGGCCAGCCGAGCTGCTCGACGTGACCGTCCGCCCGCACGCGGATCGCCTCGTTCAGTGTGCGGTGGCCGTCGGGCAGTTCCTGGACGATGACGATCAACGCGTGGTCGTCGAAGCGGATCGGGACGTACAGCCACCAGAAGCCTTCCATCGGCTCGTCGGCCGCCCGGCCCGCCGGCTCCGGATCGCCGACCGGCCGGATCCCCCACGACCGATCGCGGGTGCCGACCCAGCGGGCCGGATCGACGGCGATGTGGTCGCCGCCGACCTCGAGCGTGCCGCTCCACGTCCCGACCTGCGCGAACCGCTGCGCGTCGAGGATGGTCTTCGGACCCGACCGCATCACGTGGCGCGGCTCGTCCACGGGCGGGAACGAGCCGTCCCACGTGAGGTCGAACGCGATCCCCTGCTCGGCCGCGTCGCAGACCGCGCGGATGCGCCGCAGCGGCTCCAGCACCTCGACGCGGTAGGGCCCGACCCGCTGGTCCATGCGGTCTTCCCCGAGCGCGTCCGAGCATCGCACGGCCCACTGCCGGTCGCCCACGCGGACGGTCGCGTAGGCGTCGATGACGCCGAGGTTCGGGTAGACGGCGAGGCCCGTGACCAGGAAGATCTCGCCGGTCCGGTCGTGGGCGTTGAAGTACGAGCGGTCGTAGAAGTTGCGGTCGGTCGTCCCCGGGTGGCGCAGCGACAGCGGCACTTGGTGGATCGGGAATTCGTCCGGCGGCACAGGCACGGCGTCCCCCTGACGCTCGGAACGGGCTGCGGCGAAGCGTAGCGACCGGTCCGGGTTGCCAGCCAGAATGAGAACGTGTTCTAATTTCGCCCGTCGTGGGTGAGCTCGGGTTCTGGAACGTTGCGCAGTCCGATCCCGGCCGTCTCGCGCTCGTCGATCCCGAGGGCGCCGAGATGACCGCCGGCGAGCTGCTGGCCGAATGCGACAAGCTCGTGCACGGCCTGCGCGCGCTCGGGCTGAAGCCGGGCGACACCGTCGCCACCGTGCTGCCGAACTCCGCCGCGATGATCGAGGTCTACCTCGCGGTGATGCAGGCCGGCTGGTACCTCGTGCCGATCAACTACCACCTGACGGCACCGGAGATCGCGTACATCCTGCAGGACTCCGAGGCGAAGGCCTTCGTGTGCCACGCGCGCTGCGGCGAGGCCGGCGCGGGAGCGGCGGAGGACGCGTCGTTCCCGGCCGACGGACGCTTCGCCGTCGGCGGCGACATCCGCGGCTTCCGAGCGTACGCCGATGCCAAAGCGGGACAGAAGGATTCGCTGCCCGAGGAACGCGCGACCGGCGACATCATGAACTACACGGCCGGGACGACCGGCCGCCCGAAGGGCGTCCGCCGCCCGCCGGTCCAGGTCGACCCCGACACGAACGCCGAACTCAACGGCCTCTTCCTGATGCTGTTCGGAATCATGCCGAAGGACGACAACGTGCATCTCGTCGTCTCGCCGCTGTACCACACGGCCGTGCTGCGCTTCGCGTCGAGCTCGCTGCACATGGGGCACGCCATCGTGCTGATGGACAAGTGGACGCCGGAGGAGACGCTGCGTCTGATCGAGCGCTACAAGGTCTCGACGAGCCACATGGTTCCGACGCAGTTCCACCGCCTGCTGGCGCTGCCCGAGTCCGAGCGCAACAAGCGCAAGCTGGATTCGCTTCGCTGCATGATCCACTCGGCCGCGCCGTGCCCGATCGAGATAAAGCGCCGCATGCTCGACTGGTGGGGTCCGGTCATCTTCGAGTACTACGCCGCGACCGAAGGCGGCGGCACGCTCGTCACGCCGGAGGAGTGGCTGAAGAAGCCCGGCACCGTGGGCAAGCCGTGGCCGATCTCGCAGATCCGCATCCTTGACGACGACAAGAACGAGGTTCCGACGGGAACGCCGGGCACCGTGTGGATCAAGATGGGCGACTTCTCCTTCGAGTACCACAAGGACAAAGAGAAGACCGCCAAGTCTCGCCACGAAGGCTTCTTCACCGTCGGCGACATCGGCTACCTCGACGAGGACGGCTACCTGTTCCTCATGGACAGGAAGATCGACATGATCATCTCGGGCGGCGTGAACATCTATCCGGCCGAGATCGAGGGCGCGCTTCTCTCGCATCCGAAGGTCGGCGACGCGGCCGTCTTCGGCATCCCGCACGAGGACTGGGGTGAGGAAGTGAAGGCGGTCGTGCAGCCGGCCGAAGGCGTCGCAGGCGACGGCGCGCTGGCGCAAGAGCTGACCGCGTTCTGCGCCGAACGCCTGGCGAAGTACAAGATCCCGCGCTCGTTCGATTTCATCGACGAGATGCCGCGCGATCCGAACGGCAAGCTCTACAAGCGCAAGCTTCGCGACCCGTACTGGGCGGGCCGCGAGCGCGCGATCTGAGACCATGGCCGAACCCAAGGTCCTCTCCGCGCTGCACGTCCTCGAGTACCCGTACAAGCGCAGCGTCGGGCCCGTCATCGGCCGCTTCCTGACCGGACTGCGCGACAAGCGTTTCGAAGGGATACGCGCGAGCGACGGCCGCGTCCTCGTCCCGCCCGTCGAGTACGACCCGCTGACCGCCCAGGAGCTCAAAGAGTTCGTCCCGGTCGGCCCTAGCGGCGTCGTGACGAGCTGGACATGGCTCGCCGAGCCGCGCTCGAACAACCCGCTGCAGAAACCGTTCGCGTGGGCGCTCATCAAGCTCGACGGCGCCGACACTGCGTTGCTGCACGCAGTCGACGCCGGCGACGAGTCCGCGATGAAAACCGGCATGCGCGTGCGCCCGCGCTGGCGCGACGAGCGCGCCGGACACATCCTCGACATCGAGTGCTTCGAGCCGGAGGTCTGATGAGCGATCCGGTCGAGATCATTCAGACGCCGATCCGGCTCGAGTACCAGTACACGCCTGGCGTCGCACGATCGCGGTTCCTCAACGGCCTCGCGGAGGGGAAGATCCTGGGCGAGCGCTGCGAGCGCTGCCACAAGGTCTACGTCGGCGGCGGCAGCGGCGCCTGCGCGCGCGACGGGATCCCGATGACCGAGGTCGTCGAGCTTCCGAGCGTCGGAACCGTCACCAGCTTCTGCATCGTCAACGTCCCCTTCGCCGGGGCGACGATAGTGATCCCGTACACGTCTGCGGCGATCCTGCTCGACGGCGCCGACATCCCGATCCCGGGGCTGATCCAGGAGATCGCGGCCGCCGACGTCCGCATGGGGCTCCGCGTCGCGGCCGTGTGGGCGCCCGAGGCGGAGCGCACGCACTCGATGGACACGATCAAGCACTGGCGCCCGACGGGCGAGCCCGACGCGCCGATCGACGACGTGTTGAAGAGGATGCGCGCCGATGCGTGACGTCGCCGTCGTCTCCTTCGCTCAGTCCCGCAGCGTCCGCGCGAACCCCGTTCAGAACGAGGTCGAGATCCTCATGCCGGTGATCCAGGAGGCAGTGGCGAACTCCGAGATACCGCCGAAGGAGATCGGGTTCACGTGCTCGGGGTCCGCCGACTACCTGGCCGGGCAGCCGTTCGCCTTCGTCTACGGTCTCGAGGCGATCGGCGCCTGGCCGCCGGTGCGCGAGTCGCACGTCGAGGCGGACGGCGCGTGGGCTCTCTACGAGGCATGGGTGCTGCTCCAAGAGGGCGAGATCGACTCCGCGCTCGTCTACGGGTTCGGCAAGTCGTCGCCCGGATCGCTGAGGGATGTCCTCTCGCGTCAGCTCGATCCGTACTACCTCGCGCCGCTGTGGCCGGACTCGATCTCGCTCGCCGCGCTGCAAGCGCGCGCGCTTCTCGAGTCGGGCGCGCACACCGAGCGCGACATGGCCGAGGTCGCCGCGCGCAGCCGCCGCGACGCGAAGGGCAACGCCAACGCGCAATTGACCGGGGATTTCGACCTCGACCAGATACTCAACGAGCCATACATAGCATCGCCGCTGAGGAGGTCCGATTGCGCGCCGATATCGGACGGCGCGGCCGCGGTGGTTCTCGCGGCCGGAGACCTCGCGCGCAAGGTGAGCAAGAGGCCGGCCTGGATCCGCGGCATCGACCACCGCGTCGAGCCGCACTACCCGGGCGTCCGCGACCTGACGAGCTCGCCGTCGACGCGGACGGCGGCCGAAGCGGCCGGCGCGTTCGGCGGCCCGGTCGACGTCGCCGAGCTGTACGCGCCGTTCACGCACCAGGAGCTGATCCTGCGCGACGCGCTCGGACTCGCGAAGCCGAACGGGACGAAGATCAACCCCTCGGGCGGCGCGCTGGCCGCGAACCCGATGATGGCCGCCGGCCTCATCCGGATCGGGGAGGCCGCGACGCGCATCAGTAGTGGCCAAGCGAACCGCGCGCTGGCCCATGCGACGAGCGGTCCGTGCCTGCAGCAGAACCTCGTCGCCGTTCTGGAGGGCGAGTGATGGAGCCCACCGCCGTCGTCGGCATCGGCCAGACGAAGCACGACACCGCGCGCGAGGACGTTTCGATCGCGGGGCTCGTGCGCGAGGCCGCGCGGCGCGCGCTCGACGACGCGAACATCGACTGGGGCGA
Organism: Actinomycetota bacterium; assembly: GCA_044866075.1. Lineage (GTDB taxonomy): Bacteria > Actinomycetota > AC-67 > AC-67 > AC-67 > JBASRP01. Next base: position 11,246 of record JBIOTQ010000146.1, on the reverse strand, counting down.
CATCGACGCGGTCGTGCTGGGCAAGGCGCCGGACATGTTCGAGGGCGTGATGATGCCAGAGCTGTACCTGGCCGACGCTCTCGGCGCGGCCGGGAAGCCGCTGCTGCGCGTGCACACGGCCGGCTCGGTCGGCGGCTCGACCGCCGTCGTCGCCGCGCACCACGTCGCGTCTGGGCTCTACGAGCGCGTGCTGACGGTCGCGTTCGAGAAGCAGTCGGAGTCGAACGCGATGTGGGCGCTCGCGCCGAAGATCCCGTTCCAGCCGACGCTCGTCGCCGGCGCCGGCGGTTACTTCGCGCCGCACATCCGCGAATACATCCGCCGCGCGAAAGCGCCCGACCACGTCGGCATCGAGGTCGCCGTCAAGGATCGCGTCAACGGGATGAAGAACCCCTACGCGCACCTGCGGATCCCCGACATCTCGTTCGAGAAGGTCGCCGAGTCGCCGATGCTGTGGGACCCGATCCGCTTCCTCGAGTGCTGCCCGTCCTCGGACGGAGCCTGTGCCATGGTCCTGACGAGCGAGAAGCACGCCAACGCCGGGAAGAACCCGCCCGCCTGGGTGCGCGGGACGGCGGTGCGCAGCGAGCCGCTGGGGATGGCCGGGCGCGACGAGGTCAACCCGCGGGCCGGCCACGACTGCGCCGCGGACGTATACGCGCAAGCGGGCGTGACGGACCCCCGGAACCAGATCGACCTGGCCGAGATCTACGTGCCCTTCTCGTGGTTCGAGCCGATGTGGCTCGAGAACCTCGGCTTCGCTGCGGAGGGCGAGGGCTGGCAGCTCACCGACAAAGGCGTGACCGCACTCGACGGCGATCTGCCGATCAATCCGTCCGGCGGCGTGCTCTCGTCCAACCCGATCGGCGCCTCCGGCATGCTGCGCTTCGCCGAGGCGGCGATGCAGGTCCGCGGCCAGGCCGGTGAGCACCAGGTCGACGGCGCGACGCTGGCGCTGGGCCATGCCTACGGCGGGGGTTCGCAGTTCTTCGCGATGTGGATAGTCTCGACAGAGAAACCCTAGGGGGACCGATGCAGTTCACGTTTACCGACGAGCAGGAGGAGCTCCGCCGGACGATGCGGCGGTTCCTCGAAGAGAAGTCCCCCACGACAGAAGTGCGCCGTCTGATGGAGACGGCCGACGGGTACGACGAGGCCGTCTGGAAGCAGATGTCGCAAGAGCTCGGGCTCGCCGGGCTGCACGTCCCCGAGGCCTTCGGCGGCCAGGGCTTCTCGTTCGTCGAGCTGGGGATCGTGCTCGAGGAGATGGGACGCGCGCTGCTGTGCGCGCCGTTCTTCTCGACCGTGTGCCTGGCCGCAAACGCCCTCCTCACGGCGGGCACGGACGGCGCGAAGAAGAAGCTGCTGCCGGGCATCGCCTCCGGCGAGACGATCGCCACGCTGGCGCTCGCGGAGCCCTCCGCTCGCTGGGACGCGGGCGGGATCGAGGCCGTCGCCGAGAAGAAGGGCGACGCATACACGATCACCGGCACGAAGCGATTCGTCCTCGACGGAGCGACCGCGAACCTGATCATCGTCGCGGCGCGCCTCGCCGGGACGAGCGGCGAAGACGGCATCGGCCTGTTCTCGGTCTCCGGCGACGCGGAGGGCCTGACGCGCAAAGCGCTGGAGCCGCTCGACCCGACGCGCAAGCAGGCGGACCTCGAGCTCGCCGGCGTCCCCGCCGAGCCGATCGGCAATCCCGGCAAGGACTGGCCGGCCCTGCGCAAGACGCTCGACCAGATCGCGGTCTGCCTGTCGGCCGAGAACGTCGGCGGCGGGCAGCGCTGCCTCGACATGGCCGTGCAGTACGCGAAGGACCGCATCCAGTTCGGTCGCCCGATCGGTCAGTTCCAGGCCATCAAGCACAAGTGCGCCGACATGCTGTTACAGGTGGAGTCCGCGCGCACGGCCGCGTACTACGCGATGTGGGTCGCCGCGAAGGACGACGACGAGCTCGCCACCGTCGCTCCGCTCGCGAAGGCCTACTCGTCGGAGGCGTTCTTCTTCGCCGCGTCCGAGAACATCCAGGTGCACGGAGGCATCGGGTTCACGTGGGAGCACGACGCGCACCTGTACTTCAAGCGCGCGAAGTCCTCGGAGCTGCTCTTCGGCGACCCGACCTATCACCGCGAGCTGCTCGCCACCCGGCTGGGGATCTAGGGGTCCACCATGGGGAGCCGTCTCGACGGCAAGGTCGCGCTGATCTCCGGCGGCGCGCGCGGCCAGGGCGCCGCGGCTGCGCGGGCGATCGCCACGGAAGGCGGGCGCGTCGCGATCGGGGACCTCCTCGACGACGAGGGCAAGGCGCTGGCGGACGAACTCGGCGAGGCCGGCCTCTACGTCCATCTCGACGTCACGAACAAAGAGGATTGGTCGGCCGCGGTCGACGCCGCCGAGAACACGTTGGGACACCTCGACATCCTGTTGAACAATGCCGGCGTCCTCAAGTTCGGGAAGCTCTCCGACATGCCGCTCGAGGATTACATGTCGGTGATCAACGTGAACCAGGTCGGCGTGTTCCTCGGCATGCAGGCCGTCATCCCGGCGATGAAGCGCGCGGGCGGCGGCTCGATCATCAACATCTCGTCCGTCGAGGGGCTGCGCGGCCTGCCGCGCCTCGTCGCCTACAGCGCCAGCAAGTTCGCCGTGCGCGGGATGACGAAGTCGGCGGCGGTCGAGCTCGGACGGCATAAGATCCGGGTTAACTCGATCCACCCCGGATTCATCGACACGCCGATGACGCGCGCGCAGGGCCTCGAGAATATCGACGTCGACAAGCTTTTCGAGAAGGGCATCCCACTCGGGCGCGCGGGGAAGCCGGAAGACATCGTGAACATGGTTCTGTTCCTGGCGTCGGACGAGAGCTCCTACTGCAGCGGCGCCGAGTTCATCGTGGACGGCGGCGCGACGTCGTTCGTCGGGTGGGGCGGGCACATCCCCCGCCTGGATTAGGGGTCCGGGGACTCATGAAGCGAAGCGATAATCCCCGGGGTGGCTAGGGATGCGCGTCGCGTACAACGACGAGCAGATCGCGCTGCGGGACGAGCTGCGCGCCTACTTTGCGCGCGTCCTGACGCCCGAGGTGCGCAAGGAGCTTGGCCCCCGCGCCGGCGAGCACCAGGGCCCGGAGTTCCGCCGGGTCGTCGGCCAGTTCGGCAAGGACGGCTGGCTCGGGGTCGGGTGGCCGAAGGAGTACGGCGGCCAGGGCCGCTCGGCGATCGAGCAGTACATCTTCTACGACGAGGCGCGGAAGGCCGACGCGCCGATCCCGCTCGTGACCCTCAACACCGTCGGTCCGACGTTGATGCAGCACGGAAGCGAGGAGCAGAAGGCGCGCTTCCTCCCGGGGATCCTCCGCGGCGAGGTCTTCTTCTCGATCGGCTACACCGAGCCCGGCGCGGGAACCGACCTCGCCTCGTTGCGCACGCGCGCGGTGCGCGACGGCGACTCCTACATCGTGAACGGCCAGAAGATCTTCACGACGGGTGCGCACGACGCCGACTTCATCTGGCTCGCCGCCCGCACCAACCCCGACGCGCCGAAGCACAAGGGCCTGTCGATCCTGATCGTCGACGCGCAGGCGCCGGGCGTGAAGACCACGCCGATCAATACGCTCGACGACGGCCGCACGAACGCCGTCTATTTCGAGGACGTCAAGGTCCCCGCGAGCGCGATCGTCGGTGAGGAGAACGAGGGGTGGCGGCTCATCACCACCCAGCTGAACCACGAGCGGCTCGCGCTGGCCTGCTCCGGCGTGGCGGAGCAGATGCTCGACGACACCGTCGCCTGGGCGCAACAGACCCGCGCCCCCGGCGGGGAAAGGATCATCGACCGGCCGTGGGTGCAGCTCACGCTGGCGCGCGCCCGCGCGCGGCTCGACGCGCTGCGCCTCCTCAACTGGCGGCTCGCATGGGAGCTCACCAAAGGGATCCTCAACGCGGCCGACGCGTCGGCCGTGAAGGTCTACGGCACCGAGCTCTTCGTCGAGGTCTATCGCGCGATCATGGAGGTGCTCGGCGAGGCCGGCACCCTCAAGGCCGGGTCGCCGGGGGCGGTGCTCGGCAACCACGTCGAGCTGATGTATCGCTGGGCCTACGTCGTGACCTTCGGCGGCGGCGTCAACGAGGTGCAGCGCGAGATCATCGCGACCGCCGGGCTCGGGATGCCGAGGACGGGCCGATGAGCGCGACACGGACCGAGGCCGCCTTCCTCGACAAGCTCCGTGCGTTCGTGGGCCGCAACGCCGGGCCACAGGTCCAAGGGCCCGACGCCGTGAACGAGCCGATGATCCGCCATTGGTGCGAAGCGCTCGGCGACGCGAACCCCGTCTACACGGACGAGAAGTTCGCGTCGTGGTCGGTGCACGGCGGGATCGTCGCGCCGCCGACGATGTTGCAGGTCTGGACGATGCGCGGCATGAAACCCCCCGCGCCGCCGTCGGAGAACGCGCAGTCGGAGCTGATGGCGTTGCTCGACGAGGCGGGTTTCACGTCGATCGTCGCGACGAACTGCGAGCAGGCCTACGAGCGCTACCTGCGACCGGGCGACGTGATCGTGGCCAACTCCGTCATCGAGGAGGTCTCGGACGAGAAGCGCACCGGCCTCGGCACGGGGCACTTCTTCTCGACCGTCACGACCTACTGCGACCAGACGGGTGCGGTCGTCGGCCGGATGATGCAGCGCTACCTGAAGTTCCGGCCGCCGGACCGATCCGCCGGACCCGCGGTCGATACGTCGCCGTCCGCGCGGCCCCGGCCGGCGATCAACCAGGACACCGAGTTCTTCTGGGAGGGCGCGCGCCGCGGCGAGCTCCTGATCCAGCGCTGCACGAGCTGCAAGACCTTGCGCCACCCGCCGCGCGCGATGTGCGGCGAGTGCGGCTCGCTCGAGTGGGACACCGTGCGCGCGAGCGGACGCGGCGAGGTGTACTCGTTCGCGGTCCACCACCACCCGCCGGTCCCCGGTTTCCAGGTGCCGTACGTCGTGGCGCTGGTGCAGCTCGAGGAAGGGACGCGCCTCCTCGCCAACATGACGGGCATCGAGCCCGCCGACGTGCGCATCGGGATGCCGGTCGAGACCGAGTTCCTTCAGATCGACGACACACTCACCGTTCCCGTCTTCCGCCGCCGGAGCTGACGATGGATCTCGCGTTCACCGAAGAGCAGGAGGCCGTGCGCGGGCTCGCGCGCGAGATCTTCGCCGGGCACGCGACGCAGGACCGCCTGAAAGAGGTCGAAGCCGGGCCCGAACGCGTCGACCGGACACTGTGGGCCGAGCTGGCGCGCGCCAACCTGCTCGGCGCGGGAATCCCCGAGAGCGAGGGCGGGATCGGCGGGGGAGTGATCGAGCTCTGCCTCCTGCTCGAGCAGGCCGGCGCCACCGTCGCGCCGGTCCCTCTGTGGGAGACGCTGGTGCTGGGTGCGCAGCCGCTCGCGCGCTTCGGGTCCAGCGAGCAGCACCGGACGCTGCTCACGAGAGTTATCGGAGGCGAGGCGTTCATGACCGCCGCGCTGTCCGAGCCGTACGCCGACGATCCGCGGCGTCCCACGACGGCGGCGTCGTGGGAAGGCGACGCCTGGCGCCTGCAAGGCACGAAGACATCGGTTCCGGCCGCGCACCTCGCCGAGCGCGTGGTCGTCCCCGCGATCACGGATCACGGGGAGCCCGGCCTGTTCCTGCTCGACCCGCGCGCCGCCGGGGTCGACGCGCAGACGCAGCGCATCACGAGCGGCGAGATCGCCATGATGCTCGAGCTCGACGGCGCCGCGGTCCCCGAGGACGACGTCCTCGTCGAGTCCGGCTCCGAACCCGACGCGATCGGGTGGGTACACGACCGCGCGCTCGTCGGGCTGTGCGCACTACAGGTCGGCCTGGCCGAGCGCGCCCTCGCGCTCACCGCCGAGTACTTGTCCGGCCGTGAGCAGTTCGGCCGCCCCCTCGCGAAGTTCCAGGCCGTCCAGCAGCGCGTCGCCGACTGCTACATCGACGTCGAGGCGATGCGCTGGACGCTGTGGGAGGCGGCTTGGCGCCTCGACGACGGCCTGCCGGCGACGCAGGAGGTCGCGGTGGCGAAGTTCTGGGCCGCCGACGGCGGGCACCGCGTGCTCGCCGCCGCGCAACACCTCCACGGTGGCATCGGCGTCGACATCGAGTACCCGCTGCACCGCTACACGTTGCGCGGGAAGCAGGTGGAGCTGACGCTCGGGGGCGCCAACCTCCAGCTCGCGCGGCTCGGAGCCCGGATGGCGGAGGAGGGCGTCCGGTGAAGACGCTGACGCGTGCGGAGGTGCACGTCGGCGATGAGCTGACGCCGCTCGATATCCCCATCACGACCACGCTGATCGTCGCGGGCGCGATCGCGTCGCGCGACTACCAGGACGTGCACCACGACAGCGCGCTCGCGAAGCAACGCGGCGCGAAGGACATCTTCATGAACATCCTCACGACCAACGGACTCGTCGGCCGCTTCGTGACCGACTGGGCCGGGCCCGAGGCGCTGCTGCGCGCGGTGAAGATCCGCCTCGGGGCGCCGAACTACCCCGGCGACACGATGCGACTCAGCGGCCGCGTGACGGCGGTCGACGGCGCCGACGTCGAGGTCGAGATCCGCGGCGCCAACTCGCTCGGCGACCACGTCACCGGCACGGTGAAGCTCTCGCTGCCCGCCGGAGCGCGATCGTGAGCGGCATCGCAGGCAAGACCGCGATCGCCGGCATCGGCCAGACCGAACTGTCGAAGGACTCCGGCCGCACCGAGATGCGTCTGGCCGTCGAGGCGTCGGCAGCGGCGCTCGCCGACGCCGGGTTGAGCCCGAAGGACGTCGACGGCTTCTCGACCTTCTCGATGGACTCCAACGAGGAGATCGAGGTCGCGCGCAACCTCGGCTGCGGCGACCTCACGTTCCTCAGCCGTATCCAGTACGGCGGGGGAGCGGCGTGCGCGGTCGTCCACCAGGCCGCGATGGCCGTCGCGACCGGAGAGGCGAACGTCGTCGTCTGCTACCGCGCCTTCAACGGCCGCTCCTGGGGCCGTTTCGGCACCAGCGCCCACGCGAAACCGACGGCCGAGCGGATCCACTACGGCTGGTACTTCCCGTTCGGGCTGACGACTCCGGCCGGCTGGGTGGCGATGCACTCACAACGCTACATGCACGCCTTCGGCGCGACGAGCGAAGACCTCGGACTGGTGTCCGTCGCGCACCGCGCGTTCGCGGCGACGAACCCGGCCGCGTGGTTTTACGAGAAGCCGGTGACGCTCGCCGACCACCAGGCGAGCCGCTGGATCGTCGAGCCGCTGCGCCTCCTCGACTGCTGCCAGGAATCCGACGGGGGAGTGGCCGTCGTCGTGACGACACTCGAACGCGCTCGTGATCTGCGCCAGCCGCCCGCGGTCATCGCGGCGGCCTCGCAAGGATCGGGCGCCGAGCAAGAGGAGATGACCTCGTACTACCGCGAGGACCTGACTCGGCTCGCCGAGGCCGACGTGGTCGCGCGGCGCCTGTGGGAGCAGTCGGGGCTGACGCCGAAGGACATGCAGACTGCCGTGATCTACGACCCGTTCAGTCCGTTCGTGCTGATGCAGCTGGAGAGCTTCGGCTTCTGCGGGCACGGCGAAGGCAAGGACTTCGTGCGCGACGTCGGCATCGGCCCCGGCGGCGGCTTCCCGGTCAACACGAACGGCGGGCAGCTCGGCGAGGGGTACATCCACGGGATGAACGGCATCGCCGAAGGCGTGCGACAGGTTCGCGGCAGCGCAGTGAACCAGGTCGCCGACGTCACCAATGTATTGGTCACCGCCGGCGTCGGCGTCCCGACGAGCGGCTTCATCGTCACGAAGGACCGCTGATGGACTTCGAAGAACCCGAACATCTCGCCGCGATCCGCGCAGAAGCGCGCGCGTGGCTCGACGAGAACTGGACGGCGTTCCAGCGCGAGCACCCCGACACCGGCCGCTACGACCCGGACCGGGCACGCGCCTGGCAGAAGCGGCTTGCGTCCGGCGGCTGGGGAGCGCCGAGCTGGCCCGCCGAGTACGGCGGGCGTGGCTTCGGCCCGCTCGAAGCGACGGTCTGGGGGCAGGAAAAGGCGCGCGCCGGGGCCACGATCCCGTTCAACGTCGTCGGGTTCGGGATGGCCGGCCCGACGATCATCTCGCACGCGTCCGACGAGCAGAAGCAGCGCTACCTGCCGCCGCTCCTCGGCGGGGACGAGATCTGGTGCCAGCTTTTCTCCGAGCCCGGCGCCGGCAGCGACCTCGCCTCGATCACGACGCGCGCGGTGCGCGACGGAGACGACTGGGTCGTCACCGGCCAGAAGGTCTGGTCGTCCAGCGCCCACGATGCCGACAGGGGCCTGCTCCTGGCGCGGCACGACTTCGACGTCCCCAAGCACAAGGGTCTCGTGTACCTGCTCGTGGACATGCATGCGCCGGGCTTCGAGGTGCGGCCGCTGAAGCAGATGGACGGCGGCGCGCACTTCAACGAGGTCTTTCTCTCGGACGTGCGCGTGCCGCACGCGAACCGGCTCGGCGAACCCGGGGACGGCTGGCGGATCGCCATCACGACGCTGATGCACGAACGCATGTCGATCGGAAGCGCGACCGGCGGCTACATCTTCCCCTTCGAAAAGCTCGTCGAGGCCGCGCGCGAGCGCGGGTCGAACATGGAGGGCGTCACGCGCGATCGTCTCGCCCGGGTCTATACGCAGAAGCGGATCCTCGAGTTCTTGAACGCACGCATCCTCGCGAAGATCGGTCGCGGCCAGATCCCCGACGCGGAAGGATCGATCGTGAAGCTCGTCCTCGCGAACCTCGTCTCGGACACGGCGGCGGCCGGAATGATGATCCTCGGACCGGACGCGACGGTCATGACGGCCGGCGGAGATGCCGTCCAGCGGGCGTTCCTCGGCGGGCCCGCTTTCCACATCGGGGGCGGCACCGACGAGATACAAAAAAACCTCATCGGAGAACGGGTCCTAGGACTTCCCAAAGACACGAGCCCCGATAAGCAGGTTCCTTTCGGGTCGTTGCGGAAGTAAAAAAGCGACTCGAAACAAGTATTGACAATTGACTCATTGATAACTTGCCGGTTGTGCTCGCTCTGCTCTCTCTCCGTAGCGAAGAAAGTTCGCCTTACGGTTCAAATCGAACCAACCGGGGTAACGTAACGACCACGGAGAGGAGTCGCCACATCGAATAGGGAAGTCTCGCGTTGGAACTTGCGGTGTGGTGCGTATCTCGTAACGAGGACCTTTACCACTCGTTAAGGGAGAAGGACGAAAGGCTCTTCTGGCGAGAGTCTGGGACAGTTAGGCTGCATCCGGCTCAACGTGGGTAGAAACGGAGCCGGCCGGGTCTGTAGAGGGAGGTCGAGATGGGCATTAAGACCAGGAGTCGGAAGGCCTACGGTGTGATCGCCCTAGTGGCGATCTTGGCGCTTTCCTTCTCCGCGACGGCCGCGTTCGGCGCGGTCAAGTTCTCGGACGCGGACTTCCGCGGGTCTTCGACCGGGACCGTATTGCACGCGGACGCACTCGAGATGGGCGGCACGCGTGTGGCCGACGTCAACGAGGCGTTCACGGGCTCCCAGGTCGACTCCGCGGGCATCAAGGCGCACACGAACGAGATGGGCAAGACCGTCTCGGCCGCCGCGGCGAGCAAGCGGAGTTATGGTCGCGGCTCGGGCCTCGAGGTTGGTCTCGGCACCGCGAACGGTGACCCGGCGACGATTCCGCTTCCGGATCCCGCCGTGAACTCCGCTCCGCCGAACGCTGCCGACAACCTGACCGACGTCATCAACGTTCCCGGCGACCCGCTCGCGTGGGCCTCTGTTCTGCGTGGAGCTTCGCACGCGAACTGGTTCGAGGGGCAGTGCATCCTCGGCCGTGACATCAGCTTCGGTAAGGGTCACGCCGCGGACGTCCAACTGATCAACACCGGCCCGGACACGAACTCCGATGGGTCGTTCGACCTGCCGCTGGTTGCGACCGACGCGGACGAAGCGGGCCACACCCGTGGCGTTGCGTCGAGCTACTCGCACGAGTTCATGGACGTCGCGAAGAACAACGCCGGCAAGGCGGTCGGCGCGGCGTGGGGCCTCTCCTCCGAGGTCCGCATGACGATCGCCCCGATCACGCTGTTCAAGGGCACCGCGAACGAGGTCACCCTTGAGTTCGCGGGCGAGTGGGTCCTCCGCTCCGAGGCGGGCGGCCTTCCGGGTACGGCACGCATCGTGTACGGCCCCGGGGACGCGTCGGTCAGCACGCCGCTCCTACGGATCCTCCAGGGCGTGAATCACGACGTGACGAACATCATCACGCTCGACGACATCATCGACAACCTGTCTCCGGGCGGTCTCGACATCGACGCCTCGCCGCTGGTTCACCTCACGATCGGTGAGGACCCGCGGGCAATCGGCGGAGCCTTCGGCTCGAAGCCGCCGGTGGCTGCGACCGGCACCTCGGCATCGGCTGCCGTCGACGTCGTGCGGCTGACGGTCCTGAACCCGGACGACACGACGCACGCGGCGCACCTGCGTCTCGGCCACATGGAGGTCAAGTCTGCGGTTCCGGCCGGCGGTATCGACTGCGGTATCCCGGTCACCAAGTCGGCGAACCCGCCGGGCGTCACGGTCAACCAGTCGTTCGTGGTGACGATCAAGATCGACAACCCGTTCGGTTGCGACCTGACGGCGGTCAAGGTCGTCGACGACATCACGACCGATGGTGACGCGAAGTTCGAGGTTCTTTCCACGAGCCCGGCGGCGAACACCGTTCCGGACGGCGCGAACCTCGACTCGGGCACCATCATCTGGAACAACATCGGCGGCATCCCGAAGGGCGGGTCGAAGAGCGTCACAACGACGATCCGCGCGCAAGGCGGCGGTGGCGTCATCAAGGACATCGCCAACGTCAGCGCGGTCCTCGGGAACTGCGAGGGCGAGGGCAACGGCAACGCGATCGTGGGTAAGTCCACGCCGCTGCAGGTGCCGGTGGTCCTCACGGCGAAGCTCCCGCCGACGGGCGTGGGCACCAGCAGCGCCACGATCCTCGCTGCGCTGATGCTGCTGAGCTTGGCCGGAGTGACGATCCGTCAGATCAGGCGTCACGCATAACACCGGCCACATAGGTAGAAGCGGACCCCGGCCAATCGGCCGGGGTCTTGCTTTGCGAAACAACGACGAGCCGGCTCACGTGAGCCGGCTCGTCGTTGTTTCGCAAAGCAAGACCCCGGCCGATTGGCCGGGG
>JBIOTQ010000145.1:0-13557 GCA_044866075.1 Actinomycetota bacterium | reverse complement strand
AGCGTTATCTCACCACGCCTTTCCCTGTGAGCGAAAACAAGTCCGCCTCGAAGAGCCACACCATGGAAGTCCGGATACCCTGAGCTGCGATCTGCAAGCGCGACGTTAGGGGGCGGCGTGACGACGATTACCGGGTTCCATCACATCTCGCTCACGGTGCGCGACGCTGCGAAGAGCGAGGACTTCTACACCCGCGCATTCGGGTTCGTTCGAGTCCTCGAGATCCCCGACGAGGACGGCCACGGCTTCAAGCGCATCCTCGCGCACGGACCGTCGCGAACGATCCTCGGCTTCTCCGTCCATCAGACGAACGACGGCTCCGCGTTCTCGGAGTTCAAGACCGGCCTCGATCACGTCGCGTTCGGAGTCGCGTCCCGCGAGGAACTCGACGAGTGGGCGGCGCGACTCGACGAACTCGACATCGAGCACAGCGAGATCCGGACGACGACGGTCGGATACCTGATGACCGTTCGGGACCCGGACAACATCCAGGTCGAGCTCTGGGCAGACCTGCGATAAACCCGTCACGGCACGTCGACTAACTACTGAATAGGCAAACGACCGCTCCCTTCGCGAGGATGGGAGCGCATCCCGGGTGAAGGTCCCTGCATTCGTTGGAAGAGCTCGAGCAAAGACGGATCCAGGCCTTCGCGGCCCGCTGTCCAGCGCACTTACGGCCTCGCCGTCGCCCGCGTGCTCCGGTTTGCGTAGACCCGAAAGACCATGAAAGAGCTTGAATTGCCAGACATGTCAGGCCCCTCAAAGGGGCTCCGTCGGGCCATTTCCTAAGAATTCCTTCTGCCCTACGTTCCGAAGATGACGCGAGTGCGGCCAATCATCGCTTCGTCCTCAAAGAGCCTGACCCACTCGATGGATAAGCCGCGCGACACGTAGTCGCTGAGGAGCAACGCCACGTGGGAGGGACGAGATGAGCACGAAGGCGACCTCGTCGAAGACGGTCGTACGCGAGCCGACGCCGGCCAAACCTGCTCGGCGAATGATGAAGGCCATGGCCGCCCGCCGCGTGCCGGCCAACGGCAACGGCCACGGAAACGGGCACGGCAAGCCGGGCGTGACATCCTCGCGGAGGATCGACGCTCCAGCTCCAACGGAGCTCGAGCTTCAGGCGCTGCTCGGCGCGCTGAAGGCGGCCCGGGACGGGGATTTCTCGGCACGCGTCACATCTCGCCGCGGCACGATGATGGGCGAGATCGCCGCCGCGTTCAACGAAATGATCGAGATGAACGCCCGGCTCGCGAAGGAACTCGCGCGCGTGGGACGAGTCGTCGGCCGCGAGGGCCGTATGACGGAACGGGTTTCGATCCCGGCTTCGAGTGGAGCCTGGGCAACGAGTGTCGGTTCGATCAACGGTCTGATCGACGACCTCGGACGTCCGACGACCGAAGCAGCCCGCGTCATCGTGGCGGTCGCGGAGGGCGACCTCTCCCAGAAGATGGCTCTCAAGATCGAGGGGCAGCCGGTCAAGGGGGAGTTCCTCCGCATCGGCACCGCGGTGAACACGATGGTGGACCAGCTGAGCTCGTTCGCCGACGAGGTCACCCGCGTCGCACGCGAGGTGGGCACGGAAGGGAAACTCGGCGGCCAGGCCAAGGTGAAGGGCGTATCGGGAACGTGGAAGGACCTGACCGACAGCGTCAACCAGATGGCCAGCAACCTCACGGGCCAGGTACGCAACATCGCACAAGTCACGACCGCGGTGGCGAAGGGCGACCTCTCCCAGAAGATCACCGTCGACGTCAAGGGCGAGATCCTCGAACTCAAGAACACGATCAACACGATGGTCGACCAGCTCCGATCGTTCGGCGACGAGGTCACCCGCGTCGCACGCGAGGTGGGCACCGAAGGAAAGCTCGGCGGCCAGGCCGAGGTCAAGGGCGTCTCCGGCACGTGGCGCGATCTCACCGACAGCGTGAACTTCATGGCCGCTAACCTCACCAACCAGGTGCGCAACATCGCCGCCGTCACCACGGCCGTCGCGAACGGAGATCTCACAAAGAAGATCACCGTCGACGCGAAGGGCGAGATCCTGCGACTGAAGGACACCATCAACACGATGGTCGACCAGCTGAGCTCGTTCGCGGCCGAGGTAACGCGCGTCGCGAAAGAGGTGGGAACGGAGGGAATGCTCGGGGGTCAGGCCGAGGTCGAAGGCGTTTCCGGTACGTGGAAGGGGCTTACGGAGAACGTCAATCAGCTGGCCGCAACGCTGACGACTCAGCTGCGCGCGATCGCGGAAGTCGCCACCGCCGTCACGCAGGGCGACCTGACGCGGTGGATCACGGTCGAAGCCGAAGGCGAAGTCGCCGAGCTGAAAGACAAGATCAACCAGATGATCACCAACCTCGCCGAGACGACGCAGACCAACCGCGAGCAGGACTGGCTCAAGACGAACCTGGCGAAGATCTCTCGCATGATGCAGGGGCAGCGCGAGCTGCAGACAGTGTCGAAGCTGATCATGTCCGAACTGACTCCGACGGTCGCGGCGCAGCACGGCGCCTTCTTCCTGGCGGAGTCGAACGGGCGAACCGAACCCGAACTGAAGCTGAAGGCGAGCTACGGCTACAAGGCGCGCAAGACGGTGTCGAACAAGTTCAAGTTCGGCGAAGGACTGGTCGGCCAGGCGGCGCTCGAGCAGAAGACGATCCTGATCACGCAAGCGCCGGACGACTACATCAAGATCACGTCGGGCCTAGGAGACGGCTCGCCGGTCAACCTCGTCGTTGTGCCGGTCCTGTTCGAGGACCAGGTCCTGGGCGTGATCGAACTCGGGTCGTTCAGGCCCTTCAGCGAGGTCAACTTGACCTTCCTCGAGCAGCTGACGGAGACGCTCGGCGTCGTTCTCAACACCATCATCGCCAACATGCGCACCGAGGAGCTCCTGGCCGAGTCGCAGCGCTTGACCCACGAGCTGCAAAGCCAGTCCGAGGAGCTGCAAACACAGCAAGAGGAACTGCAGCAGACGAACGAAGAACTGCAGGAGAAGGCGGCGCTCCTCGCCGAGCAGAACCGCAACATCGAAGTCAAGAACCAGGAGATCGAGCTGGCCCGGTCGAGCTTGGAAGAAAAGGCTCAGCAGCTGGCCCTGAGCTCCAAGTACAAGTCGGAGTTCCTCGCGAACATGTCGCACGAATTGCGAACGCCGCTGAACAGCCTGCTCATCCTGGCAAAGCTGCTGACCGACAACAGCGAGGGCAACCTGACCGAGAAGCAGGTCGAGTTCGCGCGGACGATCTTCGACGCCGGCAGCGACCTGCTGCGTTTGATCAACGACATCCTGGACCTCTCCAAGGTCGAGGCGGGACGGATGGAGATCCACCCCGCCGATCTGGCTCTGGCGGATGTGACGGAGTACGTGCATCAGTCCTTCGCTCCGCTGGCGGAGGAGAAGCACATCGAGCTGATCGCCGAGACCGGCGACGGGATACCGCCGACGATCCTGACCGACGAGCAACGTCTCCAGCAGATCCTCAACAACCTGCTTTCGAACGCGTTCAAGTTCACCGCGGCCGGCACCGTCCGGATGCGCATCGAGATGGCGCCGCCAGGCGCCCGCTACATCAACGAGGCGCTCGGCGCGGCCAACAAGGTCGTCGCGTTCTCGGTGAGCGACACGGGCATCGGGATCCCCTCCGACAAGCTACGGTTGATCTTCGAGGCGTTCCAGCAAGCGGACGGCACGACCAACCGCAGATACGGCGGTACGGGGCTCGGGCTGTCGATCAGCCGCGAGATCGCTCGACTCCTCGGCGGGGAGATCCGTGTGACGAGCGCCGAGGGCGAAGGGAGCGTCTTCACGCTGTATCTGCCCGACGTCTACCAGCCGCAGGAGCCGCTTCCGGGCGGGCGCTCGACCATCGAGCCGGGCCTCGGCATCAGGGAAGCCTATTCGCTGATCGACGCACACTCGATCGAAGTCTCGCAACCGACCGACGCGGACACGTCGCTCCTCGAGATGAGCGAGGTCGTAGACGACCGCAACGAGATCAATCCGGGCGACCGCGTTCTCTTGGTCATCGAAGACGACGCTGCTTTCGCCAAAGCCACGCTGGACGTGGGACACGAGCGCGGGTTCAAGGTGATCGTCGCCTTGCGAGGCGATACGGGTCTGGCGCTATCGCGGGAGTTCAAGCCGGACGCGATCATCCTCGATCTCGAGCTTCCCGTCGTCGATGGTCTCGACGTTCTGCGTCATCTCAAGCAGGACCCGACTCTGCGGCACGTCCCCGTTCACGTGATATCTGCCGGGGACAGGCGGCAGTCTTCGCTCCGGGCGGGCGCTTTCGCCTACGTGCAGAAACCTATGACGAACGAGGCGCTCGTCGAAGCCGTGGCGGCGATCGCCGGCTTCATCGACAGGACCGTCCACAACCTACTGATCGTCGAGGACGACGAAACCGAGCGGAACAGCATCATCGCGCTGATCGGAGGAGGCGACGACGTATCGGTCACCGCCGTCGGCTCGAGTGAGGAAGCACTGACCCAACTCGACCAGAAGACGTTCGAATGCATGGTGCTGGACCTGAAACTCCCCGATATGACTGGATTCGAGCTGCTCGAGAAGATCAAGAAGGATGCGCGCCATCGCGACCTACCGGTCATCATCTACACCGGCCGTGAGCTGACGAGGAAGGAAGAGACGAAGCTCAGGAGGTATGCGCAGGCGGTCATCGTGAAGGATGTCAGGTCTCCCGAGCGCTTGCTCGACGAGACGGCGCTCTTCCTGCATCGCGTGGAAGCTCGTCTGCCCGCCGACAAACGCAAGATGATCGAGCAACTTCACGACGCCGATGTGGTCTTCCAAGGCAAGAAGATCCTCGTCGTAGACGACGACGTGCGGAACGTCTTCGCTCTGACGAGCGCCCTCGAGAGCCGCGGGATGCACGTCATTTACGCTGAGAACGGCCGCGAGGGTATCGACACGCTGAAGCAGAACCCCGACGTCGATCTCATCCTGATGGACATCATGATGCCGGAGATGGACGGTCACGAAACGACGCGCGCCATCCGCAACATGCGTCGCTTCAAGACGTTGCCGATCATCGCGCTTACTGCAAAGGCCATGAAGGGCGACCGGGAAAAGAGCATCGGGGCGGGCGCCTCCGACTACATCACGAAGCCGGTCGACACGGATCAGCTCCTTTCATTGATGCGGGTCTGGCTGTACCGATGAGCGGTCGGAACAGAGGGGTTCGTCGGGAATAGGGGCGCGGTCATGGCTTTGCTCGTCTCGCAAGCCGATCCCACGTTGGAGCAGCTGGAGATCGACCTTCTCCTCGAGGCGATCTTCCAAAACTACGGCTTTGACTTCCGCGAGTACGCCAGGGAATCGATACGGCGGAGGCTGATGAGGAGGATCGCCAGCGAGGGATTGAACACCGTTCCTGCCCTGATGGAGAAGGTCTTGCACGAACCGGCGTGCATGGAGCGGCTCTTGCTCGACCTCTCGGTGAACGTCACGGCGATGTTCCGCGACCCCAGCTTCTTCCTGGCACTGCGTCACCGGGTCATCCCGCTCCTGCGGACGTACCCGTTCATCCGGATCTGGAACGCGGGGTGCTCCACGGGGGAGGAGACCTATTCGCTGGCCATCCTCCTCAAAGAGGAAGGCCTCTACGAGAGGGCGCGCATCTACGCGACAGATATGAACGAGGCGGTCCTGGCCCGCGCGCAGTCGGGGGTGATCTCCATCGACAAGATGCGCCAGTACACCGAGAACTACGTCATGTCCGGCGGCACGCGATCCTTCTCGGAGTACTACGTCGCGAACGGCAACCGCACTCTCATCAGCAGATCTCTCCTCCAAAACGTTGTCTTCGCTCAGCACAACCTGGTGTCGGACGGATCGTTCAACGAGTTCAACGTCATCCTGTGTCGCAACGTGATGATCTACTTCACGAAGCCGCTGCAGGACAAGGCGCATGAACTCTTCCGTTCCAGCCTCGCCATGTTCGGCGTCCTCGCCCTTGGCAGGCGGGAATCCCTCGACTCCGCCCCGCAGCGCGCGTGTTACGAGGAGCTCGATCGCCCCGCCAAACTCTACCGCAGGATCATGTGATGATCGTGGCATGTTCCGCGATCGCTGAGAGGCAGGCCTAGTTGAACGGCCGAGGAGCCGCCGCCCTGGAGGACGCCGCTCAGGATCAATCGTCCGCGGCGACGTCGAACGTCAGCATCTTGATCGTGGACGATCGTCCGGAAAACATCCTCGCGCTCGAGGCGATCCTGAAACCGATGAACGTGGACGTGGTTTCCGCGACGTCAGGCGAGGGAGCGCTCAAGCAGCTGCTGAAGGGGGATTTCGCGGTCATACTCCTGGACGTTCACCTTCCCGGAATGAACGGCTTCGAGACGGCGACGCGGATCAAGCAACGGGAAAGGACGCGAGACGTCCCGATCATCTTCTTGACCGCGGTCAGTCGGGAGCCCCATCACGCGATGCGCGGCTACTCCGCCGGAGCCGTGGACTACATCTCGAAGCCGTACGATCCCTGGCTGCTGAGAG
This sequence comes from Actinomycetota bacterium, assembly GCA_044866075.1. Classification (GTDB taxonomy): domain Bacteria; phylum Actinomycetota; class AC-67; order AC-67; family AC-67; genus JBASRP01. The sequence goes on along the minus strand of JBIOTQ010000145.1, from coordinate 7,034 downwards.
CAAAGATCGCGCTTTTCATCGATCTGCACGAGAAGAACAGCGTCCTGAAACGCCAGCGTGAGCTCTTGGCCCAGCGTCTGAGTCAACTCGAAGGTGAGGTCGCGGAACGAAAGCTCATCGAGGCTGCCTTGCGAAGGAAGTCATCTATCGTTCAGCTCGTCGCCGCCGTCGCAACAGCGTCGAACGAAGCCGGCACGATCGAAGAGGCGATCCAGGTGACCCTCGATCGCATCTGCGCATACAACGGCTGGCCGGTGGGGCACGCCTATCTCGTCGTCGAGGGACGGTCGGATGTCCTGAAATCGCCGGGGATCTGGCACATCAAGGACGCGGACAGGTTCTCCACGTTCGTGAAGGCCAGCGAGTCGCTGCTTCTGTCGAATGATACGGGACCCGCCGGCAGGGCGTTGAGCAGCGGCCGGCCGGTCTGGACGCGTGATGTGATGACCGATCAGACGTTCAAGCGCGCCGACGTGGCGCAAGCGTCGGGGCTGAGAGCGTGTTTCGCATTCCCGATCCTTGCCGGCGCCGAATCGGTCGGGGTTCTTGAGTTCTTCGCCAACCACGCGGCCGGACCGGACGAGAGTTTGCTCGAGGTCGCGACCCCCGTCGCGAATCAACTCGGCCGCGTGGTGGAGAGAAATAGGGTCGAGGACCAGCTTCGCCGGCTCGATGCGGCCAAAACCGAATTCATCGCGTACGCCTCCCATGAGCTGCGCACGCCGCTACAGGTCATCGCCGGGGTCCCGGACGTCCTTCTCGCGCATTACGGGGAGATGTCTGAGGAGCGGGTCAAGAGCTGTCTCCATGCATTGAAGCGACAAACAGAACGCATGAACACGCTGGCCAACAGTCTGCTTGATATCTCGGGAACCGAGTTCAGTCTGCAAGACGTCGGTCTCGAACCGGTCGACCTTGCGCTGGCCGTTGACTCCGCCGTGAGGGCTTGCTCGCGTCCCGCAGAGTGCGCACTGGAGATGCGCGTTCCAAGCGGGCTTATGGTCCTCGCCGATTCCACTCGGCTGGAGCAGGTCCTGACGAACCTGCTGATGAACGCCATCAAGTATGGCGGACCCGAGATCTGGGTTGAGGCCCAGCCTGCTGAAGCAAACGTGGTGATGTCGGTTTGCGACAACGGCGGGGGAGTTGCGGCCGACCTGGTGGACAGGGTGTTCGATCCATTCACGCGAGGGGACCACACAGACGCCACAGTCGGCTCCGGGCTGGGTCTCGCGATCTGCCGACGGTTGGTCGAAAGCTTCGGCGGATGGATCTGGTACGAGCCCGACGAAGGAGTTACCCGGTTCAAGGTACGTCTGACGCGAGCAGAGGCTTCCGTTCTTCCCGACGAAGAAGTTGCCGGCAGAGAGCAATCCCCGTCCTGAGGCCTGGAGTCCGGTCGTCAGCGTCGCAGCTCGTCGATCCATGCACGCAGGCGAGGCAAGTGCTCCCGGTAGTGATCCGGCCCCGACTTGCGAACCCAGCGGAGTGCCTCGTCGGTCACCTCGGGAAGGGCCCTCAGAGCCTGGAGCATCCTCGTGCGTGCGGCCGAGGCGTGCGCGCGGATGTCGTCGTACGGCACGTCCCTCAATGCGTCGAGGAATCTCACGTTCATCGGTTCGACGTCGATCTCATCGAGCCGGTAGGTCCCTGCGTTGATCTGCTCGAGGACGATGCCGGCTTCGGCCAGCCACGCTCCGATATGGCCGAGGGCGTCCTTCGCAGTCCAGCCCTCCCGGTAGTAGCCGGGCTTGCCGGCCTCCGCGGGGGTCAACGAGTCGATGAGGCCGTGCACCTCCGACCACGTCGACGCCTCATGGGCGAGGATCTCCTTCTTGGAGCTTGTCGTCATCCCGCCACCTTGCTCCGACCGCGGCGTAGGCCGAACGATGAACCCTGACATCACGACCGAAGGTCCTGCAACTCCTCGGCGGTGAGACGGAGGGCGACCGCGGCGACGTTCTCTTCCAAGTGAGATACCGATGACGTCCCCGGGATCGGAAGCATCGCCGGCGAACGCGCGAGCAGCCACGCGAGGGCAACCTTACGGGGGTCGGCCTCGTGCCGTGCCGCGATCCGAGACACCGCGCCGTCGAGGTCGATGATCGGAGCCCACGGGATGAAGGCGATGCCTTCCCGCTCACACAGATCGACGAGGCTCTCGGAGCGGCGGTCGCTCACGTTGTAGCGGTTCTGGATCGAAACCACCGGCGTGAGCCGCTGCGCCTCGCGCAGATGTTCCTCCGACACGTTGGAGATGCCGATGTGACGGATCTTGCCTTCTTCCTTCAGCGCCACGAGCGCGCCGATGGATTCGGCGTACGGCACGTCGGAGTCCGGCGCATGGAACTGGTAGACGGGGATGCGATCGATGCCGAGACGCCGGAGGGAACTCTCGCATGCGGCTCGCAGATGCTCCGGACGTCCGTTCGCCGTCCAACGGCCCGGCCCGGGCCTCTCCAATCCTCCCTTCGTCGCGATGACGAGATCGTCTGGGAAGGGAGACAACGCCTCCGCGATGATCGATTCGCTGACCTCGGGGCCGTACGAGTCGGCCGTGTCGACGAAGTTGACGCCGAGGTCGATCGCGCGACGGAGAACGGCCTTCGCCTCATCGCGATCACTCGGCTCGCCCCAGATCCCCCGGCCGGTGATGCGCATAGCTCCGAACCCCATCCGGTTGACCCGGAGGTCGTTCCCGAGATCGATCATCCCGGCACTTGCAGCAGCTACGGAACTCCGATCAGACATCCGCTGGTCCTCCCGGCTCGGCAACACCCAACATCATTGGCAGCGCGCGACGCGCGCTGGAGTGTTCCCGGAGCGCGGCATGCGTCATCACACCCGCCCGTGCCGTCCTAGACTGGCATCAGCCGCCGAGAGGATAGGAGTTGCCGCTGAAGGCCTCGGACTTGCTTGTCTCGTGCCTCCAGGCCGAAGGCGTCGAGTGGGTCTTCGGTATGCCGGGCGAAGAGACGCTCGACATCAACGAGTCTCTCTCGCGCTCCTCGATCACGTTCGTTCCCGTCCGTCACGAACAAGCCGCCGCGTACATGGCCGATACGCACGGTCGCCTGACCGGACGCGCCGGCGTTTGCCTCGCGACGCTCGGGCCTGGGGCGACGAATCTGGTAACCGGCGTCGCCGACGCTTTCCTCGACCGTGCCCCGCTCGTCGCTCTCACCGGCCAGGGAGATCTGGAGCGCATGCACAAGGAGTCTCATCAGTACATCGACGTGCTGGGGCTGCTGCGGCCGATCACGAAATGGAACGCGCGCATAAATGATCCCGCCATCATCCCGGAGGTCGTGCGCAAAGCCTTCAAGCTGGCCGAGACGGAGAAGCCCGGTTCGACTCACATCGAATTGCCCGAGGACGTCATGGGCACATCGGTCGACGGCACCCCGCTCGTTCGAACGGAACCGGCCCAGGGCGAGGCGTCCGCCGCTAATGTCGCACGCGCGGTCGAACTCGTCGCGAAGGCGTCGAACCCGGTCGTTCTCGCCGGGTACGGAGCCGTCCGCGCTCGGGCGGCCGACGCGGTGCGCGCCTTCGCGAGCATCACCGGTATCCCCGTCGCGACCACGTTCATGGGGAAGGGCCTGTTGGACCCGGACGACGCGAACGCGCTCGGCGCCGTCGGCCTGCAATCCGGCGACTACCAGATGGCCGGATTCGACGAGGCGGACGTCGTGATCACGATCGGATACGACCTTGTGGAACACGCGCCCCGCCACTGGAATCCGCAGAAGGACAAGACGATCATCTGCATCGACTCCTTGCCCGCCGAGATAGACGAGCATTTCATCCCCGTCGTCGAGCTCGTCGGCGACATCTCGGGCAACCTCTCGCGCGTCGCGGATCGGTGCACGCCAGCCCCCCGCGCGGGCGGATCGAAGAACCTGAGGGAAGCCGTTCGCGAGCGGTTCCTGGGCGCGAAGGACGACCCGGAGAGCCCGCTTCAGCCGCCGAGGGTTCTGTACGAGCTGCGCCGGGCGCTCGGACGGGAGGACATTCTCGTCTCGGACGTCGGTCTCCACAAGCTCTGGATCGGGCGCATGTTCCCGGCGTTCGAACCCAACACCGTGCTCATCTCGAACGGCCTGGCCGCGATGGGCTTCGCCCTTCCCGCCGCGATCGCGGCGAAGCTCGTCTTCCCCGAACGCAAAGTCGTCGCCGTGAGCGGTGACGGCGGCTTCGTGATGAACGCTCAGGAGCTCGAGACGGCGGTTCGGCTACAGACCGCGGTCGTCAGCGTGGTGTGGGAGGACGGCACCTTCGGCTCGATCGCCTGGAAGCAGCGGCGCCGTTTCGGGCGCACGTTCGGCGTGGATTTCGGGAACCCGGATTTCGTTGCCCTTGCGGCATCGTTCGGGATCCCGGCGTGGCGCTGCGAGAACGCCGGCGACTTCGGCAAGTGCCTCGAGGAGGCGCTCGCAACGAACGGCCCGACCCTCATCGCGATCCCGATCGACTATTCGCCCGACGTTGCCATCGTCGGAGGCCTCGGGCAGGAAACGGTCGCGACATGATCGGTTCTCATCGAACGACGGCGGTCTGTTGAAGGCTTTCGTAGGCGAGAAGTATGGGCCGCCCGAAGCGCTTCGCTTGACGGACGTGGAAAAGCCCACCCCGGCCGACGATCAAGCCCTCGTGAAGGTCCTGGCTGTTTCGGTCAATCCGGCGGACTGGCATTGCATGCGCGGCAAGCCGCTTTTCTCGCGAGCGACCTTGGGTTTTCCGCGGCCGAAACACCCGATCCTCGGGGGCGACGTCGCCGGACGGGTCGAGACTGTCGGCGGCGGCGTCACTCGCTTCAAGCACGGCGACGAGGTCTACGCCAACCTCCTGGACCACGGCAACGGCGGCTTCGCCGAGTACGTTTCGGTGCCGGTCGACGTCATGTCGTTGAAGCCGGCCAACCTGTCGTTCGAGGAAGCCGCCGCGGTTCCGATGGCGGCGGTCACCGCCCTGCAAGGCCTCCGCCATCACGGGGAGATCCGGCCGGGACAGACGGTACTCATCAACGGCGCATCCGGCGGCATCGGCACCTTCGCGGTTCAGATCGCGACGTCGTACGGGGCGGAGGTGACGGGCGTGACCAGCACCCGGAATATCGACCTCGTCCGTTCGCTCGGCGCCGGGAACGTCGTGGACTACACGACGACCGACTTCACCCGCACCGGGCCGCGGTACGACCGCATCCTCGACACGATCGGGAACCGCTCGGTGTCCGATCTGAGGCGCGCACTTGCCGAAGGTGGCAAAGCAGCGGTCGTCGGCTTCACCAGCGTCGCCATACTCATGGGCGTCTCGCTGCGCGGTGGCAAGGACATCGCACAGGTATCGGCGCACGTCATCGCCGAGGACCTGGAGATCCTCTCGGAGCTCATCGAGTCCGGCAAGGTGCGTCCGCAGATCGACCGGCGCTATCCGTTCTCCGAGATCCCGGCGGCCATCGCGTACCTGGAAGAAGGACATGCCAGGGGAAAAGTGGTCGTTGGGATGGAGTGAACCGATTAGTTTCTTGTCCTAGGGCCGTCCTATCCTCGGGCGGCCGATCCGCTCTTGGAGGCGTGCAGTGACGGACATGATCCGCACATCCGGGCTGGTCAAACGCTACGGCAAGGTGACCGCCCTCGACGGACTCGATCTGGTCGTGCCCAAGGGAACCGTGCTGGGGTTACTGGGCCCGAACGGCGCGGGGAAGACGACCGCGATCCGGATCCTCTCGACATTGCTGGAGCCGGACGCCGGTTCGGTCGAGGTAGCCGGCATCGACCTCCTGAAATACCCCGACAAAGTCCGCGAGCGCATCGGCCTGTCCGGACAGAACGCGGCGGTCGACGAATATCTCAGCGGCTACGAGAACCTCGAGATGGTCGGGCACCTCTACCACCTGGGGAACAAGAAGGCGCAAGCGCGTGCGCGTGAGCTTTTGGAAAGGTTCGATCTCAACGAGGCGGCCCACCGGATCGCGAAGACCTACTCGGGCGGTATGCGGAGGCGCCTCGATCTCGCCGCGGCACTCGTCGCCTCGCCCGACGTCGTCTTCCTCGACGAGCCCACCACAGGTCTCGACCCCCGCAGCCGGCTGACGATGTGGGAGACGATCCGCGAGCTCGTGCGAAGCGGAAGCACGCTGCTGCTCACCACGCAATACATGGAGGAAGCCGAACGCTTGGCCGACGACATCGTCGTGATCGACCGCGGCCGCATCATCGCGGAGGGAACCGCGGACGAGCTCAAGACCAAGGTCGGAGGAGAGCGCGTTGAGGTCGTGGTGGGCGATGCGTCGGATGTCGACGTCGCTAAGCAGGTGATGGTCGAGCTCTGCGGCGACGACGGCGTCCAGGTCGACGAGGAGACCCGCCACCTCACGGCCGCCGTCGCCTCCGGCGTCGACGCGCTTAAGGACGTGACGACCCGGCTCCAATCACGCGGCGTACGCGTCCTCGACCTGGGGCTGCGGCGGCCGACGCTCGACGACGTTTTCCTCACGCTCACCGGCCACGCGGCCGAAGAGGAGCAACCCGCAGATGACGGTCCTGCTTCCGACGGCAAGGCGGCCCGAGCGAAGGAGAAAGCGCGATGAGCAAGCTCGCCTACGCGCTCGCCGACGGCGCGATCGTCGCGCGACGCAATCTCAGGAAAACCAGGCGCCTTCCCGACGTCCTCGTCTGGACGACGATGTCGCCGATCATGTTCGTGCTTCTTTTCGCCTACATATTCGGAAGCGCGATCGGCGACGTCGGGCAGAAGCTCAGTTACCGAGAGTTCCTGGTTGCCGGGATCTTCTGTCAGACGGTGATCTTCGGCGCGACGTTCACCGGCGCAAGCCTAGCGGACGACATGCAGAAGGGCATCATCGACCGATTTCGCTCGCTCCCGATGGCGCGCTCGGCCCTGTTGATCGGACGCACGGCGAGCGACATCGTCAACAACTCGATCTCGCTCGTTGTGATGTCGATCACCGGATTGATCATCGGCTGGAAGATCCACACGTCGATCCCGGAGGCGATCGGTGGCTTCCT
>JBIOTQ010000144.1:0-5816 GCA_044866075.1 Actinomycetota bacterium | reverse complement strand
CCCTACTGACTTCCGCGGAGTACTCGGATAACTTAGCACACCCGAATACGGTGTTCAAGAGGACCGAGACACATTCCTAAGAAACGGACCGGCCGATCGTGGCGTGGAACGGTCGGCGCGCGCCTCGGCGGAGCACAAGAGTTCGAGCGCCTTGTCCGAAATGCGATTGAGTCTCTGCCCCAGCAGTTCCGTTCGCGGCTCGAGAACGTCGAGATCGTCATCGAGGAGTCGCCCGGCAACGAACGGCTGCTGGGTCACTACCACGGCGTGCCGCTGACGAACCGCAGCGGCGGCTACACAGGCTTCCTCCCCGACAAGATCACGATCTATCGACAGCCGCTCGAACGCCGCGCGCGCTCACCCGAAGACCTCGCCGAACAGGTACGGATCACCGTCTGGCACGAGATCGCGCACCACTTCGGGATCAGCGACGACCGTCTGCGCGAGCTCGGCTTCTACTGAGCCGGAACTCCCTGCAACGGGTCGGGCTCGACGGCTACCGGCGAGATGCTCGCGACCGGAACGGCCGTGACCGCGAACGCCGAGAACGCGGCCGGCGGCACCGTGCGGGCCTGCAAGACGGCGGCAACTCGACCCCCACTGGACCGCACCGCGATGCCGACGGTCGCGTTCGGCGGCAGCCCCGGCAGGGAAACGGCCGCCGTCCGGCCGGCACGGACGCGCACGGCTTGCAAGCTCGCCGGCCGCGTCGGGCCGGTCGCCGTGATCAGCGTCAAGTCCACGGTGGCGTCCTGCGTGTCGGGGTTCGCGAGCAGGAGCCGCATCCCCGTCGCCGCCGGGGGCCCGAGGACGATGACCGCGTTGCGGGCGGGCTGCACACCGGAGGACGTGGCCGTCTCCGCCGGGCCGTTCCGCGGCGCCAACGACCAACGGGCGCCGATCGCGATCGGCGAGGTCGTGGATGTGGCGAACAGGGCGACCGGTCCCTTCGGCACGCCCTGGGCCGCGGCGCCGTCGACCGCCGGGGTATTGGGCGGCAGTCCGTTCGTGAACGGCTCGAACGTTGTCTGCCCCGTCGTCGAAAGGAAGACGCCGCTCGTCACGGCGTCCTCGTCTCCGACGGCGACGGCCGCGAACAGCGCGCCGCCGCTCTCGCTGCTGGCGACGGCGAGGAGCTCGTTCCGGGCCGTCTGCGCCGGCGTGATGTCGAACACTCGAGGCGCGAGCAAGACGCCGTCGGCGACGACCCGGCCCGAGCGCGCGACGATCTGGGCCGCGACCGCCGCTTCGTCGAACGCGAAGTCACCTTCGCGCACGACGAGACGTCCGCGCGCCGGCACGATGCGATGCTGCAACGATTCCGGTTCGATCAGCTCTCCGCCGATCAGGAGCGCGATGTCGACCAGCGCGTCGGCCGCGCCGGGATTCAGGAGAGCGAGCTGCGTCTCAGCGCGGAGCGTCGATCCCTGCGGAACCACCAGTCCCGCGCTGCTGGGGCGGGCGCACGAGGCAGCAGCGACCCCTGCCGAATCGGGGGTCCCCAGGACCGCCGTCCGCGAAACCGTCACGTCGCCACCGGCGAATTCGACGATCGCGCCGGCTCCGTACTTCGCGATCGATACCGGCGTCGCGACCGTCGCCGCGCGCATGGCCGGGAGACGCAGCTCCCTTTCGACGGCGGGACGGCCGTCCGGAACGAAGCGGATGCGCACCTGCGCGGCGTCGGCTCCCACGTTGACGAGATGGAGCCATCCGGCCAGGCCGGCACCCTTTACGACGGGGCAGGCCCACACTCCGGAGTGCGCCCGTGCGTCGTCGATCGTCGGCTGCGGAGCGGACGCCGGATGGAAGCGGTCTGCGACCGCGGCGCCGGAAAGGGCAAGGACCGCGACGATCCCTATCGCGAGACGGCGCATCAGCGCTCTCCCCGCTCCCTGGCGGCGCGACGCGACCACGCGGCAGCCAGCGCGAGGATGAACGCCGTTTCACCGAGCAGGGCGACGCGGTGTTTCCCTTGGCCTCGCCATCGCACGACGATCGGCCCGGTGTCTCGTTCGCCGATCGCGAACGCGGTGCCCCACCCGAAGGAGCGCGTCGGCGGGATCACGTGCCCGCCGGCTTCGGCGCGCCAGCGACCGCTGAACTCCTCCGCCAGCAGGACGGCGCGGGTGCCGGTCGTTGTTCGTCCGGCGAGGAGCCCCGGCCGAACTCTGCGCAACGCGCCGCGACGGCCGGGGTCCTGCGGTAAGGATGCGGCCGCGTCGCGCGCTATCGACGGGCCGGCAGAGCTGGCCGCGATCCACCGCGGCGAGGAGACGGCGGCGCCGATCGTGAGCCAGGTCTCATTCGAAAGGATCTGCGTGCCGCGGAAGCGCTGGACGAACCGCACGTCGACCTGTCGGGCGAACGCGCGGACCACGTTGGGGTCCAGGTTGGATCGCAGAACGACGTAGCGGACGCCGAGAGGCGCGAGGAGGCGCCCCCCTTGATCGGTGCGACGCGCCACGATCGCAGCGAGCGCGCTCTCGAGATAGCGCTCGCCGGCATCCGCTCGTCGCGCTTGATACGTCAGGAAGGTCTCCCCCTCCGAGACCGAAACGTCGGCCCGGAGGTCGCGCTGCGATCCGGCGAGCCACAACACCCGGTAATCGCCCAGTTGCCGCCGCTCGGACTCGAAGAAGGCCGGCGCCAGGTCGCCCGCGCGCGTGAGTCCGTCGTAATCGCCGCGCGCGAGGAAGCCGACGCCGACGGCCGCCGCGGCGACGGCGAAGAGCGACAAGGCTCCGAATCCGATGTGGAAGGCGCCGAACGATCGGGCGGACAGCGAGGGCGGAAGACCTTCCGCTGCGGCGCCGATGAGCAGCGCGACACCGACCGCGGCGAACGCGAGAGGAAGCGACGGCCGCGCGGCGATCCACGGCGCCCCTCGTGAGACGCCCCACGCGAGCAGGACGGCGGCCAGCGACGCGAGCGCCATCGTCTTCGTGATGCGTTCGCGCGCGCCGACGGCGAGCAGGACGCCGGCGGCCGCGACCGCAGGGAAGGCCCACGCGATCACGCCGGGGATCGCTTGCGGTCCTCCCGTCCGGAGACGGACGAGGTCCGTGACGGGGACGCCGAACGGACCGGGCCGTCCCCCGAACGCGGACCCGTCCTTGAAGAGCTCGACGCTCCAGGGGAAGAGCAGGACGAGGGCGGCGGCGGCCTGTACGACGCCGGTCAGCGCGATCCGGAGCGCACTCGAAGCGGGCGCGCTCGAACCGGAGCCGACGAGCGCCGACGCCAATCCGACGACGACGGATGCCCCGGCCACGGCCGGGATCGCCCACGGGGTGAGCGAGGCGACCACCGCGAGGCCTGCGATGCCGGTGGCGAGGCTCCGCCAATCGCCGCGCGCGGCCAGTCCCCCAGCCCGAAGAGGCGGGATGATCAGTGCGGGCAGGGCCGTAACGAGGATCAGATCGGGTAGCCGCCCCTGCGAGAAGGACGCGAGGGCCAGAGGCGACAGCGCGTAGGCGATCGCCATGACGCGGCGCGGCGTCGCCGACATGCCGACCGCGGCGCCGAGCTTCGACGCCGCCGCGCCGGCGAGCGGAAGCAGCGAGAGCACGAGGATGCGTTCAGCGAGACGCGCGCTCCCGAAAGACACGATCGACAGCAACCCGGCCAGGAAGATCCCGGGGGATGCCGGTGCGGCTCCGCCCGTCCCGGTGGTGCGCCACCCCGAGAAGAACTCGGTGAAGAACACGCCGGGACCGTTGGGGAAGGGAGCGAGATCCGCGCCCGCGAGACCGCCGGTTCCGTAGAGGTGACGAGCTCCGATGAGGTAGATGAACACCAGAACGGTGGCGGTGATGCCCAGCGGGTGCGCGGCCACCACGTCGATCAGGCGCCGGCGCGACCGCTCGGAGAGCGCGTCCTCCTCCTCGTCGATCCCTTCCGCCGGTTCGCCGACGACCTGTTCGAGGGCGCGCGCGAGGTACGAGCGCACACGCGGCACGCCGCGCACCATCAGCTTGACGACATCGCGGTCGGGAATGCGACGCCGCCGCTGCGCACGCGCCCGGGCGCGCAACGTCGACGGAAAGTGCACGAGGTTCCACTGGAGGGCCGAGAGCGTCTGGCGCGCGGCGATCCTCCGTCCGCTCGCCAGGTAGACGACGACGTTCATGATCGAGACCGCGAGCGTCACGGGTAAGGCCATGATGAGATACGGAATGCTGTAGTTCTTGAGAAGCGCCGCGATCATGTTGCGCTCGCTGAAGTAACGGTTGCGTCCCTGCACCGGGCCACTGCGCTCGCCGCGATACGACGCCGCGGCGTGCCGCACGCGGGCGTCGGTCGTCACCACGGACCGGAATCCCGCGATCCGTGCGCGCCAGCACAGATCGAAGTCGTCCCGGAGCGCGACGAACCGCAGATCGAAGAGGCCGACGCGCTCGATGACATCGCGGCCGATGAGGAGACACGCGCTCGACGAGAAGAAGACTTCCTTGAGGCCGTCGTGCTGTCCTTGATCGAGCTCCCCGCGTTCGAGCGGATTGAAGAGCCGGCCGAATCGATCGGTCGTGAGTCCGACCTCCTGCAGGCGATCGGGCTCATCCCAGTCGACGAGCTTCGCGCCCACAACGCCGACGCGTTCGCGTTCGATCGCGCCGAGCATCGCCTCGACCGTTCCGGGTTCCATCGCAGCGTCGTCGTGCAAGAGAAGGAACGCGTCGTGCGCGGTCCCGCGATCCGACGCGACCTTCAAGGCGGCGGCGAGCGCGCGGCCGTATCCGACGCGTCGCTCGAGCGAGACGACGTTCTCGGCGCCGAACGCCTTCTCGAGAAGAGAGCGCGAACGATCCGTCGACGCATTGTCGACGGCAAGGATCTCGATCTCGTCGTGCGCCTGATTGCGGACGCCCTCGATCACGGCCGGTAGCCAGGATTCCGCGTTACTCGCGACGAGGAGGACGAGAACGGATCGATTCTCCGCGCTCATGAACGCGCGCGAGCCTATCAAGCGGCTTTCGCGAGGGGCGAATCCCTTGCTTTCGACGACCCCGGATGCCCCCGAGAAAGGCCGCAAAACACTGAGGCCCTGCCAGGCGGGCAAGGCCTCAGAAAGCAGTATCGTTCTTAGCGCTTCTTGCGGCGCGCCGTTGCCTTTTTGCGCGTCGTCTTCCGTGCTGCCTTGCGCCTCGCGGGCTTGCGCGCTGCGGTGGTCTTCTTCGCAGCCTTCTTGCGACGAGCCGGCTTGCGCGCAGCGGTCTTCTTCGCTGCCTTACGCCTCTTCGCTGGCATCTGGTCACCCCCTCTCCCTATCCGTGATAGGGAAGGCCTCCGTCATTCGCTATGACGCGAGCTTCCGCTTGAACCGTCTCCGTTCTCGCTCGGAGAGGCCGCCCCAGATCCCGAAGCGCTCGTCGTTCGCGAGCGCGTAATCCAGGCACTCATCACGCACGGCGCATTGCGCGCAGATGCGTTTGGCTTCCCGCGACGATCCACCCTTTTCGGGGAAGAACACATCCGGGTCGACGTACGCGCAGAGAGCTTCCTCCGCCCATGGAAGTTCTTCTTCGGAAAACCGTTGCACCTGTCGCTCCTCCCCACTCGCGCTCTCGACTCCCCGAGTCCGGTTCAGCAGCGTCGGTGAATGCGACAACTGTAATTACGCTGGTGTAATTCTAGGAATATGAAACCCGAGGTCAAGTGTTCGAGAGGTTTTTTTTCGCAAGCTGTGGATAACCCTCGAACGCAGGCGCGAGCGACGCGACGAGACGAAACGTGCACGTCATCGCGCTATTCGCGTCGCGCGCGACGTCGTCGCACGCGATCGCGAGCGCACATCGGAGACAGAAACGTGTCGG
>JBIOTQ010000143.1:0-34308 GCA_044866075.1 Actinomycetota bacterium | reverse complement strand
TCGAATGGACCCCGACAAAGAGCTTCAGGCCATCGACTGCAACAGGGTTCAAGAGATCCGAAACGAGTACCTGATCAACCCGCTGACTCCCGACCCGCGGCAGGCGGCGCCGCTTCGCTCGAACGCGATCCCCGGCTACCGGACGCGGCGCGAGCTGTTCCGAGACCTCGCGTCGAAACCGTGGGGCCCATAGGAGGAACATGCGCGCACGACTTTTCCGAACGGCGCTCCTGGTGGCCACGCTGACGGTCGCCTGCCTGGCGCCCGTCGCGACGCGCGGAGCCGTCGGATGCGCGCCGACTACGACACCCGGGGGCGGAGTCTGGCCTGGGGGGGAATGGCGTACCTACGGCGGGGACTTCTCCAACACGCGTCACCAGGCGGTGGAGACGACCATCGGCACTGGCGAGGCGGCGACGCTGGCTCCGGTTTGGCGGTTCGCGCCGTCCGCCGTGCAAGCCGACGGGGACGTCACCGGTACGCCCGTCGTCGCCGACGGCTGCGTGTACCTCGGAACGACGACGGGTTGGGTCTTCGCTCTCAACGCGGACACCGGCGACCTCGTGTGGAAGACCCGCCTTGCGGACGAGTCGAGCTTCTGGCAAGGCGGGATCTTCGGGTCCATCGGGGTCGGGGCGGGAAAGGTGTTCGTCGGCGTCGCGCGAACCTCGTCGCCCTTCGTGATGGCGCTCGACCAACAGACCGGCCAGCCGGCGTGGGCGCAAGCAACCGTCGTCGACACCCAGGAGGGCTCGGAGATCTACTCGAGTCCCGTCGTGTACGACGACGATCCGGGCGACGCCCTGGCGCCGATGGTCATCTTCGGCGTGTCGGGCGGGGCCGCGGAGCTCGGTAGCGAAGAGGCACGGCACGCCTTCCACGGCAGCATCATGATCGTCGATTCCGAGACCGGCGCGATCGTGCGGAAGATCTGGACGATACCCGAAGCGGTCTGGGGCCAGGGGTACGCGGGCGGCGCGGTCTGGGCGCCGACCCCCGCCATCGATACGACGACGAAGTACGCCTACGCGGCGACCGGGAACCCGTTCCAGCCCGAGGTGCAACACCCCAACACGGACGCGATCGTGAAGTTCGACCTCGATCGCAGTCGTTCGACCTTCGGAACGATCGTCGCCTCATATCAGGGGAACGTGGACGAGTATTTCACCCAGTTCGCGGACCAGCCATGCGTCGCGGCAGCGCCGAACGCCTACCCCCAGGGTCTCGGTTCGTGCTTCGATCTGGATCTCGACTTCGGTACGTCGGTCAATCTCTTCAAGGTCGGTGGGCGGACGATCGTCGGGGCCGGTCAGAAGTCGGGCGTCTATCACGCGGCCTTCGCGGACACGATGGAGCCCGCCTGGAACGCGCTGGTCGGCAACCCGAGTGCCGTCGGCGGGGTCGTCGGGAGCGCGGCGTACGACGGCTCTTCGATCACCGGCCCAATCACGCCGGCCGGCATCCTGTGGTCGCTCGACGCTGCGGACGGGGGATACCGATGGTTCGCGCCCGTGGTCGACGTGCTCCATTACGGCCAGCCGGTCTCGTCGGCGAACGGCGTGGTGTACACCGTGGATCTGAAAGGGTTCCTCGACGCCTACGACGCGGCCACGGGTCTTCCCGTGCTTCATCGACCGATGGGTCTCGGCGCCGGCGGGAATCCCGTCCTGCCGTCGTTCGGCGGCGTCGCCCTCGCCCGGAACACCGTGTACGCGTCCATCGGGACGGGCGGCGGAACCGACGGCGGCGTCGTCGCGTTCCGACCCGGCGGCGGAGGCGGCCCGCAGCCGCCGGGCCTTCCCGAGCTTCCCGGCGGAAGCGGCCTCACCGTGGTCGCGGTTCCCGGGTCGGTGCTGACCACGTACGGGACACCCGTCAGCGTCGTCCAGGCGGGCGATGAGGCTCTTTCATTCCTGAACCTCGACGCGGCGCCGCATGACGTCCGCTCGGCGGACGGACTGTTCTCGAGCGCCGTCGTGGGTCTCGGGGGGCAGTCGCCGGTGACGTTCGCTTCGCACCTCGAGGCGGGACAGAGGTACGGCTTCTACTGCTCCATCCATCCCCGGATGACCGGAACGCTGCTGGCGATCTAGCTCGTCCCCGGCCGATGTTTGTGGCCGGCGTAAGTGAGAAACCAAAAAGTATGGCGGTCGACGCCGCGCTCGGTCCTCCCGTCGAGGAGCAGATCCCCCCGCGCCCGACGATCCGCAAGCTCCGGGATGCCGCGAAAGAGTGCCGCGCCTGTCACCTCTACCGTGATGCGACGCAGACCGTCTTCGGCGAGGGCGCCGCGCACGTGGAGCTCGTCCTCGTGGGCGAGCAGCCCGGCGACGCCGAGGATCGGCAAGGACATCCGTTCGTGGGGCCGGCCGGCCGCCTGCTCGACGACGCGCTGGCGGAAGCGGGTATCGACCGCGAGGACGTGTACATCACGAACGTTGTGAAGCACTTCAAGTTCATGCGGCGGGGCAAGCGCCGCATCCACAAGAAGCCGAACTCCGAAGAGATCCGCGCCTGCCGTCCGTGGCTCGACGCGGAGGTCGCCGTCCTGCGGCCCAGCGGACTGGTGTGCCTTGGCGCGACCGCCGCGCAAGCGCTCCTCGGATCGAAGACGACGGTCGGCGCGAACCGGGGCAAGTTCCTCGAGTCGGATCTCGCGGACTGGATCACCGTGACCGTGCACCCCTCGTCCATCCTTCGCGCGCCCGACGATGACACGCGCCGCCGCGAGCGCGCGGCGTTCGTCCGCGATCTGCGCGCGGTCGCGCGCAAGCTCGGATCGCGGCCCCGCGCCGCGGGCCATGCGCGTTAGCGCACCGTTCCAACGGGGTAAGTAGAGCGGCAGAAAGGAGGCGAGCACATGGGCATCGGTGTGAGCATCTTCCTTTTCGCCGTCGGCGCGATCCTCGCGTTCGCCGTCGAAACAAACACGCGTGGGATCGATCTTGATGCGGTCGGAGTCATCCTCATGATCGTAGGCGCCGTCGGCGTTCTTCTCTCACTTATCTTCTGGAGCTCGTGGGGCGGCTGGGGTGGTCGTCGCGACGAGACGATCGTTGTGGGCGGAGACGGACACGACGTCCATCACCATCACTAGCTGAAGGATTTGTGGCGGATGTGCCGGGGAACCGGGTTCCCGGCACATTCGCTTTCCCGAAGGGGTGAGCCGTGACGAAGATCGGATACGCGCTGTCGAGCGAAGAGCATGGGCCGAACGATCTCGTCGGCTTCGCGCGACGTGCGGAAGAGAGCGGGTTCGATTTCCTGATGATCTCGGACCACTACCATCCCTGGACCGACCGGCAGGGCCATTCGCCTTTCGTGTGGTCCGTGCTGGGCGCGATCGCGCGCGAGACCGAACGTATCCCGGTCGGCACCGGCGTCACGTGTCCGACGATCAGGTTCCACCCCGCGCTGGTGGCGCACGCGGCCGCGACGGCCTGCGCGATGATGCCCGGCCGGTTCTGGCTCGGGCTCGGCACCGGCGAGAATCTCAACGAGCACGTCCTCGGCGATCGCTGGCCGGCCGGCGACGAGCGTCTCGCG
Organism: Actinomycetota bacterium; assembly: GCA_044866075.1. GTDB lineage: Bacteria > Actinomycetota > AC-67 > AC-67 > AC-67 > JBASRP01. The sequence goes on along the minus strand of JBIOTQ010000143.1, from coordinate 30,762 downwards.
ATGCTGACGGAAGCGATCGACCTTATCCGCGCGCTGTGGTCGGGCGAAGAAACGACACATCGCGGGAACTACTACCGCGTCGAGGGCGCGCGCATCTACGACGCCGGCGGCGAGCCGCCGCCGATCTACGTCGCGGCAAAGGGAGACAACGCCGTCGAGCTCGCCGCGAGGAACGACGGGCTCATCTCGACGAAGCCGGATCCGAACCTGCTGGGTGACTTCGACGAGGCGGGCGGCCGCGGCAAGCCGAAGATCGGGATGCTGCACGTCTGTTACGACGCGTCGGAGGAGCAGGCGAAGAAGATCGCACGGGAGTGGTGGCCGAACAGCGCGCTCCCGGGCGAGCTCGGCGTCGAGCTCGCGCTGCCGCGCCACTTCGAGCAGGCCGCGGAGCTGCTCTCTGAGGACCACGTGTGCAAGGCGCTGACGTGCGGACCGGACCCGGAGGCACACCGGAAGATCATCCGGGGGTACGTCGACGCGGGCTACGACCACGTCTACGTCCATCAGATCGGGCCCGACCAAGAGAGTTTCTTCGGGTTCTACGAGCGCGAGATCCTTCCGGGGCTGCGCTGAGCGGCTACGCCGCGCGGCGGCGCGTCGCCGGCCCTCGCAGGAGGCGCAGGAGGGCCGCCTCGTGCGGCCGCAGCCGGTCCGACGCCGCGAGACCTTTCGTGCGCACGCGGCTGACGCGCAGGCTCGCGAGCGAGCCGTCGGCGTACGCATCGATGACGGCCGGGTGGACGTAGCAGGCCCGGCACACCGCCACCGTGTTGCCGAGGGCGGAGGCGACGACCTCGACGGCCTCGTTCACGCTCCGCCGCATCTGTGTGTCGGATGCGGCGACCTCCATCGGGGTCAGCGCGCGCAGTGCGAGGACGGTTCCGGCCCACGTGCGGAAATCCTTCGCCGTGAAGTCCTCGCCGGTGATCTCGCGCAGGTACGCGTTCACGTCCTCGGACGCGACCGGTCGCCGGGAGCCGTCCTCCTGGAGGTACTGGAAGAGTTGCTGGCCGGGGATCTCCTGGCAGCGCTTGACGATGCGCGCCATGCGCGGATCGTTCACGTCGACCGTGTGGCGTTTCCCGCCTTTGCCGACGAACTCGAAGCGGATGGTGCCGCCGTTCACCTCGGCGTGGCGGTCGCGCATCGTCGTCAGGCCGAAGGAGCCATTCTCTTTCGCGTACTTGACGCCGCCGATCCGCAGGTACGAAACGTCGAGCAAGCGCACGACGGCGGCCAGGACCTTCTCGCGAGGCAGGCCCGGTCGCGCGAGATCCTCGCGGACGCGCTTGCGGATCGCCGGCAGCGCCTCGCCGAACGGGACGATGCGGTCGTACTTCGTGCGGTCCCGGGTCTCGCGCCACAGCGCGTGATACCGGTACTGCTTGCGCCCTCGCGCGTCGCGTCCGGTCGCTTGGATGTGTCCCCGGGCCGAGGGACAGATCCAGACGTCGGTCCACGCGGGAGGGACGGCGAGCGCCTTTATCCGGCCGAGCTCTTTCCGGGCGCCGATCGGTTTTCCGTCCGGCGTTACGTAGCGGAAACCGCGGCCCGATCGCAGGCGCCGGATGCCCGGCTCGCGGTCGTCGACGTACACGAGACCGGCCTCGAGCGCGGCGCTCTCCGGATCCGGCGTGCGGCGCCGGTTCTTGTTCCTCGCCATGTCCTCTCCTTCGTGCTCCGCTTTCTTGCCCAGGCGGAGCGAGTTCCATGCGCGCCCTGCGCTCTGACCTGCGGCGAACGCGCGCGTCACGTCGCGCCCCGGTAAGCCCGGGCATACTTCCGGGCCTCGGGTAGGTGGGTGGAATCGAAGAGTCGGTGGATATGAGTCAAGAGGTCGAGGTCCTGGAGGTCGGCGGGCGACAAGTCCGCGTGACGAACCCGGGCAAGGTGTTCTTCCCCGCGCTCGGGTTGACGAAGCTCGACCTCGTCCGCTACTGGTTGTCGGTCGCGCCGGGCGCGCTCACGGGCTGCCGCGACCGGCCGACGCTTCTGAAGCGATACCCGAACGGCGTCGAGGGCGACTTCTTCTACCAGAAGCGCGTGCCGGCTTCGCGGCCGGACTGGATCGAAACGGTGAGGGTGCGATTCCCGAGCGGCCGGTCCGCCGAGTTCCTCGCGATGCGCGACGAGGCGCACCTCGCGTGGGCGATCAACCTGGGGTGTCTCGAGCTGCACCCGTGGGGCGTCCGGACGAGCGACACCGAGCACCCCGATGAGATGCGGTTCGACCTCGATCCGACGCCGGGCGTCCCGTTCGACGACGTGCGCCGAACGGCGCTGATCGTGCGCGAGACGCTGGCGGAGCTCGGGCTAGAGGCGTTCCCAAAGACGTCGGGCAAGCGCGGGATCCACGTCCTGATGCGCGTCGAGCCGCGGTGGGACTTCCTCGACGTGCGGCGCGCGGCGCTCGCGCTCGGCCGCGAGGTGGAGCGGCGCGCGCCGGGCCTCGCGACGACGGCGTGGTGGAAGGAGGAACGGCGCGGCGTCTTCGTCGATTACAACCAGAACGCCCGCGACCGGACGCTGGCGGCGGCGTACAGCGTGCGGCCGACGTCCGACGGCCGGGTGTCGTGTCCGATCACGTGGGCGGAGGCCCCCGACGTGGAGCCGGCCGACCTCACGATCACGACGGTGCCGGAGCGCTTCCGCGTTTCGGGGGACGCGATGGCCCCGATCGACGAACGCGCGTACTCTCTCGAGCCGCTGCTCGAGCTCGCCGACCGCCAGGAGGACGACGGGATGCCCGAAGCGCCGTTCCCGCCGCACTTCCCGAAAGCAGAACGCGAGCCGACCCGCGTCGCGCCGTCGCGCGCGAGGAAGGATCGCCGGTGACGCTCCCCGTCAAACCGCCGCTGAAGCCGATGCTGGCGAAGCTCGTGCCGGAGATCCCTGCCGGCGCCCTGTACGAGCCCAAGTTCGATGGGTTCCGGTGCATCATCTTTCGCGACGGCGACTCGGTCGTCCTCGGCAGCCGCAACGAACGGCCGATGGACCGCTACTTCCCGGAGATCGTCGCCGCCGCCAAGACCGAGCTCCCCGAACGCTGCGTCGTCGACGGCGAGATCGTTCTGATGCAGGACGGGCGCCTCGACTTCGAAGCGCTTCAGCAACGGATCCATCCGGCGGCGTCGCGCGTGAAGATGCTCAGCGAGCAGACGCCGGCGGCCTTCGTGGCCTTCGATCTGATCGCGCTCGGGGACGAGTCGCTCGTCGACGAACCGTTCTCGGACCGGCGAGCACTTCTCGAGGAGACGCTCGCGAACGCGAAGGCGCCCGTGTACGTCACGCCGATGACCGCGTCGCTCGACGAGGCGCACGAGTGGTTCCGCGCGCTCGAGGGCGCCGGCGCCGACGGCGTGATCGCGAAGCCGCCGGAGATCCGCTACGTGCCGGACAAGCGTGTGATGTTCAAGATCAAGCACGAGCGGACGGCCGACTGCGTCGTAGCGGGCTTCCGCTGGTACAAGAGCGGCGACGGCGTCGGCTCGTTGCTCCTCGGCCTCTACTTCGACCGCGACGAATTCTGGCCCGTCGGCGTATGCGCGTCGTTCGGCGCCGCGCAACGCAAGGAGCTGGTGGAGGATCTCGCCCCTCAGCGTCTGGAGAAGGGAGAGGCGCACCCCTGGGCGCCCGAAGGGCAGACGGAGCGGCTGCCCGGGGAGCCGTCGCGCTGGAGCCGCGACAAGGATCAATCGTGGGAGCCGCTGCGGCCGGAGCGCGTCGTCGAGGTCTCGTACGACTACACGGAGGGACACCGCTTTCGGCACGTGACGCACTTCAAACGCTGGCGGCCGGATCGCGACCCGCGCTCGTGCACGTTCGAACAGCTCGAGCAGCCGGAGGATTTCGACCTGAGAACGCTGCTCGCCGGCGGATTACCGCCGGCGAGCAAGAGGAAGAAGTAGCTAGCGCTTGCCCGCCGTCGCGCGTCCGCCCTTCCGGCCGGCCGCGCGCTTCTGGGCCGTGGTGCCGCCCTGGCGCGTGGTGCGGCGCCGCGTGCCGCTGCCCGAACTCTTCCCACCGCGCTTCGACGCGCCCGGAGAATTCGCGATGCGCGCGGCGCGTGCCTTGGACATGCCCTTCTTCCGCAATCCTTCGTACTGCTTCCTGTTCTTGATCGTTCCCGTTCGTTTGCCGGACATGTGACCTCCTCTCCGTCTGCGGCTCTCTCAGAAAACCGATACCCGGTGGGAAGAAGCGACAAACGACCCTACGTAGCAGGAGGGGTATGGTGGAAGCGATGGCCGCGACCGCGAAGGACGCCGAAGGCGCGCGCTTCTTCGAGCTCTGGGCCGACGAACTCGCCGGCGCCGCGCTGTACCGCGCACTCGCCGAGCGCGCCAGCGAGCAACGGCGCGGGGTCTTGTTGGAGCTGGCCGAAGCCGAAGAGCGTCATGCCGCCCACTGGGCGAAACTCATGGCCGAGCGGGGCATCACGAACCCGAAGCGTCCGCCGCTACCGCTGCGCGTGCGGGCGCTGTCGTTCCTTGCGCGGCGCTTCGGGACCGACACTGTTCTTCCGATGGTGCTCCGGCTCGAAGCGGCCGACGCAACCAAGTACGAAAGCATCGCGGAGGCGCCGGCCTCGATGGCGGCGCAGGAGCGCGCGCACGGGAAAGCCGTGTCTGCGCTCGTCGGCGGCGCGACCGGCACGCGTATCGCACGGGCCGAGGGGCGCCACCGGGTCGGCGCGGCCGGAGCTCTGCGCGCCGGCGTCTTCGGGTTCAACGACGGCCTGGTGTCGAACCTGTCGATCGTGGTCGGCGTGTTCGGCGGCACGGGGCCGAACAACGGCAAGTTCGTGCTCCTGGCCGGCGTCGCCGGACTCGTGGCCGGCGCGTTCTCGATGGCGACGGGCGAGTGGATCTCGGTGCGCTCCCAGCGCGAGCTCTACGAGCGCGAGATCGGCATGGAGGCGGACGAGCTCGCGCACTTCCCCGAAGAGGAGCGCGAGGAGCTGGCGCTGATCTTCCGCGCGAAGGGCGTCGAGAAGGAGGAAGCGGAGGCGCTCGCGCAACGGCTCATGAGCCGGCCGGACACCGCTCTGGACACGCTCGTCCGCGAGGAGCTCGGCCTTGATCCGTCGGAGCTCGTTTCCCCGTGGACGGCGGCCGTGTCGTCGTTCGTCGCGTTCGCGCTCGGCGCCATCGTTCCGGTGATCCCATTCATCGTGGGATCGGGAGGCGCCGCCCTCGGATGGGCCGTAGGCCTCGCCGCTCTGATGCTGCTCGGCGTCGGCGCGGCGATCTCGGTGTTCACGGGACGGCCGGCTGTGCGGAACGGCGTCCGGATGCTCGTGATCGGCGCCCTAGCTGCGAGCGCGACCTACGGCGTCGGCCGTCTGGTCGGCGTCAACGTCAGTTAGGAGCGGACGAGCTCGAGGCGACGCGTGGCCTCCGGCGCCGACGCAATGACCCGGACTCGCATGCCGCCGACGATCAGAAGGATCAGACCCCCCATCAGAACCAGGTCGCCGGCGCTCACGACGCGGTGATAGGGCGGTAGCGTGATCACGTCGCCGAGACCGCGTAGCACTGTGTGCTCGTCGGCGATGACGATCTTGAAGAAGCCGCCGCGTCCGGGGGTCGGCACAGCAGATTGTCCCGAGGCGGCGTACGCCGCGCGCGAGAGAGGCATCCCGCCGTTCGGGATCATGACCGCAGCGTTCAGGAGCCACCCGAGCGCAAGCACCGCGAATCCCACGCGCATGATGCCGGCGCTCCGGACGATGTTGAGGACCAGGAACGCGGCCGCGAGCGCGTAGGCGCCGGCAATGAGCGCGCGGTCCGCAGAGCTTCCGAGCTCGACGAGCGACACCGCGACCATGAGGGCAAGTGCGCCGAAGGCGAGCGGTGCGCCGCTCACACGCACGTCCCCGAGCCGGCGCACCCTGCCGCCGGACAGGACGGCGGCGGCGAGCCCGATGAGTAGTGCCGTTGCGACGATGCCGATCATTCGCTGCTCCCGGATCTCGAAACGAGGTTTGGACCGCAGAGGTGGGGACCGGCGCCGATCTTCCGTTCGTTCAGTCCGGGTGGTGCGATCGATGCCGTTGGTGCGTCTGTCGGTGTGGCTTAGCCCCAGGTGCTCCCGGCGCCAGTCACGAGAACCAGAGCAAGAACACTGCCGAGGAACGATGCGATACCGAAAACGCGGCGCTTGGTCATAGCCTCTCCTCCCAGGAAAGCAGTACGCGATGCGAGTAGTGGATGAGAACGACCCGGTTCGTCTGACGGATGTCTCCGACGGCCCCCGCCTCTGTTGTCAAGACTCCGGCCGGGTCGACGCCCGCCGTGAGCGCGCCGCGATGGTGTCATCTCGGAGATGGATGAGAAACGCGCGAACGCGCGAACCTGTCTGATGCACATGCGTCAGTCGACAGATGTTCCGACGCGCGGCGTGGTTGCGACCGGAAGTTGAGCGTTCGTTCGGCTCGTTCCGCCGTTAGTTGCGCCAGGTTGCGAGCGGCCCGGCCTCGCAGGCGAACGCGATCTCGTAGAGCGCTGCCGCGGCGAGCGGATAGAGGTTGGCGAACCCGGCGCGGTCCTTCCGCGCGCGACCGGAGTCGGCGATCGTCGTCAGGCGCGCCCGCGCGGCGTCGAGGCCGCGATAGGTGCCCGGCGCGGGGGCGAACCCCTCGCCCGCGTACCCGACCTTTCCCCAGCGCGCTCGGTTCCCGAGGATCCCGAGGCCAGGTTCCAACCGAACCTGCTCGCGTTGCATGGTCCCGCCATTCTTCCCGCTCTCCGGCTCATCCAATCTCCCCAGGCCGGACTGACGGAAAGGGCCTCGTCGTGCGACACTTGCGCCGCACGCCGGCGCGGGAGGACGCGATGGATTTCGAACTCGGTCCGAAGGTCGATGAGCTCCGGGCGCGCCTCACGGCGTTCATGGACGAGCGCGTCTATCCGGGGGAGAAGGTGTACCGGCAGCAGTACCGCGACGCGAAGGACCCGCAGTTCCATCCGCCGGTGATGGAGGAGCTGAAGACCGAAGCGCGCAACCGCGGCCTCTGGAACCTCTTCCTCCCCGACGAGCGGTTCGGCGCTGGCCTGACCAACGTCGAGTACGCGCCCCTCGCGGAGATTTCGGGGCACAGTTTCCTTGCTCCCGAGGCGATGAACTGCGCAGCGCCGGACACCGGCAACATGGAGATCCTCGCCGAGTTCGGCACGCCCGGACAGCAGGACGAGTGGCTGAAGCCGTTGCTCGAAGGCGAGATCCGGTCGGCGTTCGCGATGACCGAGCCGGAGGTCGCCTCCTCGGACGCGACCAACATCCGGACCTCGATCATGCGCGAGGGCGACTCGTACGTCATCAACGGGCGCAAGTGGTTCACGTCCGGCGCGGGGAGTCCCCGGTGCAAGGTTCTGATCGTGATGGGCGTCACGAACCCGGACGCCGACGCCTACAAGCGGCAGAGCATGATCCTCGTCCCGATGGACACGCCGGGCGTCACCGTGAAGCGGACGCTCCCGGTGTTTGGGTTCGAGCACGAGGGCGGCCACGCCGAGATCGTGTTCGAGGACGTCCGCGTCCCCACGTCCAACCTACTCGGGGAGGAGGGCAGCGGCTTCGCGATCGCGCAGGCCCGGCTCGGGCCCGGCCGCATCCATCACTGCATGCGGGCCATCGGTCTGGCCGAGCGCGCGTTCGACCTGATGTGCGCGCGCGTGCTGACGCGCAAGGCCTTCGGCAAGGAGCTCGCGCGGCAAGGCGTGATCCAGGATTGGGTCGCCGAGTCGCGGATCCGGATCGAGCAGGCGCGTCTGCTGACGATGAAGGCCGCGTGGCTGATGGACACGAAGGGCAAGGAGGCGGCGCGCATCGAGATCTCCGCGATCAAGGTCGTCGCGCCTAACACCGCGGTGTGGGTGATCGATCACGCGATCCAGGCCTTCGGCGCGGCCGGGGTGACCGAGGACTTCGGGTTGGCGGAGATGTACGCGGGGGCGCGCTCGCTGCGGCTCGCCGACGGGCCCGACGAGGTCCACAAGATGGTGATCGCGCGCCGCGAGCTCGCGCGTTACGTCAAAGCGGAATCCTGAGGGGTTTCGGCCGCGAGACGCTCGGCGGCCAGGGCGCGCAGGTCCTCCGGCTTGATCTTCTGGTTGCCGGTCAGCGTCAGGGCCGACTCGTCCACGAAGAGCACGCGCCGCGGGATCTTGTACGAGGCGATCCGCCCGCGGAGGAAGCCACGCACGCCGTCCTCGTCCACGGGCGCGCCCTCTTGCGGAACGGCGACGACCACGACCATCTGGCCCAGCGTTGGATGGGGCACGCCGACGGCGCCGGCGGCCTTGAGAGACGGGTGGTGGAGGAGCTCCATCTCGATCTCGACGGGTGACACGTTCGCGCCGCCGGTCTTGATCATGTCCGACGTGCGGCCCGTCCAGTGCAGGTATCCATCGTCGTCAATCCAGCCCGCGTCGCCCGTGTGGAAGAAACCGTCGGCGTCGAACGTCTCCTCGCGCGGCACCTTTACGTAGCCCTTCATGAGCGACGCGCCGGCGACCGCGATCTCGCCCTGCTCGCCGGAGGGGAGGGCGGCGCCGGTCGCGGGGTCGACGATGCGGATGGCGTTGCCCGGCAAGACGCGGCCGGTGGCGCGGTCGCGGATGTCGCGCGGCGCATCCGCCGGCGTCGAGGTGATGATCGTGAAGGTCTCGGTGAGTCCGAAGGCGGCCCGTGGACTCCACGCGTCGTCGGGAACACTCACCGACGGATGGCGGCCGAACGGGCTGAACGATTCGATGTGCCGCATCGCCGAGAGGTCGGCGCGCGCCCAGTCGGGGTGCGCCTCGAGCTCGCCGAGCTGGTGCGGCCACGCGTGCGGCGTCGTCACGCGCTCGGATTCCAGCAGGCGCAGCGCCTCGCCGGGTTCGAAGCGCTCCTGGAGCACCAGGCAGCCGCCCGCGGCGAACGTGGCGCCCATCACCATCGCGAACCCCGCCGTCCAGAAGAGCGGGAACGCGCTCCACGAGCGCACGTCCCCGTCGAGCGCAAGATGCCGCACGAAGCGCCGGCTCTGCATGCACGGTGGTGCGTGCGCGTGGAGCACGCCCTTCGGCGCGGCGGTGGTCCCGGACGTGTAGATGATGATGCCGTCGTCGTCGGGGCTCACGGCGTTCGCGCGCGAGTCGACCGCCTCGGCGGGGACCTCGCCGCCGCGGGCGAGGAAGGCCGACCAGGGCTCGACGAATTCCGTTGCGCCGTGGAGCCCGATGCAGGCGGTGCGCCGCAGAACCGGGAGCGACTCGCCGGCCGCGAGCGAGGAGACGGCGCCGAGGTAGTCGTGCCCGGCGAGCTCCGTCTGCATCAACAGCGTCGACGCGTCGGAGTGTGCGAGAACGTACGCGAGCTCACGCGGCTCGAGGTAGGTGTTGACCGGGACGAGCACCCCGCCGGCCAGTGCGACGCCGAACGCGGTCGCGAGCCATTCCGGCCGGTTGCCCATCAGCAGCGCCACGCGTTCGCCGAGCTCGACGCCGGCGGCGATCAAGGCGCGCGCGACCGCGTGCGCGGCGATCTCGAGGTCGTCGTAGGTCCACATCACGCGGCGGCCGTCTTCGTATGCGACGACCGCCTCGCGCGGGCCGTGCGCCCCGACCGCCTCGCGGAGGAACCCGCCGAGCGTGAGCGCGCCCCCGTCGGGATCCTCCGACAGCGGCGGTCCCCAGAACGTCGTCACGGGACCGTCAGGGGTGGGGGAGCTGAACCTCGACGGGTCCTTTGGCCAGCACCGCCGCGTCCTGGTTCGTCATCACGAGCTCGAGCGTCACGAGATGCGCGCCGAGCGTCGTGTCCTCGCGCTTGTCGACGACCTCGGCGTCGAGGAGCGACGCGTCGCCCTCGAACGGGGGGAACCGGTACTGGATGCTGGAGTGGCGCACGAACCCGCGATCCCCGGCCCAGTGCGCCGCGTAATCGAGGACCCAGGCGCCCATCGACGCGCCGTACCCGTATCCGCGCGGCAGCCCGATGACGTTCGCGTACCCCTCGTCGGTATGACCGCGCGACGGACCGTGGTAGAGGCCGTCGGCGAGCGCCGGGTCTTCCTCGGCGGCATCGAGATCCCGAGACATCTCGGGGAGCCAGCCGGCCTCCTCGATGTGGCGGTCGTCGTCGTGGCTCGTCGCGCCCCACACAGTCATGGTGAACGCACGCCATTCGGTGGTGAACGAGGCGATCGTGTGCGGCCCGATCGGACGCGTCGGCAGCTTCTCGCCGACGGCGACCTCGTCCCAGGTTTTACGGCGACGGCCGGTGCCGGCGCGGATCCAGGCGACCTTCTTCTGTTCGAGCTCGGCGAGCTTTTCGGCCGTCCACTCCGGGCGCGGCGCCGTCTGGTGGAAGAAGCCGCGCGCGCGCGCTTCCTCGGCGAGGTACCGCACTGCGGTCGAGCGCTGCGTCGCGATCTGCTCGCCGCGCTGGTTGCCGTAGAGCGTGTCGCCGCGCGAGAACATCGTTGGCCCCGCGAACTTCGTGTCGGACACCTTGTAGTCGACGAAGCGGCGCTCCATCCGCACGTGATCCCCGGGGAAGATGCGCGGCCCGTAGAACCACCACTCGTCGCCGCCGAAGATCATGTGCGAGCCGGGGATGCTGCCGACGATCGCAGGCGTCGCGCCGTGCCCGACGTCGCAGCACACCGTGAACGATTGCGGCGCGACGATCCGTCCGAACGGCGACGCGGCGGCGACGGCCTCCTCGTAGTGCAGTGGATTCGGGTACTGCATCGCCTGCGCCCAGCGGCGGATGTCGTTGACCGCCACGGGCTCCTTCTGCTGACCGCCACCGACGGGCCTGCCGACGTAGCGGTCCACGTCGGTCGTATCCAGAGTCGCCTGTCGATCATCGACTTTCGCCACCGTTATCCGCCCCCTAACCCTGGCCCCTCACCCTGGCCCCTCACCCTGGCCTGACGCGCGTGTCAGACGATAGCATCGGCGCGTGCTCTTCCTCCACGAGACCCACCGCGTCGCCGGCGCGCGCGCCGACGAGTTCGACGACGCCTGGCGGAAGAGCTACATCGACGCGCTGGCGTCGACCGGCGACGCCCGGCTGCTGTGGTTCATGCACCAGGCGCACGGGACGGGGCCCTCCTATGTGGTCGTCACCGTCACCGCGCTCACGGACGCAGCGGCGTGGGAGCGCCTCGCCGGGCGGCTCGAGGACGGCGACATGCGCGCGTGGTCGCGCGAGATCGACGCGCTGCGCCACGACGTCACATCGAAGCTTCTCGTGCCGGTCGGCTGGTCGAAAACGCAAGAGGTCGACCTCGCGATCGTCCCCGTCGACGGCTCGGAGCGTGCGCCGGCTCTCTACATGGAGGACACCGTCCTGCCGTTCGCCGGGAAGCTCGACGCATACCTCGAAGCAGCGGGAACGCTGTACGCGCGCGAGACGGTGGCGAAGAGGCTCGCGGATGGGACCGGTTTGCTCGACCTGCGCGCCTGTTTCCGGACCGTCCTCGGTCCGCACTCGGATCGCGAGGTCATCCTGTGGCAGCGCATCGAGCGTCCCGAAGTCCTCCCGACGCTGCTCGCGCGCGAGGTCCCGCCCGAGTACCGCGCGCCGGGGACGTGGATGCACGATGCGCTCGAGTACCGCGACCAGTGGGAGAGCCGTTTGGTGCGCACGGCGGCGTGGTCGCCGCTCGACTGATGTGAACCTCTACGACCCGATCGCCGACGCGATCGCGGCCGTGCCGGACGGCGCCGCATTTATCGTCGACGATCAACCCATCTCCTACGCGGACCTCGACGAGGCGGTTTCTCGCGCAGCCGCTGCACTCGCATCTCACGGCATACGGGCGGGAGACAGGGTCGCCCTCGCCGACCGGACGAGCGTGACCGCAACCGCCACCGTGCTCGCGTGTGCGCGCATCGGCGCGGCCGCCGCGCCGATGAGCCCCGCCTCGACGGCCGCCGAGATCGCGACCCTCGCGCGCGCCGCCGGTTGCGGCGGCACCGGCGTCGCCGCGCGCGACGTGTGGCCGCGCATGACGGAGGCCCTCGGCAGCCCGGCCCTGACCGACGAGGATCTCGGGACGGCCCGCGGGGAGGCCCCCGTCGCGGACACCCGGCCCGAGGATCTCGCCGTCGTCCTGTTCACGAGCGGCACGACCGGCGTCCCGAAGCCGATCCCGCTCACGCACGAGATCCTCATGCGCCGCGTGCGCTCCTTCGCCACGCCGGTCGACGCCTCCGCCGCGCCAGCCGTCGCGATCGTCTGCGTGCCGTTCCATCACGTGGCCGGGCTCATCGGTGTGCTCGTCGGTTTGGCCGGCGGTTCGACGGCCGTCCTCCAGCCGCGTTTCGACGCGGGCGAGTGGCTGCGTCTCGTCGAGCGCCACCGCGTCCAGCGCGCGTTCTTGGTTCCGGCGATGCTGCACCGGATCCTCGACCACCCGGGGTTCGCCGGCGCCGATCTGCGTTCGCTCCAGATGATCACGACGGGCGCGGCGCCGGCGGGGCGTGCGCTCGTCGAAAGGGCGGCGGCCGCGATGCCTCACGTCGCGTTCATCAACGTGTTCGGACAGACCGAGACGCTCGGCGCCGTCACGGCGCTCGGCCCGGACGACCTCCGCGCCGGCAAAGCCGGGTCGGTGGGCCGGCCGATGGCCGACGTCGAGATCCGCATCGTCGATCCCGCGACGGGCGACGACGTTCCCGAAGGAGAAGCCGGCGAGTTCTGGGTACGCGCGCCGCACACGACGACCGACGGCTGGGTTCGGAGCGGGGATATCGTCCGCCGAGACGCCGACGGCTACCTCTACGCGGTCGGCCGACTGTCGGACGTCATCAACCGGGGCGGCGAGAAGATCGACCCCACCGAGGTGGAGGCGGTCCTCACCGCGCACCCGGCGGTTGAGGCGGCGGCCGTCTGCGGCGTGTCCGACCGGGAGATGGGGGAGCGGGTCGCCGCCGTCGTCGTCGCGCGCGCGTCCGTCGATGCCTCCGCCGTGAAGGAGTGGTGTCGCGCCCGCCTCGCGGCCTACAAAGTTCCGGAGATGATCGTCTTCGTCGACGAGATCCCGCTCACCGAGCTCGGCAAGGTCTCACGCAAGGCGTTGCGTTCCCTTCTGGAGGCCGAGGCCTGACGCCGGTGGTGGAATCCGACCGCAGGGCGGCTAGCGTTTCGCCTCGAGCTCCGCGATGAGCTTCTTCGGCGCGACGGACCGGTAGCTCTCCTCGACCCAATCCGTGAGGACGCCGAACGGAAGTGCGCGGCCCTTCAAGGGAACCGACACCCACCCCGCGCGACCGAGCCCGTATCCCGTCGGCTCGGCCCCGGGGGTCATGAGCGCTTGGGCGTTCGAGTCGGGGAGCTTCACCGACATGCCGGCCTCTTCGCCCGTCCCGAGGAACACGAAGATCTTCTTGCCGACCTTGATCACCGTCTCGCCCCACGGATGGTCTTCGAAAGCGCCCGGGAGGGACAGCGCGAACGTCTTGATCCGATCGTGGAGCGATCCTCGGGCACCCATGGACGGGGATCTTCTCATAACGACCGCGGGGCGTGGCCGCAACGCGGGCAATTCGGCAGGACGACGCAGGAGCCCCGCGCCCGCCCGGCGAACGTTCGTGGTCGGGCCACGAGCCGACACGGGGACGTGATCGTGAAGAGGACTTTGCGTCGAGGTTCCTCGATCGCGAGCGCAGCGGGCGCGCTGCTGCTGCTGGCATCGCTGGCGGCGCCGGCGCCGGGATCGGCGAGCGGGATGTCGCTCGCCCGGCAGTACCGGCTCCTCCCGAAGCCGAAGACGGTTTCGATCCCGGCCATCGTCAACGCGACGCCTGCGGGCTCCAGCGCCTCCGCCGACCGTCCGGTCGTGGCGATGGAGTTCGAGAGAGAGGCTCGGAACAAGCGCGCCGCAGTCCCTTACGCATCCCTCGGCGGCGCAAACGCGCGCGGCAGCTCGGTCGTCGCCGGAAGCAGCGTCGCCCAGGGTTTCCCCGGAATCGACCTGGTGCAGCAGGCCGCGTCCGGCACCGGGGATTACGCCGGAACGGGGAGCGGCCTCGAGCCGCCCGACCAGGCGCTCTGCGTCGGCAACGGCTACGTGATGGAAGGCGTCAATCAGGCGTGGCGGATCTACAACACCCGAGGCGTCGCTTTGACCCCGCCGATCCTCCTCGCGCAGTTCTTCCAAGAGCTCCCCTTCGCGCGCGTCGGAGAGACGTCGTTCCTGAGCGACCCCAAGTGCATCTACGACGCGGATACCAAACGGTTCTTCGCCACCTCGCTGCAGGCCGACATGCCCCAGTACGGCGTGTTCGGGCGCGCGCACAACCTCCTCGCGGTCAGCAAGACGTCGGACCCGACGAAGGAGTGGCACCTGTACCGGTTCGACGTCACGAACGACGGCTTGGAAGGCACTCCGCTGCACCCGACGTGTCCGTGCATCGGAGACCAGCCGCTGATCGGCGCCGACCGTTACGGCTTCTACATCTCAACGAACGAGTACTCCGACCTCGAGATCGTGCCCGTCGAGCCGCCGCCGTTGACGAAGCCGATCATCGCGCGGGCGTTCACCCTGCCCGACTTCCGCAACGGCCAGGCGCAGCTGTACGCGCTGTCGAAGCAGGCGCTCGTCAAGGGCCAGAGCGGGCCCATCGTCGAGCTCGACACGGCCGGCATCGCTGTTCCTGCGACCGCGGAGCTCGGCTCCGCGTGGTCGTCGCTGCAGCCGGCGTTCCAGCCGCCCGGTGACGTCAGTTCTCTGCCGTCCTCGGGCGTCGAGTACTTCCTGAGCCGTACGCCGAAGGTCGATTACTCGACCGCGCCGTCGCAGGAGATCGAGGTATGGGCCTGGACGAACACGGCCTCGCTCAAAACCGCCGCGCCGGACCTCGAGCTGCAGCACGTCACGCTCAAGACGAGCGACACATACACCTTCCCGGACTCGGCGAGTCAGAAGGACGGGTCGAAGCCGCTCGCCGAGGGATGCCTGCCCGATCCGTGCGAGGTCGAGAAGCTCAACGCCAACGACGATCGCATGAACCAGGTCATGCTCACGAACGGCCACCTGTGGAGCGCGCTCAACACCTTGCTGCCGCCGATCGACGAAACGGCGGAGGGACGGGAATCCGAACCGCGGACGGGGATCATGTATTTCGACGTCGTTCCGCGGATCTCGAACGGGAAGCTGTCGGCGACGATGAATCGCGATGGCTATATCAACGTCCCGCGCGAGAGCGTTCTGTTCCCGTCGATCGCTGCGAGCCCTCGCGGGCCGGTGGTGATGGCCTTCACGCTGAGCGGGATCGACTACTTCCCGAGTGCCGCGTGGACGCGGCTCGACGGCGTCGCGCGGGGGAAGGCTCCGGAGGTTCACATCTCCGCGCGGGGCGCGGCGCCCGAGGACGGGTTCAGCGGCTACTGCGTGCAGGGGCTCCTCTCGAATCTGTTCGGCGAGTGCACCGAGGGGAAAGCGCGCTGGGGTGACTACAGCGCGGCCGTGGTCGACGAGCATGGCTGCATCTGGTCGGGCGTCGAGTACATCTCGGGCTTGCGTCGCGAGGCGGGAGCCGGAAACTGGTCGACGTTCATCACGCGCGTCGCGACCGAGGGATGCGTCCAGCCCGCTCTCACGGCGACGACGGGGTTCGAGTTCGCCCCGTGCTTGCCGCTCTTCACCGGTGAGGCGGGGACCGACAACTACACGTCCACCCGTGAGTTCCGGGGTCAGAACCCGCAGATGGACATCATCAAGGGCGACATCAAGCTCGCGCCCAACGGCAAGTCGATCACGACGACCCTGACGCTGAAGAACCTGACGAAGGATCTGGCCTCACCGGGCGCCCAAGGGAACGAGTACTACGTGGTTTGGACCTACAAGGACATCCAGTACTTCTCCCATGCCTCGGTCGACGCGACCGGGAACGTGACCTACTCCGACGGCTTGATCGACGGCAACCTGTACAGCGACCGCGCCGAGGGCCCCGAAGACACGGGCTCGTTCAACGAAGGCCCGAACGGCACCGTCGTCGTCAACGTTCCGCTGGCCCAGATCGGGGGGGTGAAGCGCGGCCACGTGCTCCAGCAGCCGACCGGGCAGACGAAGGCGCTCGTCGGCGCCGCCGGAACCGGCTCGCTTCAGGCCGTCGATTCCGCCGGACCGCGCTATGACTTCCAGGTCGGGCAGACATGCTCGAAGAGCGCATCGAGATTGGAGACGACGGTCAAAGGCTCCAAGCAGTCGCGCGGCCGGGTGCTTGCCGCGACGGGGCTCGCCGACGGACCCCTCATGCTGATCGGGCTGACCCTCCTGGCGAGCGCCGCGGTCACGGCGCGCCGTTTGCGGATCGCGCGATAGGGGCCGGATCCGCCCCCAATCCCGGCCTCCTTGCCCTTCTCACCCGTGACGCGGCAAGGTGTTCGTGCCCGCGACGGAACGTGAAGGAGGAAAGGCCATGCGTGTGGGGATCCTCACCGGTGGAGGCGACGCGCCGGGCCTGAACGCGGTGATCCGCGCCGTCGTCCGTAAGGGCGCGAAGCACGGCGACGAGTTCGTCGGTTTCCGCGACGGATGGCGCGGCGTCATCGAGGGCATGACGATGCCCCTCGACGGCGAACGGACCCGCGGTTTGCTTCCGCGCGGCGGCACGATCCTCGGCACCTCGCGCACGAACCCCTACAAGGTCGACGGCGGCCCCGAGGCGGTGAAGGCGACGATCGCCTCTCTCGAGGTCGACGCGCTCGTCGCGATCGGCGGCGAGGACACGCTCGGCGTGGCGCAGAAGCTCTCGGCCGAGGGGGTCAAGGTAGTCGGCGTCCCGAAGACGATCGACAACGATCTGTCAGGGACCGAGGTGACGTTCGGCTTCGACACCGCCGTCCAGATCGCCGTCGACGCGATCGACCGGCTGCACACCACGGCCGAGTCCCACGACCGCGTCCTCGTCTGCGAGGTGATGGGGCGCCACGCGGGATGGATCGCGACGCACGCCGGGATCGCCGGCGGCGCGGCGCACATCCTCGTTCCCGAGGTGAAGTTCGACATCGACGAAGTCTGCGAGAGCTTGATCGACCGGCACAAGAAGGGCCGGTACGCGTCGATCGTGGTCGTCGCCGAGGGCGCCACGCCCAAGGAAGGCACGATGGTCTTGCAGTCGGGCGAGGTCGACGAGTTCGGTCATGTGCGTCTCGGCGGCATCGGCGAGGTGCTCGCGCGCGAGATCCGCCAACGCACCGGCTTCGACACGCGCGTGACGGTGCTGGGTCACGTCCAGCGCGGCGGAACACCGACCGCCTTCGACCGGGTTCTGGCCACCCGCTTCGGCGTCGCCGCGATCGACGCCGTACACGAGGGCAGTTTCGGTCAGATGGTCGCGCTACGCGACGCGAAGATCATCCTGGTTCCGCTCGCCGAAGCGGTCGGGAGCCTGAAGACGGTCGACCCTGGCCTCCTGGAGGTCGCGGAGGTTTTCTACGGCTGATGCCTCCGGAGGAGCGAACAAGTACTTCGACACGAAGCATCGGGTCGGCCCGCCCGGCGCGGGTCTACTTCCGTCTCTTGAATTGGATCCATTGCCTTTTACTGCCCCGAACCTATCTCGAGATCGGCGTGGCGGAAGGCAAGTCTCTGGCGCTGACCTTGCCCTGCACACGGGCGATCGGGATCGATCCGGAGCCGCGTATCCGATACGCGATCGATCCCGGGGCCGCCGTGGAAGCGATGACGAGTGACGCCTTCTTCACCGAGCACCAGCCGGGAGATGTTTTCGGTGGACTGCCGGTCGACGTCGCATTCATCGACGGCCTCCATCTATCGGAGTTCGTCCTACGGGATTTCATGAACATAGAGCGGTTCGCGTCACCCGACTCGCTGATCGTGCTCCACGATGTGCTCCCCGGAAGCGCAGAAGCCGCGAGTCGCTCGTACCGGGCGGCGGGAGAGTGGACGGGGGACGTATGGAAGGTGATCCCCGCGCTCAGGGAGTACCGACCGGACCTTAGCATCCGCGTTGTGGACGTCTCTCCCACCGGTCTGGCCTTGTTGACCGGCCTCGATCCGGCGTCCACGAGACTTGCTCGTTCCTATGATCAAGTGGTCGAGCGGATGAACTCTTTGTCCTACAACGCGCTGCGCGCCGACCCGACCGGCGTGCTCGATATCATCGAGGACGACTGGGCCACCGTCGCTGCGACGCTGCCTCGACCCTTCCAAAAAGGCGATATTCGAGCCCTCCGCCGCCAACGCGCACTCCGTCTGCCGCCGCGCAGGGGACAGATTCTTGGCGACGCGCGGCGCCGCCTCGGCCTGACGCCTCTCGGACCTCCGCTGCGCAAGCTCCAGGCCCTCTTGCGTTCCCGGCGAGGGGACGTGAGCCGATCAGCATAGGTGTCTCGCCGTCGGACTGTGGTCGGTGCCCTCGGCAGGATTCGAACCTGCGGCCTACTGCTCCGGAGGCAGTCGCTCTGATCCCCTGAGCTACGAGGGCGGGGTCGGAACATCCTAGCGCCGCTCCCAAGAGAGGGCGGCAGGGGCGCGGCGTTATCATGCCCTCGTACATGGGCAAACGCGTGCTGGTCGTCGACGACGACCGCGTCATCCAGCAGTTGCTCGAGGTCAATCTCGAGCTCGAGGGCTATGAGGTCGTTGCCACCGCGGCGGACGGCAAGGAAGCGCTGGAGAAGATCGCCGAGCTGAAACCCGACCTCGTGATCCTCGACATCATGATGCCGAAGATGGACGGGCTCGAGGTCTGCCGGCGTCTCCGCGCCGACCCCGACCTCTCGGAGATCCCGGTGATCTTGCTGTCGGCCCGCGCGCAGGACATGGACATCCGGGAGGGCCTCGAGATCGGCGCGTCCGCGTACCTCACGAAGCCGTTCGACCCGGTCGAGTTGCTCGATGTCGTCGGCCGGCTCGCGAAGGACAAGTAACGCCCGTGATCCAATCGATCCTCGCCTCCTGCATCGAGGATGCGCTCGCCGCCGCGAGCGCCGCCGGCGACCTGCCGCAGATCGACGCGCCGCCCAAGGCGGAGCTCGAGCGCCCCGCGCGCAAGGAGCATGGCGACTGGGCGACGAGCTACGCACTGCAGCTCGCGAAGCCGGCCAGGCGGAAACCGCGCGACATCGCGGAGATGCTCGTCAAGCATCTCGTCCTGCCGGAGACCGTCGCGAGTGTCGAGATCGCGAACCCGGGATTCATCAACTTCTTCCTCACCCACGCCTGGCTGACCGGGATCGTGCGTGAGATCGAGGACGCCGGCGACGCGTGGGGCCGCATCGACGCCGCGGAGCCGGAGAAGATCCAGGTCGAGTTCGTCTCGGCGAACCCGACGGGGCCGCTGCACCTGGGGCACGGCCGCTGGGCGGCGATCGGCGACTCGCTGTCGAACGTGCTCGCCGCCGCCGGACAAACGGTCCAGCGGGAGTTCTACATCAACGATCACGGTCGCCAGATGGAGCTGTTCGGCCAGTCGCTCGCGGCGCGGTATCTCCAACACTTCGGCCGGGACGCGGACCTTCCCGACGAGGGGTACCGGGGTCACTACCTGACCGACGTTGCGGCGGAGATCGCCGCCGAAGTCGGGGATCGTTACGTCGACGTCCCCTCCGAGGAGCGCAACGAGTTCTTCCGCATCGAGGGGGAGCGGCGGATGCTCGCGCACCAGCGCGAGGTGCTCGAACGGTTCGGCGTCGTCTACGACGTCTGGTTCTCGGAGCGGTCGCTCCACGAAGCGAGCGCCGTCCGGCGGGTGATCGAGGTCCTACGCGAGCTCGGTCACGTGTACGACGCGGACGGCGCGACCTGGCTCCGCACCACGGACTTCGGCGACGACAAGGATCGCGTCCTCATCAAAGCCAACGGCGAGCTCACCTACATGGCGCCCGACATCGCGTACTTCATGGACAAGATTCGCCGCGGCTTCGATCGCCTCATCTACCTGTGGGGCGCGGATCACCACGGCTACGTCGGGCGGATGCTGGCCGCGATCCGCGCGCTCGGCGAGGATCCCGAGCACGCCGAGTTCATCATCGGCCAGCTCGTCAACCTCCTGCGGGGCGGTCAGCCGGTGCGGATGTCGAAGCGCACCGGCGAGCTGGTGACGTTCGACGAGCTGCTCGAGGAAGTCGGGCGCGATGCCGCCCGCTATCTCCTCGTCCGGCAGGGCGCCGACACGCCGCTCGACTTCGACATCGAGCAAGCGGTCGCGCAGTCGCAGGACAACCCCGTCTACTACGTGCAGTACGCGCACGCCCGCATCGCGTCGATCCAGCGCAAGGCCGCGGAGGACGGGGTCGCGCTCGCGCCGGTCGGTGACGTCGCCCTCGAGGAGCTGCAGCACGAGAGCGAGGTCGCGCTGCTCGGGAAGATCTCGGAGTTCCCGGAGGCGGTCGAAGTCTCCGCGCGCCTCCGCGCACCGCACCGCCTGACGCGCTACGCGGAAGACCTGGCCGCCGACTTCCACGCCTTCTACCGGGACTGCCGCGTCGTGTCCGACGACGCCGCCCTCACCCAGGCTCGGCTGCACCTCTGTCGCGCAGCGCAGATCACGCTCGCCAACGCATTACGCTTGCTCGGCGTCTCCGCGCCGGACAGTATGTAGCACCGTGCCCCACACGCTGAAAGACGTCCTCCCCGTCACCGCACGCCTGCGCGACGACGGGCACCTCGAGGTGGGCGGCGTCGACCTCGTCGACCTCGCCGCCGAGCACGGCACGCCGGCGTACGTCTTCTGCGAGGAGACCTTCCGGCGCCAGTGCCGCCGCTATCGCACCGCCTTCCCCGCGCCCGATCGCGTGTACTTCGCAGCGAAGGCGTTCACCGCGATCGCCGCGTTCCGCATGGCGGCGGCCGAAGGGCTCGGGATCGATGTCGCGTCGGGCGGCGAGCTGCACGCCGCGCTGGCGGCGGACGTCGCGCCCGACACGATCATCTTTCACGGCAACAACAAGTCCGACGCGGAGCTCGAGATGGCGGTGACCGCCGGGGTCGGTCGCGTCGCCCTCGACTCGATCGACGAGCTGGAACGGCTGGCGCGCATCGCCGAGGCCGCGCGGGTCGTGCAAGCGATCGTGCTGCGCGTCACGCCGGGCGTCGAAGCGCACACGCACGAGTACATCCAGACGGGACAGGAAGACTCGAAGTTCGGGATGTCGGTGGAGTCGGGCGCCGCCCTCGAAGCGGCGAAGCGCGCCGCCGACCTTCCATCGCTGTCGCTCGTCGGTGCACACGCGCACATCGGCTCGCAGATCTTCGGCACCGAAGCGTTCGGCAAGCTCGTCGAGATCATGGCCGAATTCCTCGCCGACGTTCGCGGCGCGACAGGTCTCGGCCTTGGTGAGCTGAACGTCGGGGGTGGGCTCGGGATCGCTTACACGAAGGAAGAGGCGCCGGCCGACATCGAGGAGCACGCCCGGTTCGTGCGCGCCGCGGTCGCGCGCGAGACCGCGAAGCACGATCTGCCGGCGCCGGTCCTGTGCGTCGAGCCGGGCCGCTCCGTCGCGGGGAACGCGATGCTCACGCTGTACTCGGTCGGCGTGGTCAAGGAGATCCCCGGCATCCGCACCTACGTGAGCGTCGGCGGCGGCATGAGCGACAACATCCGGCCGATGCTGTACGGCGCTCGTTACTCGGCGCTGCTCGCGAACAAGGCCAACGAGTCGTCCGACAAGGTCGTGACCGTCGCCGGCTCGCACTGCGAGTCGGGAGACGTGATCCTCCGCGACATCGCGCTTCCCACGTCGGTTGGCCGCGGCGATCTCTTGGCCGTCCTCGCGACGGGCGCCTACGGGTACGCGATGGCCTCCAACTACAACAAGATGCCCCGGCCGCCGGTCGTCGCCGTCCGGGACGGCATGTCCCGGGTCATCGTCCGCCGGGAGACCTACGAGGACCTCATTCGCCTGGATGAGCCGGAAACTCGGTAAAGAAAGTCCTAAGACGTCTCCCGCCGCGTAGGAAACTCGCTCTCCGCGCGCTACGGTTCCTCCTCGGAGGGTAAGTAGAGGCGAATGGCGCGAGCGCGATTGGAGGCAGCCGGCGGGCCCCCTCGGGTCCGGGAGTCGGACGACCTCGTCCTCGAGATCGCGCCACAAGCCGAACACGTCCGCACCGCTCGCTTGTTCGCGGCCGCGACCGCGCGCCACTTCCGCGTCGACGAAGAGCGAGTGGAGGATCTGAAGGTCGCGATCTCGGAGGCGGTCACCAACTCCGTCCGCGCGCACGAAGGGGCGAACCTCTCGGACCCGGTGACGATCGTTGCGTCCCCCGCCGCGAACGGAGTCCGCTTCAGCGTCGTCGACGCGGGGGAGGGTTTCGAACCCCGGGCCGGAGACGAAGGCGATTACACACCGCCGATGGGTATCTTCGAGGGCAGCCTCGGCCTCGCCCTCATCCGGACGCTCTTCCCCGACGTCGAGATCAAACGCAACGCTGAACGCGGGATGACCGTCTCCTTCGTGGTCTCCGCCGCCGCCGATTCCTGATCGCGCCGCCGCGGCGACCACCTTCGATCGTCCTCGTTGTTTCGGCCTTGCCGGGGAGGGGTAGCCGACGGGTGATGGGGGTGACGGCATGGCCGATGACCTGATTGAGGAACGCGTCAAGAAAGAAGGAAAGCCCGACCCCAAGAAGGTCCGTTCGCGGGCGGCCGCCATGCGGCGCCGGGGCGGCGACGACTCCGACGACCCGAAGCGTGCGGCCGAGGCTCTCCTCGCCGAATCGGAGGAACGCACCGATAACGACCCGGCGCCGCGCACCCTGGACGAGGATCGGGTCGAACGGCGGGACTCAGACGAGTCGACGCCGCCGCCGAACCAGCAGTAAGCGCCGGACGAGCAGCGACGCGATCGCTCCCGCCGGAATAGCGGGCTCATCTGGGATGCCCCCGCTATCATCCAGCCGACCGCTCACAGGCAGGAAAACACGGCGTGAAGACCCTTCGGATAGGACAGCTCGGATGCGGGATCGTCGGCTCGGCGGTCCTGCGTCTGCTCGACCGTAACGCTTCCGACATCGCGCACCGCGTCGGAGCGCAGCTCGAGGTCGAGCGCATCGCGGTCCGGAACCTCTCGAAGGAACGCGACATCCCGGCGGCGCTCCACGACCGCCTGACGACCGATCCCCACGAGGTCGTCCAGGATCCGAGCATCGACATCGTCGTCGAGGTCATGGGCGGTATCGAGCCCACGCGGGCTCTTCTGCTCGAGGCGATCGCCGCGAAGAAGCACATCGTGACCGCGAACAAAGAGCTGCTGGCGTCGCTCGGCGGGGAGCTGTTCGCCGCGGCCGAGTCCAACGGTGTCGACCTCTACTTCGAGGCGGCCGTGGCCGGCGGGATCCCGCTGATCCGTCCTTTGAAGGAGTCGCTGGCGGGCGAGCGCGTCAACAAGGTGATGGGCATCGTGAACGGGACGACGAACTTCATCCTGACCCGCATGAGCGAGGAGGGCCTTTCGTTCGCCGAAGCGCTCGGTGAGGCGGAGCGGCTCGGCTACACCGAGCTCGATCCGACCGCAGATATCGAGGGGTTCGATCCCGCGGCGAAAGCGGCGATCCTCGCGTCGATCGCGTTCAACACACGCGTCGTCTCGGGCGACGTCTACCGGGAAGGGATCGCCGACATCACCGCCCAGGACATCGCCTACGCGAAGCGGCTGGGCTACGAGGTCAAGCTGCTCGCGATCGCGGAGGAGCAGGATGGGGAGGTCGCCGTGCGCGTGCATCCCGCGATGATCCCGGTCACGCATCCGCTGGCGAGCGTGCGCGACAATCTCAACGCGGTCTTCGTCCAGGGCGCCGATGTAGGCGAGCTGATGTTCTACGGACGCGGGGCCGGCGGCCCGCCGACCTCGGTCAGCGTCGTCGGCGACATCACCACCGTCGCGCGCAACGTGCTGTCCGGCGGCCGCGGCGCGGGGGACGCCTCCTACCGCACCGCGGCGATCCGCTCGATCGACACGATGTACTCGCAGTACTACATCCTGCTCAACGTGGCCGACCGGCCGGGCGTGCTGGCGGCCGTCGCGAGCACGTTCGGCGATCACAATGTGTCGATCGGGAGCGTGTGGCAAGAGGGATTCGGGGATGAGGCGCAACTCGTCATGATCACGCACCGCGCGCGCGAACAGGACCTGCAAGCGACGCTTCACGCGCTCCGCGAGCTCGACGTCGTCACCAAGGTCGCGAGCGTGATGCGCGTGGAGGGAGGCGAGGCGTAGGCCTCGCCTCGGCGGTATGCAGGGTGGGGGGGTGGAACCGAAGCGGTCCCCACGATCGGGCTGGAAAGGGGTTATCGCGGAGTTCCGCGATCGGCTTCCCGTGACCGACGCGACGCCGGCGATCACGCTCGAGGAAGGCGGCACGCCGCTCATCCACTCCGAGGTTCTCTCGAACACGACCCGGTGCGACGTCTGGCTGAAGTACGAGGGCGCGAACCCGACCGGCTCGTTCAAGGACCGCGGCATGACCGTCGCGATCTCGAAAGCGGTGGAGGAGGGCGCGAAGGCCGTCATCTGCGCGTCGACGGGGAACACGAGCGCGAGCGCAGCGGCCTACGCCGCGAAGGCCGGGATCGAGTGCGGCGTCCTCGTTCCGGAAGGAGCGATCGCTCTCGGAAAGCTCGCGCAGGCGCTCGTGCACGGCGCGCGCGTGATCCAGGTGCTCGGCAACTTCGACGCGGCGTTGAACATGGCGCGCGAGCTCGTCGAGCGCCATCCGGTGACGCTGGTGAACTCGGTGAACCCGTATCGGATCGAGGGCCAGAAGACCGCCGCGTTCGAGGTGTGCGACGGGCTCGGCCGCGCGCCCGACTACCACGTGATGCCCGTCGGCAACGCCGGCAACATCACGGCCTACTGGAAGGGGTACCGCGAGGAGCGCGAGGCCGACCACATCACCTTCCTCCCGCGCATGTTCGGCTTCCAGGCCGCCGGCGCGGCGCCGATCGTTCTCGGGCACCCGGTCGAGCGCCCGTCGACGATCGCCACCGCGATCCGCATCGGCAACCCCGCCTCGTGGCAAGGCGCCGTCGACGCCGCCCGTGATTCGGAAGGCGCGATCCGGTCCGTGACCGATCGGGAGATCCTCGCCGCGTACCGCGCGCTGGCGCGCGAGGGCGTCTTCGTCGAGATGGCGTCCGCCGCGTCGGTCGCCGGATTGCAGCAGCTCTCCTCCGAGGGGCTGCTCGCGCCCGGCAAGACGGTGGTCTGCGTCCTCACCGGCCACGGTTTGAAGGACCCGGATTGGGCGATCGCCGGAGCGCCGACGCCGGCGGTGATCGAGCCCGATCCCGAGGCGGCCGCGAGCGAGCTGGGTTTGTAAGTGCTCGATCGCGTGACTGTTAGAGCGCCCGCCACGATCGCGAACCTCGGGCCCGGCTTCGATTGTCTCGGCGTCGCGATCGCGTGGCATAACGAGGTCCGCGTCGAACGCGATCCGGGCGGCGCGCTGACCGTCACGGCGGCCGGGCAGGGCGCCGACGAGATCCCGCGGGATGGATCGAACCTCGCGGTGCGTGCGATCGCGAGCGTTCTCGGGTCGGCGGAAGGGCTGCGCGTCCATCTGACGAACGCGATCCCGTTCGGCCGGGGGTTCGGATCGAGCGCGTCCGCGATCGTCGGAGGAATGCTGGCCGCGCACGCGCTCGAGGGGAAGCACGTCGGCGCCGCCTCGTTCGTGCGTGCGGCGGCTGCGCTCGAGGGGCACGCCGACAACGTCGCGCCCTGCGTCTTCGGCGGAGCCGTGGTCGTCGCGGGCGAGGGGATCATGCCGTTGGGGGCGCCGCCCGGGATCGAGGCACTCGTGTGCGTTGCTCCGATGGCATTGTCGACCGAGGCGGCGCGGAGGGCCCTCCCCGCGGACGTGCCGTTCGCCGACGCCGCAACGACCATCGGCCGGGCCGCGCTGCTCGCCGCGGCTCTCGCCAAAGGGGAGGCGACCAACCTGCTTCGTGCCACGCAGGACCTCCTTCACCAGCCGCCTCGCTTCGCGCTGATGCCCGGGTCGGGCCGCCTCGTTGGGCAGCTTCGCGACGCCGGGATCGCCGCATTCCTCGCCGGTGCGGGCCCCAGTGTCGCCGCTCTCGTTCCGGCGCCTACCGCCTCCAAGGACGAGGCCCAAGCCCGGCTCCTCGCACCGGATGGATGGGAGGTCCGCCGTACCTCTTTCGACGGCGTAGGCGCTGTAGTCGTTGAGAGCGCCTGACGCCTGGCATACACTCGGAACGAGCCGCATTCGCGCTCAGCCCACCACCTGGAGCGGCCAGTTTGGTGAAGTCCGCGGAAGCAGATCCGAACGGCCTCTATCGCGCCCCTTCCGGAGAGGAATTCGAGCTCGACGAAGAGGCCGCGGCCCGCGTCCTCAACGAGGGCGTCGCCGTCGTCCTGCACGACGAGGCGAACCGTCTGCTCGCCACCAAAGAGGGCGAGATGTTCCTCTATGCGAACGAGGAGGGAAACCTCGCCGCGGGCTTCCAGGGGATGGGCCTCTACTACCGCGACACGCGGTTCCTGTCCCACTACGAGCTGACCGTCGACGGACGTCCGCCGGTCCTTCTGTCTTCGAGCGCCGAGCGCGCGTACATGTCTTACGTCGATCTGACCAACCCGGATGTCTGGACCGACGCGCACATCGCGATCCCGCAGCAGACGCTGAACATCCGGCGCATCCGCGTGATCAACGGCCGGCTCTTCGAGCGCATCCGTTTCAAGAACTACAACGAGCACTCGATCCGCGTGACGGTCGAGGTGTCGTTCGGAGCGGATTTCGCCGACATCTTCGAGGTCCGCGGGCTCCGGCGGAAGAGGCGGGGTCAGTTCTTCTACCCGAAGGTCGACGGCCGGCAGGTGACGTTCGCGTACCGGGGCGAGGACGACGTTTTCCGTCAGACGAAGATCGACCTCGGCGCCGATCCCGACGAGGTGGTGGTCGCAGAGGGACGCGTTCGCGCGCGCTTCATCCTCGAGCTCGCGGCCCACCAGACGCGGCTCTTCACGTTCATCGTCGAGCCGCGGATCGAGGAGGGCCAGCGCGAGGCAGCGAACTTCGACGAGGCCGTCCATGAGCTGCGCCGCTCGTACGAAGACTGGGAGCGCTCGTGCACGTCCATCTACACCGACAACGAGCTCTTCAACACGTTGCTGCATCGCGGCCAGCGCGACCTCCGCGCCCTGCTGACGGAGACGCCGCAGGGGATGTTCCTGGCCGCAGGGATCCCGTGGTACGTCGCGGCCTTCGGGCGCGACGCGCTGCTGACGTCGCATCAGATCCTGATGCTCAACGCCGATCCGGCGCGCGACTCGCTGCGCTTGCTGGCCTCGTACCAGGGGAGCGAGTTCGATCCCTGGCGCGACGAGGAGCCGGGCAAGATCCTCCACGAGATCCGGCTCGGCGAGCTCGCGAACGCGATGTACGTGCCGCACACGCCGTACTACGGATCGGTCGACGCGACGCCGCTGTTCCTCATGCTCCTCGGCACCTACTTCAAGTGGACGGGCGATCGCGTGTTCCTGCAGGAGATGCTCCCGCACGCAGAGCGCGCGCTGAAGTGGATCGACGAGTGCGGCGACATCGACGGCGACGGATTCGTCGAGTACCAACGTCGCTCGCCGAGGGGTCTCGACAACCAGGGGTGGAAGGACTCGCACAACTCCGTCGTGCACGCGGACGGACGGCTCGCCGAGCCGCCGATCGCGCTCGCGGAGGTGCAGGCGTACGTCTTCCTGGCGAAGCACCGGATGGCCGACGTATTCGAGTCGCTCGGCGACGCCCCGCGCGCCGAGGAACTGCGCGGCCAGGCGAACCAGCTCCGCCGCCGATTCAACGAAGCGTTCTGGCTCGAGGACGAGCGCTTCTACGCGATGGCGCTCGATGGTCGCAAACGCCCCGTCGCGACCGTCACGTCGAACCCGGCGCACGGCCTCTACTGCATGATTGTCGACCCGGAGCGCGCCGAGGACGTCGCCGGCCGTTTGTTCAAGCCGGACATGTTCTCGGGCTGGGGGATCCGCACGATGTCGAAGTCGGCGGCGGCCTACAACCCGATGAGCTACCACAACGGGTCCGTCTGGCCGCACGACAACGCGCTGATCGCCGCCGGCCTGAAGCGGTACGGCTTCCACAAGCAGACGAACCGGATCGCGACGGCGATCTTCGAAACGGCGAACCACACCGACTACATGCGTCTCCCCGAGCTCTTCTGCGGATTCACGCGACGTACGCCGAACCGGCCGGTCCAGTACCCGGTGGCTTGCTCCCCTCAGGCATGGGCCGCCGGCTCGCCGTTCCTGCTGCTGCAAGCGATGCTGGGGCTGTCGGCGCAGGCGCACAACAACCTGCTCACCATCAACTCTCCGGTGCTGCCGCCTTGGATCAATACGGTCGAGCTCAAGAACCTGCGGGTTGGCGACTCGGTGCTGCACCTCATCTTCCGGCGCGAGGGCGAGACGACCAGCTTCTCGATGCTCAACAAAGAAGGTTCCGTTCGGGTCGTCATGGAGGAGTAGAAGTGGGCGTCAAGATCGCGCACATCTCGGATCCTCACGTGGGGTCCGTGCACTTCGTGCCCAACCTCATGAACCGCGTCATCGCCGAAGTGAATGAACTCGCGCCCGACATCATCGTGTGCACGGGCGACTTCACCAACGAGGGGTTCCGGCAGGAGTACAAGACGGCGGCCGCCTACTTTCAGCAGTTCGGCCCGCGCATCGTCGCCGTACCCGGCAACCACGATGCTCGTAACGTCGGCTACCTCCACTTCGAGGAGATGATCGGGCCGCGCCACTGGCGCGTCGAGCTCGGCGGCGTCGTCATCGTCGGCGCCGACTCGTCCGAACCGGACCTCAACCACGGGCAGATCGGACGCGAGCGCTACGCGTGGATCGCGGAGCAGTTCGCCGATCCCGCCGAGCTGAAGATCTACGTTCAGCACCATCACCTGCTGCCGATCCCCGGGACGGGACGCGAGCGCAACATCGTCTACGACGCCGGCGATCTCCTGGAGCTGCTGATCCGTTCCGGAGTCGGTCTCGCGCTGACCGGACATAAACACGTGCCGTACGTCTGGCGCCTCGAGAACCTCTACGTCGCCAACGCGGGGACGTGCGCGAGCCTTCGGCTCCGCGGGAACACGCGGCCGTGCTACAACGTCATCGACGTCGAGGGGTCCGAGGTCACGATCCACCGCAAATACCCGTTCGGCCCCTCGAGCGTCATCGCGCACTTCGACTACATCACCGGCCAGCAGTACCAGCGCGAGATCGAAGAGGTCGTCCGGCAGCCAGAGCCCTCGGTCCAGCCCTAGGGCTCAGACAACCGACGCGGGAACCGTTCATGACACGAGCGCTCGTGCTCGTCGACGGCGAGCACTACCCACCGGTCATCCTCGACGCGATCCGCACGTTCGAGGAGCGGGGCTATCAGATCGCGGCCGCCGTCTTCCTGGGCGGCGGCGAGAAACTGAGCGGCCCGCTCGACCTCGGCGCGATCCCCCTCGTGCACGGCGCCACACAACGTGAGGCGCTGGAGCGCGCGATCGCGTCGTTTTCGCCGGAGGTCGTTCTCGACCTCTCCGATGATCCCGTCGTCGACGCGCGGGCGCGGTCGCTCCTGGCGAGCGTCGCCCTGTACCACGGCGTGCCGTACCACGGCGCCGATTTCCGCTTCGAGCCGCCGCGTCGTCCGCGCGTCGCGTCGCGTCCGTCGATCGCGGTGATCGGCACCGGCAAGCGCACGGGAAAGACGGCGATCGCCGGGTTCGTCGCGCGCACGCTCGCCGCGCGCGGCGAGGCGGTCGCGATCGTCGCGATGGGACGCGGTGGACCGGCCCAACCTCGATTGGTCGCCGGCGACGTGCACCCACCGACCCCGCCGGAACTGCTCGAGTTGGCGCGGGCGGGGGAGCACGCGGCGAGCGACGTCTACGAGGACGCCGTCCTCGCCGGCGTCCCGGCGGCCGGTGCGCGACGGGCCGGCGCGGGCCTCGCGGGCGCGCCGTTCTTCGATACGGTCGCCGCCGCCGTCGAGCTCGCGAACAGCGTCTCGCCCGACGTGATCGTGGTCGAGGGGAGCGGAACGGCCATCCCGCCGGTCGCGGCGGACGCCACGATCCTGGTGGTCGGAGGGGGTACGGAACCCTCCATGCTGACCGAGCTTTTGGTCCCCTACAGACTGTTGCTTGCCGACCTGGTCGTGACTACAATGGCCGAAGAACCAACCGCTTCGACTCAGGCGCTCTCCGCCCTCACTTCCTCGATCGACGCTCTGGCGCGAGGCGTTGCACACGTAAAGACGGTCTTCCGGCCGACTCCCCGGGAACCGGTCGCCGGCCGCTCCGTCTTCTACGCGACAACCGCTCCGCCCGACGTCGGTGAGGCGCTCAGGGCCCATCTGGAGGGGGCACACGGCGCGCGCGTCGTGGGGGTGTCGCACCATCTGGCAGATCGATCCGCACTCACATCCGATCTCATACAAGCGGAAGGAACCTACGAGGTGTTGGTCACCGAGTTGAAGGCGGCAGCGGTCGACGTCGCGACGCGCACGGCACTGGAGGCGGGGGCGGACGTCGTCTACGCGGATAACCTCCCTGTCTCCACGGAGGGTGACTTAGGGGCGGAGCTCGGTGTGCTCGCCGCGACGGCGCGGGAACGGTTCCAGTCCCACACGACGGGAACGAGATGACGGAACACGACAAGACCCAGGAGGCCCCCCGGTCGGTCATCATCAGCGACCGCGAGCACGGGCTCCCTTATTCCAAAGGGCTCATGGCCAACACGATCATGGCGGCGGGACTG
>JBIOTQ010000142.1:0-32705 GCA_044866075.1 Actinomycetota bacterium | reverse complement strand
CCTCGCTGGGGCGCTCTGCTGCGAGAGTACGGATCTCCTCCGCCACCTCGGCGTTCGCCAGTGTCGTCACGTCGCCGAGCTGCCGGCCGTGCGCGATGTCCCGAAGCAGCCTTCGCATGATCTTCCCGGAACGGGTTTTTGGCAGGTCGTCGGTCAGGACGATCGCGTGCGGCCGGGCGAGCTTACCGATCTTGTTTGCGACGTGCTCCCGGAGTTCGCCGATGAGGGCTTCGTTGCCTTCGACGCCGGACTTCAAAGTCACGAACGCGACCGGCGCCTCGCCGACATCGGGGTCCGGACGCGCCACGACCGCGGCTTCCGCGACCGACGGGTGGTCGACGAGCGCCGACTCGATCTCGTAGGTCGACAGCCGGTGTCCGGAGACGTTCATGACGTCGTCGATCCGGCCGAGCAGCCAGAAGTTGCCGTCCTCGTCGCGTCGCGCGCCGTCGCCGGTCAGGTACACCGACGGCCCGAACCGCTCGAAGTACTGTTTCACGTAGCGATCCGGGTCGCCGTAGATCGTTCGGAACATCGCCGGCCACGGTTTGGTCAGGACGAGGGATCCGCCGGCGCCCTTCCCGACGCGATTGCCACTCTCGTCGAAGATCTCCGCCGCCACGCCGGGGAATGGGTCGGTGGCCGACCCGGGCTTTAGCGTCGTGACGCCCGGCAGCGGCGTGATGAGGATCATCCCGGTCTCGGTCTGCCACCACGTGTCGACGATCGGGCAACGCTCGCCGCCGATGTACTTCCAGTACCAGGCCCACGCCTCGGGGTTGATCGGCTCGCCGACGCTGCCGAGCAGACGCAGCGACGAGAGATCGTGTTTCCCCGGGTAGTCGACGCCCCACTTCATGAACGCGCGGATCGCGGTGGGCGCCGTGTAGAGGATCGTCGGCTTGTAGCGTTCGACGATCGTCCACCAGCGGTCCTTGTCCGGGAAGTCGGGCGCGCCCTCGTACATGATCGATGTCGTCGCGTTCGCGAGCGGTCCGTACACGATGTACGAGTGCCCCGTGACCCACCCAACGTCGGCGGCGCACCAGTAAACGTCGGTCTCGGCATGGATGTCGAAGATCAGCCGGTGGGTCGTCGACACGCCGACGAGATAGCCGGCCGTGGTGTGCAAGATCCCTTTCGGCTTCCCGGTCGTGCCGGACGTGTAGAGGATGTACAGCGGGTCCTCGGCGTCCATCTCCTCGGGCTCACTGGTCGCAGTCTGATCCGCGACGAGATCGTGGAACCACACGTCCCGGCCCTCGGTCCAGTCGACGTCCTGCTCGGTGCGCCGCACGACGACCACGTGCGCGATCGACGGCGTCTCGGCCAGAGCGGCGTCGGCGTTCTTCTTCAGCGGCACCTGCTGGCCCCGGCGCCAGCCGCCGTCGGCGGTGATCAGGACTTTCGCCTCGGCGTCGTTTATCCGGTCGCGCAGCGAGTCGGAGGAGAAGCCGCCGAAGACGACCGAGTGCACGGCGCCGATGCGCGCGCACGCGAGCATCGCCACCGGCAGCTCCGGCACCATGCCGAGGTAGATGGCGACGCGGTCGCCCTTGCCGACGCCGAGCGATCGGAGGGCGTTCGCGAACCGGCACACGTCCGCGTGCAGCTCGCGGTACGTGATCGTTCGCGTGTCGCCCGGCTCGCCTTCCCACAGGAACGCGACGCGGTCCCCGTTCGCGTCGAGATGACGGTCGAGGCAGTTCACCGAGACGTTGAGCCGCCCGCCCTCGAACCACTTCACCCACGGCGGATCCCACCCGAGGACGGAATCCCAGCGCTTCGACCACTGCAACGCCGCCGCCTGCTCGGCCCAGAACCCTTCGAGATCCGCCTCCGCGCTTTCGTAGAGACTGCGATCGGACACCAGCGCGGTCCGGCGGAAACCGTCGGGTGGGGGGAACGTGCGGCGCTCTTCCAGCAGCGCGTCGATCATTCCCGGATCGTTCTCGGCCACGTCACACTCCCGGTGCGGTATCGCGGCACACCCTACCGGCCGCGGACGAAGAACGGCGTCCCGCGGCCGTGCCGCGGGACGCCACATCGCACGAGTTACGTGGTGCTGTTCGTTACGACGACACGGGGCCGCGTCGCGAAGAATCCTCCGAACATGGTCACGATCCCACCGCCCAGCAAGAACCAGGCGCCCGGACCGAGCGACGCCGGCAGGTCCGCGTCGGCGCGATACATCGTGATCGTGAACAACGCGAACGCGATGATCCCGAGCGCGCCGGCGAGACGCGTTATCCAGCCGGTGCGGAACGTGAGCCCGAGAATCGCAACGATCCCGATCAAGATCGAGACAGCGCCGGCCGACCGCAAGAACGTCGCGTCGACCGAGAAGTTCACGCGGTAGAAGGCGCGATAACTGATCTCGATCCCACGGATACCATCGGGCCTGATCCAGTCGAGGAACGCCGCGACGATCAGGCCGGCGGATCCGACGAGCGTGAAGAGCATGCTCTGGCCGGCGGTCCCCAATACCGTCCCGGCTCTCGCGCGCATCGGCTGGTGCATATCGGCCGGACCATCGTGCGCCATAACCGGTCTGCGTTTGAACACGAGGCACCTCCTTCGCTTGCCTCCTTATCGCATACCCGGCGCATGACGCGCCTAACCCGCAGGAGAAAAGCCATGGAAGGAGGGTTACGCGCCGCGCGCTCGGATCGTGTTGCGCCCTGCTTGCTCCGCTTCGTAGAGGGCCCGGGCCGCGCGGCGCAATCGGTGAGGAGGGTTCGCGGCGGCGTCCGGCGCTTCCTCGGTGCACACTCCCGCCGAAGCGCGACGAGCTCGTGGCCGCCGTTCGGCTGCGGCCGGACGAGGCTTGATAGGTGTATCGGGGAAACGAGGACGAGCCCCGGCGGTGGTGGGGATGAGAGGGCCGAGGAGGCTAGAACTGCGGAGGGATCCGGTCGAGAACGATCTCTACTCTGTGCAGCGCCTCGCGGAACTGATCGATGCTCTTGATCGGTTTCGACAGGACGCTGCGGATCTCTTCGAGGCTCCAGGCCAGGTAGTCGTCCCGCGCTTGATCGGGAGAGAGCCCATCGTGGGTGTCCTCGAGCGTTTTCCTAGTGGCCATCCTCGCCTCCTACGTGCCCGATGGGACGCTGGGGTTTTTCTGCCCTCGGCCAAAGCGACTGAAACACTCTCAGTGCTGGGTCTTTACCAATAGTGGCTGCCCACGCGATCATGCAGGTCGGAGTGGCCCTCCCCCAGTACGGGATCGATACCGGCGGGGGAGACGTGTGGCCGGCGATGCGGGCCGCGGCCCTGGACGCGGAGGCCGCCGGGCTCGACGCCGTCTGGTTGTCCGATCACCCTTTCGCGGTCGGCCCCGACGGCATCCCGTCCGGCGCGCTCGAGCCGATGGTTTGCCTCGCCGCGCTGATGCGCGCGGCGCCGGGGATCCGCGTCGGCACACTGGTCCTCAGCTCGACGATGCGGGCGCCCTCCGTCGTCGCGCACGCGACCCGAACGATCAGCGGCTCGACCGGCCGGCTGGTTCTCGGGCTGGGCGCCGGGTGGTACGAGGCCGAGCACCGCGCGTTCGGTATCGCGTTGCCGTCGTACGACGAGCGCGCGACCCGAGTCGAAGCGATCGTCGATGCGCTCGACCCGCTCGGCGCCGCGCGCCCGCGCGTCCTCGTCGGCGGGTCGGGCGCGCGCATCGTGGAACTCGCGGCCCGGCGAGCCGACGCGTGGAACGTCGCGTGGGATCTTCCTCCGGACGCGTTCGCTGCGCTGAACGCGCGGGTCGACGCCGCGTGCGAGCGCGCCGGTCGCGACCCGGCGACGCTCGCCCGGACGGTCGGCCTCACCGTGCTCGTCGCCGAGGACGAACGCGGTCTCGATCGCGCGGTCGAGCGACTGCGCGGACGCGCGCCGTTCCTGCTCGACCTCGACCGGCGCGCCCTCCGCGAACGCATCGTGTGCGGCACGCCGGAGGCGTGCGCCCAAAAGCTCGCCGCCTACAGCGCGGACGAGATCGTGGCGGCGTTGCTGCTCCGCGACGATCCCGAGATGCTGCAGCTCTTCGGTGAGCGGGTGGTTCCGTTGGTCAGAGGCGACTGAGGCTTACACACGCAGCAGCCAGGCGGCGTTCCCGCCGAGGAGCTTCGCGCGCGCGGCCGCGTCGAGCTCGCCGAGCGCGCCCTGGTACCCGCCAAGCGGATCCGCGATGCCCTCGGCGTGCGGCCAGTCGCTGCCGAACATGAACGTGTCGTCGCCGACGAGTTGCGACAGCTGCGCGGGTTGCTCGTAC
Source organism: Actinomycetota bacterium (assembly GCA_044866075.1). Lineage (GTDB taxonomy): Bacteria > Actinomycetota > AC-67 > AC-67 > AC-67 > JBASRP01. The sequence continues at coordinate 28,438 of JBIOTQ010000142.1, read as the reverse complement.
GCCAGCGCAGCGACGCGCACGTGGCGCTTCACGTATTCGCCGGGACGCTCGGCGAGCGGACGGGGAGGCTCACCGTGCCGCGCGACGTAAAAGCCGTACGCGCCGTCGAGCATCAGCAGGAACTGCGGGACCCAGTGCGCGGTCAGCTCGATGACGCCGACCCGGAGCTCCGGATGCCGTTCGAAGACGCCGAACACGGCCATGTTCGCGAGCGCCACCGCCGGTGCCACCCACAGGAACGCGGAGTCCATCACGCGATCGACCGGTTCGGGGTCCTGTTGGTACCAGGCCGGGTCGAGCGGGCCGCGGAACCCTCCGACGTGGAACACCGGCGAGACGCCGTGCTCGCAGAACGCCGCCCAGATCGGATCGAGATCGGGATGGGAAAGAGGCTTGCCGTCGACCGGCGCCGGCGCGATCATCGCCAGGTTGATCCCTGCGCGTCCGAGCGTCCGGATCTCGTCGAGCACCCAGTCGCGGTCCCGCAAGGTGAGGTGCCCGACGCCGTAGAGCCGGCCGCCTCCGTCGGCGACCGATCCGGCCATCCAGCGGTTGAACGCGCGCATGTTGCCGCACAGCGCGGGCAGGTCGCCGGAGAGCATGTCCTCCCACAGGAGGCCGAAATTCGGGAACAGCACGCACGCGTCGAGGCCCCACTCGTCGAGCTTTGCCAGCCGTGTTTTCGCGTCGTGATACGCGTGCGGGAGGACGTCCTCGTACCGGTGCTCGGCCGGCTCGCCGCGCGCGATGCGCTGCCTCAGCTCGCCGATCGCCTTGGCCTTTCCGGGGGACTGGACCTCGGCCAGATAGAGCCGGCGGCCGCGCCAGGTCAGCCAGGGATACCCTCGCTCGTCGTCGGCGATCTCGAGCGCGGCATCCTCGAGGCCAGGGTCGATGTGGTCGCGCCACATGGTGCGGGGCTCGAACAGGTGCTGGTCGACGTCGATGATCACGCGCTCGCCTCCTTTCTGGAGTCTCGCAGCCGCCCGGACCACCGGGCAACCGAGTCCTCGCCTCCCCGGCTTTGTCCTGTTCGGAGGGGTTCGCCTTAAAATCCTCTAAGGGGGACCCTAGCGAGCTCATGCGTGTTCTCATCGTCGAGGACGACTCGTCGATAGCTCTCGTCGAGCAGAAGGCGCTCGAGCGGGACGGCTTCGACGTGACCGTTGCCGCCACCGGTTCGGCGGGGGTGAAGCTCGTCCGCAGCTGGAACCCTGATCTCGTCATCCTCGACCACGGTCTGCCGGACATCGATGGGCGCGAGGTCATCAAGCAGATCCGCACCAGTTCGCGCGTGCCCATCGTCGTCGTTACGGGCCGCACGGAAGAGACGGAACGTATCGCGAGCCTCGACCTCGGCGCGGATGATTACGTGATGAAGCCGTTCTCGACCCCCGAGCTGATGGCGCGCGTGCGCGCCGTCCTGCGCCGCGTGACCGAGCCCCTTGAGCCGAGCGGGCCGCTCGAGTTCCGGGACCTTCGGATCGACGAGCGGTCGCGGCGCGCCGTCAAGGGAGAGACGGAGCTGTCGCTCACGAAGATCGAGTACGACATCTTGCGGATGCTGATGCAGCGCCCCGGCGAAGCGGTGGATCGCGAGGAGATGGCTCGGGGGATCTGGAACCTGCCGGCCGCACGGATCGGCAAGTCACTGGACGTTCACATGAGTGTGCTGCGCCGGAAACTCGGGGACGACCCGAAGGACCCGCAGTACATCGAGACGGTCCGGGCCGTCGGTTTCAGAATGGCAGCGAACTGACGCTCACGTTCCACCCGCCCACCCGAGAACGTCACGGATCGCGGTCGATAGGGCCTCCGCCCGAACGGGCTTCAGGAGGAAGGCGTCCGGGGTGAGTCCGCGATCCCGCGCCGCCTCCTCGAGCAAGGGATCACCCGACACGATCACGAAGGGGATCGCGCGCGTCGCCTGTTCTTCCCGCGCGCAGGCCAGAACGTCGAGTCCGGCGATGTCGGGAAGATGCCCGTCCAACAGCACGACGTCGGGCGGATCGGCCGCCATCGCCTTCAGCGCCTCGGCGCCGTCCACCGCTTCGACGACGTCGTGCCCGTCGCGCGCGAGCATGGTGCGCCACAGGAACCGAAGATCCGGCTGGTCGTCGACGACGAGGACGCGAGCCATCGAGGATGTAGTACGCCGGACTCGGCTTTCGTCCTCCCCGCGGACGGCGCGCGATCTATGAGGTTTTCGTGGCGAGCCTGCCGCCGACGTGGACGCCGGTGATGCGTCCGTCTCCATCGCGCATGAAGTAGCCCCTCATGCCCTTGGCCGGGCCGTCGATCACGATGTAGCGGTCGCCCTCGCCGGGAAGCAAACCGATCGGGATCGGTGGCTGCTCGGGTTCCTCGAAGCCCTCTTCCATGAGCTGCTTCTTCGTCTCCGGCTTGATCTCGACGTTGACCAGGAGGTGGCCGTCCTCGACGGAGAGGTCCGCCCACGCCGCGATCGTCTCGTAGCGCCCCGCGTAGGCGGCGAGCTCCGACGCCGGCAGCTCCAGCGCGTCCGGATCGCGATCGACCACGCCGATGTACGCCTCGAGCGCCCACTTCACGAGGTCTTCGTTGAGCTGCGAACCGTTGGGACCGCAGTTGGTCATGACTGAGATCGCGAAATCGCGTTCGGGCACCATGAGGAACTGCGAATGCTGCCCGATGGTGTCGCCGCCGTGTCCGACGATGCGGACGCCGTCGACGTCGCGTAACAGCCAGCTGATCCCCACGTAGTCGCCGAGCGCGCTGCCGCGCATGTCGAAGGTCGGCTCCTGCATCTTCTTCAGCAGCTCTTGGGAAAGAACCTGTTTCCCGTCGGCTCCGCGTCCGTCGCCCAGGTGAAAGCGCGCCCAGGCGATCTGGTCGGCGGACGTCGCCGACATCCCGCCGGCCGGCGTCCCGCTGCGCGCCATGCCCCAGGGTCGGGCGACGGTGATGGTCCCGTCCGGCGCCTGGTTGTGCCCGACCGCGAAACGGCGGCTCATGATGTCGTTCGGGAAGAAGAACGTGTGCGTTAGGCCGAGCGGATCGAAGACGAGCTCCTTCAGCGCCGCTTCGTACGTCTTGCCGGTCACGATCTCGATGATCCGTCCGGCGACCGAGAGCGACGCGTTGTTGTACGACACGGTCGTGCCGATCGGCGCCGCCTGCGTCAGGTCGGCCATCTTCTCCACGTAGCGCGCGAGCGCGTCGTCGCCGTCGCCGGTGTTGGTGAAGAGGTCGCCCTCCCAGCCGGCGGTGTGGTTGAAGAGATGGAGGATCGTGGCGTTGCGCGACGCGTCCTCGTCCTGCACACGGAACTCGGGGATGTACCTGCGCACGGGCGCGTCGAGGTCGACGAGGCCCTGCTCGACGAGCCGCATCATCGCCGTCGCCGTGTAGGTCTTCCCCGTCGAGCCGAACTGGAAGAGCGTGTTCTCGTCCACCGGCAGTGGGTTCTCGACGCTCGTCACGCCGAAGAAGACGTGCTGTTCGGTCCCTGCGTGGTAAACGCCGACGGCGACGCCCGGAACGTCGAGCGCCTGCGCGCCTTCGTCGAGCTGTTTCTGGAGCTGATCCTTGTCGATGGTCATGTCCCCTCCTCGTCCTGCGCTCACGCTCGGTGTCGTCCTCGCGTGTCGCTTCGTCGATGCGTCCAACGATTGCCCGTCGCTTTGTTCGGTACCTTTCAGGGCCGGCGTGTCGCCACGCGCCAGCTCACTCCCACCCCCGCGGCGCTCCAGAGGCCGACGACCGCGAACGCCAGCGCGACGTTCTCGACGGCCTGGCCGGTCAGGCTCCACCGGACCAGGTCCGCCATGTACGTCACCGGAAGCACGCGGTGCAATGCGGCGAGCGCGTTCGGAAGACGGTCGATCGGGAAGTTGATCGGCGAGAAGAGCAGCAGCCCGATCGCCACGAACGATGACAGCTGCTGGGCCGTCTGGGGCTTGGCGATCATCGCGAGCGCGAACCCCACCGCGGCGCCGCAGAGGGCGACGAGGACGACCGCGGGAACGGCCGCGGGACTGATGTTGAGCCCGAAGTCGAAGCGTGCCGAGGCGACGGCCAGGGCGAGTACCGTCCCCGGAAGCTGCACGAGGAGCCAGAACGTCAGCTCCGCCGCCGGCGCGGCCAGGCGCGGCACCGGCAGCGTGGCGAGATAGGCGAGGCGTCCGCTGACCTTGCCCTGGGCGATCTCTTGCGGCACGACCGTGAGACCCAGAAGCAGAAGCGTCAGCGTCGGCGCTCCGGTCGCCAGGAACAGCGCGGAGCGCGGGTCGATCTCGGGAAGCAGGAACGCCAGTCCGTAGACGACGCCGAGCGCGAGCGCCATCTGGATGACGACGAACAGCACGAGCTGCCGCCGCATGCGGAGGAACTGCCATTGCAGCAGCAGACCGTAGGAGCGGAGCGCCGTGTTCACGCGACGCCCGCCATGTCGGCGTCCCCCGCCGAGCCGACCTCTCGCACGTACGCGTCCTCGAGCGTGATCGCCCCGAGCGCGAACTCCTCGACGAAGCCGTTCTCACGCATGCGCGTCGCCCAGTCGATCGCGGCGCTCGCCGCTCCCGCGTCGATCTCGGCGATCACGCGGCGTCCGGCCGTCGCCGGGTCGTGCATGAACGCCGGCTGCTCGGGGAGGCTCGCCCCGGCCTCGAGAACCAGCTCCAAACGCAGGGCGCCCCCGAGCCGGGCCTTCAGCGAGGCGGCGGTCCCGGACACCTGCACCCGCCCATCGCGGATGATGGCGAGCCGGTCGACGCACCGTTCCGCCTCGAGCACGTTGTGCGTCACGAGCAGCACGGCGGCGCCGTCGTCGGCGAGCCGCCTGACCTGGCCCCACAACAGTTTGCGCCGTAGCGGATCGATATCGTTCGTCGGTTCGTCGAGCACCACGATCCGGCCCGGAACGACCGCCGCCATGCAGAAGGCGACCAGGCGCGCGACGCCGCCGGAGAGCGGCACCAACTTCGTCGCCCACTCGCCGAGATCGAGGGCGGAGATCAACGCGTCGGTCCGCTGCCGGATCGCATCGCGTGCCCCGCCGCGGACCCGTCCGGCCATCTGGATCGCCTCGACGGGAGTCAGGCCGTCGATCGGCACGCTCGACTGCGGCTGGTACGAACACGCGCGGCGCGCGATGTCGGGCCGGCGTGTGACGTCGGTCCCGTCGATCACGATGGACCCCGCGGTCGGCACGAGCGATCCGAGGGCCTGTCCGACGAGCGTCGTCTTCCCGGCGCCGTTGGGTCCGAGGAGTCCGAAGACCTGCCCACGATCGACGTCGAGGGAGATGTCGTCGTTCGCGCGCGTGCCGTTGGCGTAGATCTTGGTCAGGTGCTCGACGCGCAGGAGCATCTCACGAGGCCTGGTTGTGCAGTTCGGACGGCGTGAGATGCATCTCGAGCAGCGCGTGGTAGATGCGCTTGCCCTTCGGCGCCTTCCCGGTTTCTCCGAAGTCGGCCATGATGCTTTCGAGCCGCCGCTGGACCTCCGCGACGTCGTCCTCGCTCAGGGCGAGTCGCGTGAGTACGAGCGAGGGAACGGTCGAGCCGAGGGCACCGAGTTCCGTTTCTCCACGCGCGCCGACGGCCAATTCGAGTTCGGCACGTACGACCTCGACGAGTGCGTCGATGATCTCGCTTTCCTCGGAGGGAGACATGACCCCCGGCTCCGAGGTCCAGCTTTCGGCCGTCGCCGCGTAGGTCCGTTCCTCGATCCCCGACACCATGCGTCGCCCTGTCACGCGGATGAGTCCGGCGCGCTCGAGGATCTTGAAGTGGTAGTAGAGCCGCGTCGGTCCCATCTCGAGTGCGGCGGAGACCTGCTTCACGGTCTTCGGCTCTTCCGCGAGTTCCAACAGGATCTGCATGCGCATCGGGTCGGCGAGCGCCTTGAGGGCGGCCGCGTCCTTGACGACGAAGTTCTCGACCTCGGGCTTCACCTGGGCGGCGACTCGGCGGTTCACGCGTTCAACTCTAGTTGAACGCTCAAGAGCTGTCAATCGTTCAAATATCATTGAAAGTTGACGACTTCTTGGCCGTCGCGCCAAAGCAGCACGTCAGGGCTTGTATTGAGGAACCGGGCGTCGGCGGGGCCGCGGTGGGAAGATGAGCTTCGCCCATGAAGATCGATGCAGTCGAGCTCCGCCGCCTCCGCATGCCGCTCGTCGCCCCGTTCCGGACGTCGTTCGGTGTGGAGCACGAGCGCGACGTCCTTTTGGTGCGCGCGATCACGCCGGACGCCGAGGGATGGGGCGAGTGCGTCGCTCTCCAGGAACCCATCTACTCACCGGAATACGTCGACGGCGCGCAGGACGTCATCCGGACGCATCTGTTGCCGCGCATCTTTGGCGCGACCGACGTCGGTGCGAGCGCTGTGGCCGAGCTCCTGGCGCCGGTGAAGGGGCACCAGATGGCGAAAGCGGCCATCGAGATGGCGCTCCTCGACGCGGAGCTTCGGGCGCAGGACGTCGCGCTGGCGCGTCACCTCGGGGCGGTGCGAGGCGCGGTCGACTGCGGCGTGTCGGTGGGGATCCACGACACGATCCCCGCGTTGCTCGACACCGTCGCGAAGCACATCGACGAGGGATACCGTCGGATCAAGCTGAAGATCGAGCCGGGCTGGGACGTCGAACCGGTCGGCGCGACGCGCGAGCGCTTCCCGGATGTGCCTTTGCAAGTCGATGCCAACACGGCGTACACGCTCGCCGACGCGCGGCACCTCGCGAAGCTGGACGCGTTCGAGCTCCTATTGATCGAACAGCCCCTCCCCGAAGATGAGGTCCTCGCGCACGCCGAGCTCGCGAAACAGCTGAAGACGCCGGTGTGTCTCGACGAGTCGATCACCTCCGCGCGCGCTGCGGCCGACGCGATCGCGCTCGGCGCGTGCGCGATCGTCAACATCAAGGCCGGCCGCGTCGGCGGGTACCTCGAGGCGCGGAGGATCCACGACGTGTGCGCCGCGCACGGGGTTCCGGTGTGGTGCGGCGGCATGCTGGAGACGGGTCTCGGACGGGCGGCGAACGTCGCGCTCGCCGCGCTGCCCAACTTCACGCTGCCCGGCGACACCAGCGCCTCCGACCGATACTTCCACCGCGACATCACCGAGCCGTTCGTCCTCGAGGACGGCCGCCTGCGGGTGCCCGAGGGGCCGGGGCTCGGCGTCACACCGTTGCCCGACGTGCTCGACGACGTCACGACATCGGTCGAGCTCCTCCGCCCCGAATGATCGATCTTCTCCTGCGCGGCGGCCACGTCCACGACGGGCTCGGGAACGAGCCCCGCACGGCGGATGTCGCGGTGGAGGGCGACCGCGTCGTTGCGGTGGGCCGCGATCTCGGAGCCGCGCGGCGTGTGATCGACTGCGACGGCCTGGCGGTCGCGCCGGGGTTCATCGATCCCCACGCGCATTCGGACATGGTCCCGCTGATGCCCGACCCGCAACCATTCAAGCTCCTGCAAGGGGTTACGACCGAGATCGTCGGCAACTGCGGGTACTCGTTCGCGCCGCTGACGGAGGAGTCCGTCTCGGAGGCGAACGTCTCGTTCGGCGACCTCGCCGCCGGCGAGGAGATCCGCCCGGGGTCGTTCGGCGACTACCTCGACCGGATCGAGGCCGCCGTCCCGACCAATCACGTCGCCGCGCTGGTCGGACACAACACGCTCCGCCTCAGCGCCAACGGCGTCGAGACGGCGCTGCGTCCCGGCGCGCTCGAGGAGATGCTCCGCCTCACCGATCGCGCGTTCGCGGACGGGGCCGTCGGTTTGTCGACGGGTCTGATCTACATCCCCGGGACCTACTCGGACTGGGAAGAGGTCGTGGCGCTGGCGACGGTGGCGCATCGCTGGGGGCGCCCGTACACGACGCACATGCGCGACGAAGGGGCCGCGCTGGAGGCTGCGCTGGACGAGGCGATCGAGATCGGCCGCCGCGCCGCCGTGCGCGTGCAGATCTCCCACTGCAAAGCCGCGGGCCGGGGGAGCCACGGCAAGTCGAAGGTTCTCATCGAGAAGCTGCGCGCGGCGCGCCTCGAGGGGATCGACATCCGCGGCGACCAGTATCCGTACCTCGCCGGAGGAACGTTCTTGAACGCTGTGTTCCCGGCCGAGGCGCGCGAGGGCGGCATCGCGGCGTTCCGGCAGCGCCTCCGTGATCCCGAGGAGGTCGCGCGCCTACGGAAGCGCGCCGAAGCAGGCGGCGACGAGATGGCCGGTCTGTGGGGACAGACAGACCCCGACGGGATCCGCGTCGTGCGACATACCGATGCATCGGCCGTCGGTAAGACCGTTGCGGCGATCGCCGGCGACCGCGACCCGTGGGACACGGTGGTCGGGCTCGTGGATGCCGATCCGGCGTCGATGATGGTGATCACGCTGATGGACGAGGACGACGTTCGCACGATCATGCAGGACCCACTGATCAGTGTCGGGTCGGACAACGGCATGCCGTACGGTATGGATCATCCGCGCACCTGGGGGTGCTTCCCGCGTTTCCTCGGCCGGTACGTTCGCGAGCTCGGCGTCGTGTCCTGGCCCGAGGCGATCCGCAAGATGACGTCGTCGACCGCCGCGCAGTTCGGTTTGACGGGACGCGGCTGGCTCGGACCGGGCGCCGTCGCCGACGTTTGCGTCTTCGATCCGCACACCGTCGGCCACGATGGGACCTACGAGGTTCCCGACCGGAAGCCGACCGGCGTCGTATGCGTTCTGCTCGCGGGTAGCGTCGTCGTGGACGGCGGCGAGTTCACCGGCGGACGGCGCGGGCGGGTGCTTCGCCCGGGCTCAGTCTGAGGCGTCGTCGCATGGGCTGTTCTGGTCGCCGCCGAGCAGCGCGGTGAGTTCCTCGAGTCTCCTGTCGCGCTGCCACGCGTCGCGCCTCTTCGCGCCGATGTAGATCACGAGGACGCCGATGACGACGAGTCCGAGTCCTGTGAAGCCGCCCGAGATCAGGTACGGGAGCTGGAGAGCGACGAGGAGCGTGCCGGCGACCTTGCTCCACGTGAAGGCGAGGAGACCGAATCCGGCGACGATCAGCCCGATGCCCGCGTAGACGGGCACCGCGGAGGTGGGAGCGAGCCAGCCGGCGACCCGTCCCCGCCGGGCAGACGGCGCGCGCGCGCCGACGGAGGAGGACTCGGGCTCGACCCCGGGCGCTGCCGTCACGGGATCGACGGTAGACAACGACGTCGAACGCAGCAACCTCATCCGGCCGGCCTTCCGCTTTGCGAGAGGACGTACCAGCCCGACCGGGTCATCCCTTGCGCCACGAAGCCCTTCGCGAGCGCGACCCCGAGCGTCTCGCGCGTCATGCGGCGCCAACGGCGGGCGAGATCGGGCCTGGCCTCGCGGATCGCGACGATGTCGTCGGGAACCTGCACGAGGAGGGTGTCCCGCGCGGTCCCGTTCGTCATCACCGGGTCCTCGTCCTTGCCCGCGTACAGGATCGCGGTCGCGCCGTCCTCGTTCAGCGCGTCGAGGTCGGGCTCTCGCGTCGCTCCATCGCTCGCGCGCACGACCGGGTCCGAATCGAGCGCCCAGTGGACGAGCACGCGATCGCTCTCGTGGCCGGCGTTGATCGCGTCGGGCATGTCGCCGTAGAAATTCTCGTAGTAGGCGGTGACGGTCGCGCCGAGTTTCGTCAGGTTGAAGAAGGCGTTCCGCCGCACCAGCGCATCGAAGGTCCACGTCACGGTGCGGATATCGTGCTCCAGCGCCCACGCGCGCTGATGCTGCTTCAACGCGAAACCGATATGGCGCCCCTGCAGCGCGGGCGACACGCCGAGGATGTGTGAGTGGAGCTGCAACTCGCCGTCGTGGAACCCCAGGAAGCCGATGAGCCCGCCCACGATGTCGTTGTCGTGGAACGCGGCGGAGATGTAGTTCCCGGCGTGCGCGAGCGCCTTCAGCGTCGATGCGGAGATCATCGGGGCCTCACCCGGGTTGGACCACACGACGTCGAACAGACGAGCGATCTCGGCCAGCGAAGCGAGGTCGTCGACCTCGCTGATGGCGAGCTCCGCGGACCGGGCCGCCGTCGCGGCCGCCGCCGCGGCCTGGGCCGCGACGCCGAGCCTGGTCACGTCGATGCTCATGTGTTCACTGTGTCATCGCGGTCGGGGCCGGGCTTGATGTGCCGCCATGAAAAGGCGCCCGTCTGGTTGTCGTCTCGTCCAACCGCCCTACCCGGCCGGCTCTCCGGGGCCGCCCCCCGTCGAAAGCTGCAGCAGCCGGAGTTGGAGACCCATCACGAGCCGATCGTCGGCGTCGTCGAACTTGACGTCGAAAAGCTCCGCGAGCCGACGCAAACGGTAGCGAAACGTATTGGGATGGACATCGATCTGATGCGCCGCGGTGCGGATGTCGCCGAACGCATCGAGGTAGGCCTGCAGCGTCTTCACGTAGTCGGTCCCGTGCTTGGCGTCGTGCGCGACGACGGCCTGCACGCGCCCGCGTGTGATATCCGGATGCTCGCGCGCGACCTCGTGCAGTTCGAGCAGGATCGCGCGGCTCCCGACGTCGGAGATCTTCGCCAGTTTGCGCGCGCCGGGATCCGTGGCGAGGACGCGAAGGACGCGGTCGGCTTCCGCGCGGGCTTGGGGAACGAGGTGCGCGCTCGCGACGGTGGATCCGATGGCGGCCAGTAACGGCGTGCGCAAGGTCGATTCGGCGTGCTCGACGATCTCGTTGGCGAGGGCCTCGATCCGGTCGTCGGTCATCGAGGCCGGCACCGGAAGCAGCGCGTAGACCGTACGCCCGATCGAGACGCACGCCGCGCGCCGCCGGAAGGCCTCGCAGTAGAGCGCGACGAGGTCCACGAGGCGCTCCCGATAGAGATCCTCCTGGAGCGGCTCCGTCGGAACCAGCTCGAACGCGATGACGACCAGCGCGACGCGCGGATCGATCCCCAGGCGCGCGACGACGGACGTCGGCGCGCCGCGCCCTTCCAGGAGAGACCGCAACAGATCGCCGCGCATCCGCCGCTCGATGTCCCGCGACGAACGGACGTGGATCATGTGCAGCGCCGCGACGCGCGCCGCTTCTGAGAGCGCGCGTTCGGACTCGGGACCCAGCGCCGTGCTGCCTTCGATGACCCAGATCGAGCCCAGGGCCTCCCCGGCGACACGGATCGGGACGGCCAGCCGCGGAAATGCTTGCAAACCCTCGACCGTTTCGAAGCGCACGACGCGGTCGTCGCTCCAGAGCGTGCGGTAGACGGCGCGCACGCCGGGCGTGTCGGGCACCTGTCGTCCGAGGATCGAGCGCTGCCGCGGCTCGTCGATGTCCTGCCCTTCGATCGTCGAGTAGGCGAGGACGCGCGCTTTGTTGTCCTCGATCGTCACCGCCCCCCCGACCATCGCCGCGATCGCGTTCGCCAGCGCGAAGAGGTCGCCCATCGGGACGCCGGCGATCCCGGGGATCGTCGACCGGTCGTCGTGGAACTGTGTCGCGCGCGTCAGCAACGAATAGAGATGCGCCCAGCTCATCTCGTCGGGAATCGCCAACAGCGTCAGTCCGGCCGACTCCGCGTCCTGCGCGACGCCCGGCGGCTGATCGTGCAGCTTGAAGACCACGCCCGCAGCGCCGGCCGCCGCCGCGTCGGTGACGAGGCGCCGCGCGCCCTGCCCTTCGGCCGGGGTCCCGACGGCGAGGACGATCGAATCGCGATCGATCGCCGAGCGCTCGATGGGATCGAAGATGACGGGCTCGCCGACGAGGACGTCGAGACCCTTCGGTGCGGTGATGATCTCGGCCACACTCGGACCCAGGTTGTCGAGCACCTGCCGAAGCGACGGACGCTCCGCGTCGACGGGCTTGGCGGGCACCGTCGCGCGGCTCCGCCGCCCCGGCTTCGGCCGCGGTGCAGGCTTCGGCTGCGGCGAGCGCTTGACGCGCGGCGGCGCGCGGCTCAACCGCGACCCTCCCTCAGGAGCTCCTCGACGAGCCCGCCGAGGAGCGCCGCACGCGGCGCCATCTCCGAGATCTGCACGTACTCGCCCTCGGCGTGCGCCCCGGCGCCGACCCCGCCCAGGCCGTCGAGCGTCGGACATCCGGCGGCGGCCGTGAAGTTGCCGTCGGACCCGCCGCCGACCGCGACGCCGCGCAGCCCGGCGATGCCGAGACCGGCCGCGATGGCCTCCGCGCGCGCGAAGAGGCCCGCCGCCGACGCCTCTTCCATCGGCGGCCGGTTTTCGTCGCCGTCGACGCGAACGGTCGTCCCGGATGTGTGAGCCACGAGTGCGCGCATCGCTCCGGCGACGCGCTGCTGCTCGTCGATCGTGGCGACGCGAACGTCGACCTTGATCGTCGCGCGCGCCGGGACGACGTTCGCCGCCGAGCCGGCGGTGCCGACCGTCGGCGTGACCGTGGTTCCCGCGTCGCGATCCTGGATCCGCTCGAGCGCAAGAACCTGGTGCGCCAGCTCGATGAGCGCATTGGCGCCCTTCTCCGGTTCCAGGCCGGCGTGCGCTGCCCGCCCCATGATCTCGATCGAGTACACCGACACGCCTTTGCGCGCGGTCTTGAGCGCGCCGTCGGTGCTCGGCTCCAGGATCAACGCGGCGTCCGCTTCCGCGGCGAGCTCCTTGATCAATGCAGCCGACGACGGCGATCCGATCTCCTCGTCCGACGTCAAAAGCAGCGCGACGTCGTCGAGGGCGGCGACGGTCGTGAGCGCGTGCAGTCCCTGGACGATCCCGGACTTCATGTCGAAGACGCCGGGTCCCGTCGCGCGATCACCGTCGATCGTGAACGGCCAGCGCTCGCTCGTCCCGGGCGGCCAGACGGTGTCGAGGTGGCCGATCAGCAACACGCGACCGCGCGGCCCTACACGCCATAGGAGGTGCGTGTGTCCGTCGACGCGGACGAAGTCGGGTTTCGTGCCGAGGAGCTCGCTCCCGAAGCTGGCGATCACCTCCGCGCATCGCGCGGCGCCGTCGACGTCGACGGAGAAGGATTCCGCCTCGACGCTGGCGCGCAGATGCTCGACCATCGACGGCGTTCGCGCGCGGAGCTCGGCGAGTCGATCCATGTCGGGTTATCCATCCACGGCGGACGATCCGGGACCTCGTCCGGCAGAACAAAGCGACGGGCTCATGGTAGTGCATCCCTACATGAGCCGTCGGCCGCTCCGCTGTAGTGTTGGAGCATGCGACGAGGGGCGCCGCGGTGGGCCCGCCGCCTGGCCGGGGACGCGTTCGCGCGCTCGATCATCTTCTCCGCGGCCCTCGTCGTAGGAGGCTTCATTGCCATCGCGCTCGCGTGGCGCGGCGCGGCCCGGTCGTTGGTCGTCGCAGAGCAGCTGTCGTTCCTCGTCTCGGGCGGCATCGGCGGCCTGGCCATGATCCTGACCGGGGCCGGGATCATCGCGATCCAGGCCTCGCGCTACCTCAACGCGCGTGAGCGCCGCCGGCTCGATCAGATCCTGTCTGCCTCGCCGCGGTCCGGCGGCGTCGTTACGACGCCGGCGGCGCGATCTCGATCTCGCGCGTGAGCGCTCCGCCGAAGTAGCTCGCGAAGATCAGCAGCGCGAGGGGCAGCACCCAGATCGCCTCGTAGAGAACCGGGCGCCCGACTATCTGTGCCGGCGGCAGCGCTTGGGTTCCCGCCGGTGGGACTTGTGTGTTGACCACCCCGTCGATCGGCGGTGCACCGATCGGGATGAACGGCGCGTATGGCGAGACCGGCGGGGGACCGAGATCCGGCGGTGGCGACGTCTCGCCGTCACCTGAGTTGCCCGCCGGAACGGCGATCGGCTCGCACAGCAACGTCGAGATCACGAGATCGCTGAGGCCGGCCGTATCGGCCGGCGGCGGTAACTGGTCTTCGATGAGAACGATCTCCTCGACGATCTGCCCTTCGGGATTGAGGATGATCCCGGTCGGCGCGCCGAGCGCGGCGGCCTGCGCTGTGTCGAAGGCCGCTTGCGCCTGCACGTCGAGCGAGCACTTGAGCGGCGCGGGCGGCGCCGGGACGGCCCCGCAGATCACGACGAGTGGTTGCGCTGCCTGGATGATGGGCGATGCCGCCTGTGGCACGGTCGTTCGCGCGACGAACGTCGCGAGGATCGCCGTGCCGCAGGTCGGGTACGCGGTGGGAGCCACGAGCTCCAAGACGGGGGCCGCCTCCGGCGGCGGCGCCGGGAGCGGCGGCAGCGGAAGCGGTGGCACCGGAGGAACCTGCGCCGCGGCCGGGGCCAGGGAAAGCAACGCGAACCCGATAGCGGCGAGGGCGACCGCGAAGAAACGGCTCATCCTGCGATTATCCCGGCGGCCTGGGCGACTCGCTAGGGGCGGTGTCGCCGACAATACGGACGATCCTGCCCGTCGCGCGGCCCGTATGAGCGTCATCGGCGGCTCGCGGCCTTTCGTGCCGGGCGGCCGTTCGGATCAGCCGACACCCGGCGGTACAGACGCCCGCCGAGCCGCAGCCAGGAAACGCGTCCCGTCCTTCCGCGGAGGAACTCCGCACGGAGTCCCGTGTAGGTCTTGTCGATGTGTACGGCTCGGTCAGTGTCGAAGAGGGCGAGGCGCAGGGGCGGGGCGCTTTCGCCGTCGTCATCTTGGAGCGCCGTCATCGTCACGCGTAGCGAGCCGGCGGATGGCTCCAGGTCGAGCGCGATCTCTTTGAACCCGTCGACGTACCGTCCCTGATACAGGCGGAGCTCGCCCGGCGCCACTTTGATCCGCGCCGGGGGCGTCCGTGTGATCCCCGCGTACTTCTCGAGCACGCGCGCCACGACCGCGCGGTTCAGCGACCGGCCACTGGTCGAGTTCGTCAGCGTGGTGACGGCGAGCTCCTTCGACGGCACCATCGTGAACGTCGAGAGCTGGCCGACCGTCGTTCCGCCGTGAGCGACGACGCGGATGCCGTCCACGTCGTCGAGAAGCCACGACAACCCGACCCATTCGGCGAGCGCGCCCGCCGGCGCGTGCGGGCGCTGCATGTCCTTGAGCGTGCTCTTGCGGAGGACGCGCTTGCCGTCCGGCGCGCGGCCGTCGCCGAGGTGAAACCACGCCCACCGCAGCTGATCCACGACGTCCGAGACGAGACCTCCGGCGGGACCGACGCTGCGCAACCGCCACCATGGCTGTGGCAGCTGTTTCGCGCCCTTGGCGACGTGACCGATCGCGACCCGGTGCGGGAGCAGCTCCTCGGCGAAGTAGAACGATCGCGTCATGCCGAGCGGCTGCAAGCAGAGATCGTGGATGGCCTGTTCGTACGACGTTCCGGTGACCTTCTCGATGACGCGGCCGGCGAGATAGAAGCCGGCGTTGTTGTAGTGCCACGTGCTGCCGAGCGGCGTCAGCTGCGGGATCTTGCGCATCGCCTCGACCGCTTTGGCGAGCGCGTCGTCACCGCGTCCAGTGTCGGGGAACAGATCACCGACCCAGCCGCCCGTGTGCGTGAGCAGATGGCGCATCGTCACGCGCCGGGCCACGGCGTCGTCCTTCAGCGCGAGGTCCTTGACGTAGCGGCGGACGGGGACGTCCAGATCGAGATCGCCGCGCTCGACGAGCCGCATCACGGCGGTCGCGGTGAAGGTCTTGCCGGTCGAGCCGATCTGGAAGAGCGTTTCGTGATCGACGGGGGACGGGTTCTCGACGTTCGTGACGCCGAATCCTTCCGCATGGGCGCGGCCGCGGTGGAGGATGCCGACCGCGGCACCCGGCGTGCCCGTCGAGGCCATCTGCTTGCGAACGAAGCGCGCGAGGTCCGCCGGCAGCGGATGAACGGTCAGCCTCGAGAGTCTGCGCGGTTTAGCCATCCGTCCTCCGGCCCGGTGTGGTGAACGGATCGTAGCCGTCGGTAAGCTCGACGGGGTTCGTTCTTGCCTCCAAGAAGAGCCACGGTTTGTTGTTTCGACCCCACCAAGAGCAGAGGGGAGCCCGATGACACACTCAGCGACGGTGTCTCGGCTTCCCGTGCTCTCCTCGCTCCTGGGGCTGGCGCTCCTTGCGTCCTCCTGTGCGACGAGCGGGCTCGCCTTCGTCCAGGACGAGCGGCTCGAGATCATCTCACCGCGCTCGCACGCCAAGGTGACGCTGCCGGTCACGGTCCGCTGGTCGATCAAAGACTTCCGCATCACCGGCGAGGACGGACGCTCCGATCCGCACGCCGGCTACTTCGGCGTCTTCGTCGACCGGGTGCCGATCCCGCCGGGCAAGACACTGGCGTGGATCGCTCGCGACGACGGCAGATGCCGGGCGATCCCCGGATGTCCCGACGAGGTGTACTTCGCCGATCGAGAGACCTACACCACCGAGCAAACGTCGTTCACGTTCGAGCGGCTTCCCGATCAGGACGCGTACCAGGGACACGAGGTACACGAGGTCAGCATCGTGCTGCTCGACGGCACGGGGCGGCGCATCGGAGAGAGCGCCTGGTACGTCACACTCCGCTACGACAGGGACGTGAGCTGACGTGCCGCGCCGCGAAGACCGTGTAGCCGTCTCTTCGGACGACCTCGTCGACGACATCGAACAAGCCGCGGTCTCGATCAGGAACGCCGCACGCGCCGAGATCGGCATCACAGGGTCGTCTCGGACGGAGCCTCTGCGGCAGGTCCTGCGTGAGGAGCATGCGTCGGTCTATCCGATGATCGCGCTCTCCGCTCTCGCCATGGTCAACTACTTCCAGGGCTACGCCTTGAGTGTCCTTAGCCCTGACATAGCGCGCGGTCTCGGCGTCGGTATCGGCGCGATCATCGCCGCACGCTCGCTGTCCTACTTCGCCATCGCGCTTTCCCCGCTGCCGATGGCATGGCTCGCTCAGCACAAGGCGTGGCGCGGCATGCTCTCGATCGTGACCGCGGTCGGATGGAGCGCGCTCACGATCTACACAGGATGGATCACGGGGATCGCCGGGCTCGTCGTGATCTTGATCTTCGACGGGCTGACGACGGGAAGCGTCCAGGCGTTGCACATCCCTCTCCTCATGGACAGCTATCCTGCGCGCGTCCGCGTGCGCGTCTTGTCGGTGTACACGGCGCTCGGCGATCTGGGCGTTGCGAACATCGTCTCGCCGCTGCTCGTCGCCGGGCTCGTGAGCATCTTCGCGTTCACGTGGCGCGGTGTCTTCGTCGTCATGGGTGTCCTGTCGTTGCTCGGGACCACCGTTGCTTTTCGCCTTCGCGACCCCGGATTCGGCCGTTACGACACGGACAGGATCCGGCAGGCGGTACACGAGGCGCATGGGGAAGAGGTCGCCGCTCTTGAAGAGAGGGCCGTGCGCCTCGGCTTCTTTGAGGTCCTGCGCCGCATCCTGCTCATCCCGACCGTCCGGCGGCTCGCCTTCGGATCCATGGTGCTCGGTATCTTCTCGATCCCGGCAAGCACGTTCATCTCCTTCTTCTTAGACCAAAAATTTGGGGTGGGACCGATCGGGCGAGGTCTCTTCTTCGCGATCGTCTACGCCTGTGGTGTCGTTGGTTTGGCGCTCTTTGCTCGGCGCGGCGAAGGGATCTTCCGCGAGGACCCTTCGCAAGGCCTGAGACTTGCGGGAGTCTTCCTCGGATTGGCCGTGATCGCTTTCGGCGCCGCGGCCGTCATGCCCAATCTCGTTTCCGTGACGGTGATGTTTGCCCTCGGGTTCGCGCTACAGCTCGTGCTGAGCCCGATCCTCAGCCTGGCTCTTCTCTCCGTGGTCGAGGCGCGGTGGCGACCGCACCTGACCGCGCTGATCGGGATCTTCGTGTCGGCCGGCGGCTTCCTGGGCGCTTACTTCCTCTCGGGGGTGCAGTCCCGTTTCGGGTTGGGCGGCGCGATCGTGTCGCTCGCGGTTCCCGGCTTCCTCGGCGTCCTGATCCTCGTATCCGCGAGGAAGTACCTGAACGCCGACATCGACCGGATGCTCGACGAGGTCGTCGAGGAGGAGGAGATCGCGCGCATCCGCTCGTCCGGCGGGCACTTGCCGATGCTCGCGTGTCGGGGCGTCGACTTTTCCTACGGCAAGTTGCAGGTCCTCTTCGGCGTCGACTTCACCGTCGACGAAGGCGAGATGGTCGCGCTCCTCGGCGTCAACGGTGCCGGCAAGTCGACGCTCCTCAAGGTCGTCTCCGGGATCGGTCTCCCAAGCCGCGGCAGCGTGCGGTTCCAGGGACACGATGTCACGTACCTCGACGCGGAAAGGCGCTTGCGGCTGGGGATCACGCAAGTGCCCGGCGGACGCGCCGTCTTCGCCCCGCTGTCGGTCGTCGACAACCTGCGCGTCTACGGCTACGGGCTCGGACGGAACGGAGAGACGATCGCCGCCGCGATCGAGCGGTGCTTCGAGGCGTTCCCGCGGCTCGGCGAGCGGCGCAACCAGCTCGCCAGCACGCTGTCGGGCGGCGAGCAGCAGATGCTCGGGCTGTGCAAGGCGCTGATCCTCAAGCCGCGCCTGCTGCTGATAGATGAACTGTCGCTCGGACTCGCGCCGATCGTCGTCGCGCAGCTCCTGGACATGGTGCGGCAGATCAACGCGGAGGGAACGGCCGTCGTCCTCGTCGAGCAGTCGGTGAACATCGCGCTGTCCGTTGCCCGGCACGCGTACTTCATGGAACGCGGCGAGATCCGGTTCGACGGGCCCTCCGACGACCTGCTCGGCCGCGGCGATCTGCTTCGGGCCGTTTTCCTTCAGGGCGCCGGCGGCGCGGTCGGTCGGTCGTGATCGCGTTCGCGCAGGGAGTGCGGAGCGGCCGGTGGGTCCGCACCGCGCTTCTGATCACGATCGGCGGCGCCGTGGTGGCGGTCGTCCTGACGCTGCTCGAGCGTCTCAGCGTCAGCGGCACGGTCTCCGGCCATTGGGAGACGCCGCTGCCGTCCGTCGCGCTCGGGACGATCATCGGGATGACGTACGGTCTGCTCGGCGTCGGTCTCGTCCTCGTCTACCGCTCGAACCGCATCGTCAACTTCGCCCACGGCGAGATCGGCGCGTTCGGCGCCTCGTTCCTCGGCATCGCCGTCGCCCGCTGGCATGTGCCCTACTGGGTGGCGTTCCCGCTCGCGCTTGGGCTCGGCGGCGCGGTCGGCGCCGTCGCCGAGATCGGGGTGATCCGGCGTCTACGGAAGGCGCCTCGGTTGATGAGCGTCGTCGTCACGCTCGCGGTCGGGCAGGTCCTCGTGGGGCTCGCGGTCGCGGTGAACCCGACCGGGTTTGCCGGCAACATCTACCCCGAGCCGTCCGGTCTTCCGAGCTTCGACATCGGAGCTCTCCGCGTGACGCCGGCGTACATGGGGATGCTGCTGCTCGGGCCGGTCCTCGTTCTCGCGCTCGTCGTCTTCCTGCGACGCAGCAAGTACGGCCTTGCGTTGCGCGCCGCCGCCGCCGCGCCGGAAACCGCCCGCATGTCCGGCGTCTTCGCTTCGCGCATGTCGTCGCTCGCGTGGGCTCTCGCCGGGGTCTTGTCGGCATTCACGGCCATCCTGACCCAGCCGACACGGACGGGTCCCGCGCAGACGTTCGGTCCGTCGCTGCTGCTGCGCGCGCTCGCCGCCGCCGCGATAGCTCGCATGTCCAACCTCGGCGGCGCGCTGGCCGCCGGCATCGGGATCGGCATCGCGGAGCAGCTGCTGTTGTGGAACTACGCGCAGGCCGGCCTCGTCGACCTCGTACTCTTCGGCAGCATCCTCGTCGTTCTGCTCGCGCAACGGGCGCGCGTCGGCCGCGAGGACGAGGAGCGCGGCAGTTGGGCGGCGGTCCAAGCGCTTCGGCCTGTCCCCGATGCGCTGCGCAAGATCTGGCTGGTGCGCCACCTCGGCGCCGTCGCCGGCATGGTCGCGCTGGCCGGCGCCGCGCTGCTCCCGGGGATCATCTCGAACTCGGCGGCCGGGACGCTCAGCGGCGTCTTCGCGCTGGGAATCGTCGGCCTCTCGCTCGGCGTCGTCACGGGGCTGGGGGGCCAGCTCTCGCTCGGACAGTTCGCCGTCGCCGGGGTCGCCGCCGTGGTCTCGTATCACGTCAGCAACAACGGCGGGAATTTCGGGCTCGCGTTCGTCTACGCGGGGCTCGCGGCGGCCTTCACCTCGCTCTTGCTCGGGCTTCCGGCGCTGCGGGCGAAGGGGCTGATGCTCACGGTCACGACGCTCGCGTTCGCGCTGATCGTTCCCTCGTGGTTGCTGCAGCAGCCGTGGATGGTCCGCGACGGCGTGAGCCCGGCGCGCCCCGAACCGTTCGGGCTTTCCCTCGAGACCGGCCGCTCCTACTACTACTTCGCGCTCGCGATGCTGATCGTCGCGATGCTGATCGCGCGCAATATCCGCCGCGGGGGCCTCGGCCGGCTCATGGCCGCCGTGCGGGACAACGAAGACAACGCCCGCGCGCTTACCGTGCGCAGCTTGACCGTGAAGGCGCAGACCTTCATGCTGGCCGGCTTCCTGGCCGGCCTCGGCGGCGCGCTCTACGGCCACGGTCTCTCGCGCATCTCAATAGGCAGCTTTCCGACGGTGACCAACGTCGAGATCGTCGTCATGGCCGTGATCGGTGGTCTCGGCATCCTGTCCGGGCCTCTGCTGGGGGCGCTGTTCGTCATCGCGTTCCCAACGTTCGTACACCTCGACGCGGCGGCGGCGGCCGCGACCAGGTTCGGGCAGCTGCTGATCCTGATGTACCTGCCCGCAGGATTCGCGCAAGTCATCGAGCCGGTGCGCAACCGCGTGATCCGTTTGATCGCGCGGGGCGCCGGCGTCGACGTCGACGCGGCGTACGCCGCAGCGACGCCGACCGGCGAAGCGCTGGACGAGCGGACCACCGAGGTCCGCGAGCTCACCGCCGACCCGTCGGCGCGGCGGCCGGCCGGGACGCTGCTGCTGGAGGCGACCGACCTCGTGAAGACTTTCGGTGGGATCCACGCCGTCGACGGGGTGTCGCTTGACGTGCGCTCCGGCGAAACTGTCGGACTGATCGGACCGAACGGCGCCGGCAAGACGACGACGTTCGAGCTCCTCAGTGGATTCTCGACCCCCGACCGCGGCCGGGTGTGGTTCGACGGGCAGGAAGTCACCGTGATGGGGCCGGAGACGCGCGCGAGACTCGGCCTGATCCGGTCGTTCCAGGACTCCGCGCTCTTCCCGACGATGACGGTGACCGAGGCCGTCACGTTGTCGCTCGAGCGGTCGGCGCCGACGGGCTTCTTCGCCTCGCTCATCCGTCCCGCGTCGAGCGAGCGAGGCAAAGCCGTCCGGGCGCGCGACATCGTCGCGCTGATGGGGCTCGACCGCTACCGCGACATGCAGATCCAGGAGCTGTCGACCGGCACGCGGCGCATCACCGAGATGGCCTGTCTCTTCGCGACGCGCCCGACGCTGCTGCTTTTCGATGAGCCGTCGACGGGGATCGCGCAGCGCGAGACCGAAGTCCTCGGCGACGTGCTGCGCGGGATCAAGGACGCGCTCGGCGTCACGCTGCTGATCATCGAGCACGACATGCCGCTGATCATGGGGTTGTCGGACCGGATCATCGCCATGGCCGACGGCCGCGTGATCGCGTCGGGTCCGCCCGGCGAGGTGCAGAACGACCCGCTCGTCGTGGAGGCATATCTCGGCGGGACGCTCGCGGCGATCGAGCGCTCGGGGCCGGCGATAAGCAACGGCGCCGGCCCCGCGGACAGCCGGCGACGGGAGGACACCGGCGTCGCCGCCGAGCGTCGCCGCTCGAGTCCTCGTCCTTAGCGATCGGCGAGAACACGCGCCAACGTTTCCGCCGCGATGTTCGCTCCCGACAACACGACCACGACGGGTCGTTCCGTGAATCGCGCGGCGAGCCGTCGATAGCCCGCGACGGCGACCGCGGCGGCGCCTTCGATCAGCATCGCCTCTTTCTGGACGACGAGGCGGAGCGCCAGGGCGATCTCGTGCTCGGAGACGGTCACGAACTCGTCGATCCAGTCGCGGCACAGCGGCAGCGTGATCGTGCCGGCCTCGAGGCCGCCCGCCGTGCCGTCGGAGAGGGTCGGTCCCGAGGGCGGTTCGACGACGCGACCGGCCTCGACCGACCGGATCATCACGGCCGCGTTCGCCGGCGAGCATCCGACGACGAGCGTCTGGGGCCACTCCGACTTCATCGCGATCGCGATACCGGCGCTCAGGCCGCCGCCCCCCAGGGGCACGAAGACGGCAGCCGGCGGGACCGGGCATTGACGCAGCAGCTCGAGCCCGACCGTGGCCTGGCCCGCGACGACGGCGACGTCGTTGTAGGGCGAGAGGTACGGGAGTCCGGCGTCGTCACCGTGACGTCGCGCCGTGCGTTCGGCCTCGAGGGGATCCCCCGCGACACGATGGACCGTCGCGCCGCGCGCGAGGATGCGCTCCAGCTTGGGCGCGGCGACCGAGTCGGGGACGAAGACGTCGACCGGAACTCCGAGGAGCGAGCCCGCCTCGGCGACCGCGGCGCCGTGGTTCCCGGTGGATGCTGTGACGACGCCGCGTCTGCGATCGGACGGTGACAGCGCACCGAGTTTCGTCAGCGCTCCGCGGATCTTGAACGATCCGGTGGTCTGGAGTGTCTCGAGCTTCAGGAGGACATCCGCCTCACGATCCCGCCCGAGGTGCGCCCCCGGGACGAGCGGCGTCTCGTGGGCGTGCGGACGGATGCCGGCGTCGGCGCGCCGCGCCAGGGCCAGGATCTCGTCGGTCAGCGTTCCCGCCGCGATCAGACGCGGTAGGGCGTCGTCAGGTACGCGTAGCAGCTGCAGGCGTCGTCGAACCGGATGATGCGGATCCCCGCGAAGCCGTCGTGCCGAGTGGGGCCGATGTAGTTGTACCAGGCGAACACCGACGTGAAGGAGTATCCGGTGGTGTTGATGGCCGCCAGGAATCCTTCCTGGGTGAGCGGACCTCTGATCCGGCCGATGACGTCTTGCAGGTACCAGAAGGTCTCGCAGGCTCCGAGGGCGGCGCTCGCCGCGTTCTCGTTCTCCATGTCGATGCTGTGCTCACGCATGAACTTGTAGCAGCGTTCGCGCGTCTGGTTCGGGTGCCATCCGACGTCGTAGGAGTTGTCGAAATCGACCCAGGTCACCGACATCGACCGGTGCATCTGCGCCACGGGGACCAAGGGAGGATCCGACTCGACGAGGGTTCGCGCCGACGTCGTGTCGTTGAAGCCGTAGCGCGGGAAGTACCGCTGGGCCTGTGATTGCTGGAGCCACTCCAACGAGATGCAGTTCCCCACGCACGCGCCGGAGGTGCCGTCGAGGATCATGACGTGTGAGACGAGCTCCCTCTTGAACCGCAGGACGGCGGCGCTAACGTCGGCGCTGGTCTGTCCGATCTCCTGTGGCGACGCGGGCGAGTGGAGGTAGGCCGTCGGGATACCGAGCTTCAGTCCAAGCTTCTTCAGCGCCGGCTCGTAGCCCCGCTCGACGCCGGCCTTGTAGAGAGGATCGTCCCACGTAACGATGCCGATCTTGGCGCCCGCATCGAAGTATCCGTACCGCGCGAGCTCGCTGACCGTCACCTGTCCGAGCCGGACGTTGTTGAAGCCGCCGATGTCGATCCGGTGCGGATACTTCGTGAACGTCTCTGGGATGGAGTTGTTCCCCGATCCGCTGCCGCCGAAGTTGAATGCACCGGCCTTCTTGACGCACTCGTCGATGATCCCGCCGCTGAGGACGGTGACCGCGACCTTGTTGTCCTGGAAGTAGAGGTCGCACGCGCGCTGGTCCGCTTGATCGGTGGTCTCCGCCGACGCGGCGTCGACGCGATGGTAGACCGGGACGATCTTGCGTCCGGCGAGGCCGCCGTGCGCGTTGATGTAATCGATCAACACGTTGTACGGCTTGCGCGCGTCGCCTTGGTCGAGCCCGCCCGCGCCGATCGCTTCGTTGGCCGCACCCTGGTTCACCTGGTAATAGCCGCCGAAGTAGAACTTGTCCTTCGTGACGCCGAACATCGGCGTCCCGCCCGTCGTCGTGATCGTGCCGCCGGGCCCCTGGGTGACACCGGGCGGCAACTGGCTGCCCGGAGCCGTCAGTCCGGGGATGGTCGGCGTGCCCGGCGGAAGCGTCGACACCGCACCCGGCCCAGCCCCGAGACCGCCCGGGTTTTGCTGCTGCGCGCGATCGATCAACGCCTTCGGAACGGTCGACCCGCAGGCGGCGACCACCAGCGCTAGGCCGGCCAGCGAAGCGAGGAGACGCGCACGGCGCGCGGGAGTGCTGCTCATACCTTGATGGTAGGACGGCGGACCCGGGCGGGCCTTCGTCCGATGCCACAAAACAGCATGTTGCGGTTCGCAGAACGCGACGACCGCCGACGGCCCTTCTGGTGGTCAGACCCGGTACGGCGCGGTGACGTACTGGAAGCAGCCGCAACCGGCGTCGAACCGCATGACGCGGATCCCGGCGGCGCCGTCGTGCCGGCTCGGGCCGAAGTAGTTGTCGTAGCTGCCCGGCGACTGGAAGGTGTAGGCCAGGCTGTTGATCGAGGCCGTGAGGTTCTCTTGCGTGAGCGGCCCCCCGATCCGGTTCACCGCCGCTTGCAGGAACCAGAGCTCGCTGCAGGCGCTCAGCACGGTCAGCTGCCGGTTGAGGTCCTCGCCGACCTCGACGTTGTTCCGGCGCATCAGGTCGTAGCATCGGTCGCGCACCGCGTTCCTGCGCCATCCCTCGTCGTAGGACGCGTCGAGCGTCGTCCAGCCGACGGACAGCGAGCGCTCGAGCTGGCGCGCCGGCAGCAGGTCCTGCTCGTAAAGTCCGCGGGCGCTGCTCGAGTCGTTCAAGCCGTATCGCGGGAAGAAGCGCTGCCCTTGTGACTGCTGGAGCCATTCCAGCGTCAAGCAGCCGCCGCCGCACGCGCCGGCCGGCCCGTCGAGGATCAAGACGTGGGTAACGTTCTCGCGCTTGAAGCGGAGGACGGCCGCGCCGATGTCGGCGCTCGTCTGGCCGATCTCTTGCGCGGTTTGCGGCTGGCGAGCGTAGGCGGGAGGGAGACCGAACGAGCGGCCGATCCGCTTGAGGGCGGCGAGGAACCCGTCGGCGACAGCGGTCTTGTAGGCGGCGTCGTCCCACGTGACGATGCCGATCTTGGCGCCGGGGTCGAAGTAGCCGTAACGCGCGAGGCCGTCGACGGCCACCTGCCCGATGCGGATCATGTTCATCGCGCTGATGTCGACCCGGTGCGGGTAGCGCGTGTACGTTGCGGGCAGCGACGCGGAATGACCGCCGGCGATGGCGCCGCCGAAGTTGAACGCCCCGGCCTTCTTCACGCACTCGTCGATCACGGCGCCGCTCATACTCGTGACCGCGACCTTGTTGTCCTGGAAGAACAGGTTGCAGGCGCGTTGATCCTGCTGATCGGCCGTCTCGGTCGATGCGACGTCGATGCGGTGAAAGATCGGAACGATCTTGCGTTCGGCGAGGCCGCCGTGCGCGTTGATGTCCTCGATCAAGGCTTTGTAGACGGGACGCGAATCGCCCGAGTCGAGCCCGCCGAACCCGATCGCTTCGTTCGCCGTTCCTTGATTCACTTGATAGAAGGCCCCGAAGAAGAACGTCGTCGCGGTGACGCCGAACAGCGGCGTGCCGCCCGGCTGCGCGGCGACGCCGTTGTTCGGCACGCCCCCGAGGTTCGGGCCGACGGTCGGTACCGCGCCCGACCCCGGAACGCCCGTTCCCGCCGCGCCCGGGATGGTCGAGTTCGCAGGAGCGGGACCCAAGCCCGGCTCGCCTTGGAGCGCCCTGTCGATGAGCGCGCGCGGAACCGTTGACCCGCACGCCGTCCCGACGAGCGCGAGGAGTGCTATGGCGGCGCCGATCCGGCCGCGAGGTCGTCGATGAGCCATGGGGTGTGATTCGGCGGGCCGGGCCACCGCGCCTCCTTCGGCGGACGAAAGGAACCTACAGTGTAGGTTCCTGGCGAGTCTATGCACGGCGCTGTGTGCGCAGTCAAGACCTACAGTGTTGGTATTCGGACCTTCTTCTCGCGTATCCTGCGGCCATGGGTCGGCGCCCGCTGAGCAGGGAACGGATCCTCGCCACCGCGATCGCGATGGCCGATCGCGACGGTCTCGATGCCGTGACGCTGCGGCGCATCGCGCGCAAGCTGGGCGTCCACGTCACGTCGCTCTACAACCATGTTCCTACCAAGGATGCAGTGATCGACGGAATCGTCGAGCGCCTGATCGTCGAGGCGGCCTTGCCGACGGTCGAGACGACGTGGCAGGCGTGGATCCGGGCCTTCGCGGTGGAGATGCGGTCGGTGGCGCACCGGCATCCGGGCGCGTTCGCAGCGCTCGAGCGACGCCCCGTTCAAGGACCTGCCGCCACGGCCTCTTTCGAAGTGGCGATCGGGGCTTTCCGCGCCGCCGGATTCAGCATCGAGGACGCGTTCGCCGCGGTAAAGGCGACGTCGCTCGCGGTACTCGGCCTGTGCATCGAGGAGACGGTGGCATCGCGCTTCGAGGACAGCGCGACGGTGTGGGTCCCGCGCACGGACACGGCGACGCTTCCCCCCGAGGATTTCCCGAACATGTTCGCGACGAACGACATCGCCGACGACGTCGACGCCTGGACGTTCCTCGTCGAATCCTTGATCGCAGGGTTCTCTGCTCGCCTGCCGTCCTCGCGCCGCCCGGTCCACTCGGCCGTTCGGTCGAAGAGGGCTTCCGCCCGGCACCGGACGTAGCCGGCCGCTGTCGCGGCGGCCGACGCCGATCCCCGGGCTTTGTCCGGCGCAACAAGACGCACGAGGCCGAAGCGAGGACAATGAGCCGCATGGATCTCGACGGCTTCATCGAGGAACAGCGCGCTTTGTTCGAGGTACCCGGCTGCGCCGTCGGCGCGATCGCCGGCGATGAGGTCGCCCTGAACAAGGGGTTCGGCACGCGCCTGCTGGGCGCCGACGTGCCCGTCTCGACACGAACGCTCTTCCCGATCGGCTCCACGACCAAGGCCTTCACAGCGGCCGCCGTAGGAGCGCTCGTCGACGACGGTCTCATCGAATGGGATCGCCCGTTGCGCGAGTACATCCCCGGGTTCGCGATGCACGACCCGGTCGCGACGGAGCGCATCTCCATCCTCGATCTCCTGTCGCATCGGTCGGGCTTGCCGCGCCACGAGTTCGCGTGGCTGGGGAATCCCGAACGTTCGCGCGGCGATCTCGTGAGACGGCTGCGCCACCTTCCCCTGAGCAAAGACATCCGGCAGAGCTTCCAGTACTCGAACCTCGGCTTCGTCACGGCGGGGTATCTCGTCGAGGTCGTCACCGGATCGACGTGGGAGGAGTACGTGGCCACGCGCCTCCTCAAGCCGATCGGGATGGAGCGCACCAACTTCTCGGTTGAAGACGTTCTCCGCGCCGACGATTTCTCGAAGCCGCACGAACGCCGCGGCGGATCGGTCGTCGAGATCCCGTTCCGCGAATTCGATCAGGTCGGGCCGGCCGGGAGCATCAACTCGTGCGCGGACGAGATGCTCGCGTGGCTGCGGGTGCATCTGACGGGGGGAAAGGCCGGGGAGACCGCGGTCATCACTCCCGACTCGATCGCGCGGATGCACATGCCGCAGATGGTGATCCCGGAGGACAGGACGTTCCCCGAGGTGACCCAGTTCGCGTACGGCCTCGGCTGGCTCATCGGGCAGTACCGAGGCCACCGCGTCGTCTCGCACAAGGGAGGCATCGACGGCTTCCTCACCGAGTGCATGCTCCTGCCCGATCAGGGGATCGGCGTGGTGGTCTTGACCAACTGCTGGTCCGAGCTCGGTCCCGCCATCGCGTTCCGCATCTTCGACGAATTGCTGGGACTGGAGCAGATCGATTGGTCCGCGCGCCTGAAGGAACACGCCGACGCGGCGCGCGAGGGACAGAAGCAGGCGAAGGACGAACGGCCGCGCGTCGAGGGCGCCGCCCTGCTCCGTCCCCTCGAGGAGTACGCGGGCGACTACGAGCATCCCGGCTACGGAACGATCTCGGTCGCGGTCGAGGGCGACGGCCTGAAGCCGACCTTCGGCAATCTGCAGCTGTCGATGACGCACCGCCACTTCGACGTGTTCGACCTCGAATGGCACGAGCTCGTCGAACAGGACATCCGCTTCGTGCTCACCTTCCTCACGGGGCCCGACGGCGACGTCGTCGCGCTGACCGTTCCGTTCGAGGACACCGTCGAGCCGATCCGCTTCGACCGCCAACCCGACCCGCGCGCGAGCGACCCGCGCGTCCTCGACGGATTAACCGGTCGCTACGAGATGGGGCCGGTCGAGCTCGTGGTGGCGCGCAAGGGCGAGCACGCCCTGACGGTCGCCACCCCCGGCAGTCCTGCCGCCGACCTGCTGCCGGGCCGCGGCCTGCGGTTCTCGGTCAAAGATGCGGGACTGACCGTGGAGTTCGTTCTCGACGACGCCGGCCGTGTGGAGAAGCTCGTCGTCCAGCCCCTAGGGGTCTTCCTCCCTAAGGCCTGAGATTGGACGACCGACCGAGGACCTCAGCGATGTTCGTGCCAGAAGACGAAGCCGAGGTTCGAGCTCCGCGCTAGGC
>JBIOTQ010000141.1:0-19107 GCA_044866075.1 Actinomycetota bacterium | reverse complement strand
GATCTCGAGCTTCTCGGCCTCGTCCGGTGACCCGATGAGCGTGATCGAGCTCGGAGCCTCCCCCATCGTCCCGACCACTTCCTCGTGGCCCTCGTGGCCGATCAGCACGATGTCGTAACCCTCGCGCGCGAACTTCTTCGCCTCGTTGTGGACCTTCGTCACCAGCGGGCAGGTGGCGTCGATCACCTTGAGCGAGCGCTCGCGCGCGTCGCGGTACACCTCGGGCGCGACGCCGTGCGCGGAGAGGACGACGTTCGAGCCGGCCGGTACCTCGTCCAGCTCCTCCACGAAGATCGCGCCCTTGCTCTCGAGCTCTCGGACGACGTGGATGTTGTGCACAATCTGTTTCCGTACATAGATCGGGGCACCGAACTTGGAGAGCGCCTCCTCGACGGTTTCCACGGCGCGGTCGACGCCCGCGCAGTATCCGCGGGGCGCGGCGAGCAGGACTTTTTCGATGGTCACCTCTTCATTGTCGCAGAGCCGGGCAGGGCGGGCGACCGGTCCACGCCGGTCGCGCTGCCGGGGGCCTTAACGTCGGGCCAGTGACCCGACGCACCGTTTGCCGTCGTCACTGGACTCCTCGGGCGCAAAAATCGCCGAAGGGAGCATGACCGTTGTACCAATAGCGATAGGCCGCGAGGACCGGCCCCGACACGGATCCGGCCGAGCGGCCGTCGGATCGAATCACGCGGAGCGGATCGATGATGATCTCGTCGCCTCGCAGCCGAACGTCGACACGATCGAGGTCGCGCGTCGCCGGGCCCGAAACATAACGACCTCTGCGGTCGAAGAGCTCTCCGTGCGCGAACGACAGGAACACGCGCTCGTTGGGGCACCATGCAAGCCGCTCGTTCAGATGAGGCACTCGCGCGAGGAATCCTCGTAGCGCATCGCCTTCCCGCAAGAGCATGACATGCTGTCCTTCGATCGTGAGCGTCGTCACGCCTTGCTCCAGAAACGAAAGTCGGAGCGGAGGGATTAATGCTGCGGCACGGAGCGAGCCGACCAGGCCCACGGCCATGATCGCGATCATCATCGCCGCCAGGCCGCCTCGACGGCGCTTCCCCCGTTGCGGTTCCGCCCCGACGATCTGATGGATGCGCTGACGAGAGACACCCAGATGATCTGCGATCTCCTGGAGTGGAGTCCCACTCATGTAGACGCGGCGGATCGCGCGATAGAACGCCGCGCGCTGATCCTCCGCTGCGTCGAGCGAGCGCTCATACTCCTCGCGGAGCCGCAACAGATCGTCGAGATCCATCTCAAGATCCATCATCTCATTGCTGTCAAGAGGCGCTTGACAACGCACGACCGGCGGACGCCGGCACAAGGCCTCACACCTCAAGAGGGTCGGATCAGGACGGGCGCTTCGTCCGGGCGTTGCGGCGGGGGCTGGCCTTCGCTCTCGCGGCCGGCCTCTTGCCCACGAGAGCGAGCGACGGCTTCGCCTTCGCGCCGAGGTGACGGCTGAAGAAGTCGAGGATCGCTTTGTTCACGATCTTGGGCTCCTCGATGATCGTGCCGTGCGTCCCGCCGGGGACGACGACCAGCTCGGCGATCGGGATGCGCGACGCCATCACCCGGCCGAGCCACGGCGGCGTGAAGTTGTCGCGGTCGCCGACGATGATCAGCGTCGGCGCGGCGATCTCTCGCAGCAGGTCCTCGGCCGAATGCATGTGCATCCCCTCGACCATCTTCATCATGATCAGGGGGTCGAGCTCGGCCATATGGTCGTAGTACGGCCTCATGTCCTCGGCCTTGGCCTTCGGCCCGAGAGCGCCGAGACGGATGGCACCGGGGTGCGGCAGGCCCGACTTGAAGAGCGCGCGCCACAATACGTTCATCGGTCGCGGGAAGAGGTTGATGACGAAGCGTCCGACCGGGAAGATCCGCGGCATCAACGTCGAGTTGTAGAAGGTCCGCAGCGGGCTCGCGTACGGCCCGGTCACGGACACGATCGACTTCACGCGCTCGGGCATCAGCCGGTACGCCTCCAAGCACACTTGAACGCCCATCGAGTGGCCGATGACGGCGACCTCGTCGATGCCCTCGTGATCGAGGATCTCCTTCAGGTCGCGCGCGTACTTCTCCATCGTGAAGTCTTCGGCCGTGTAGTTGCGCGCGCGGTAGCCGGGCTCGCGCGGCGAACCAGACGCACCCGAGGCCCGGTAGTTCCACACGAGGACGCGGTACTTCTTCGCGAGCGCCGGCGCGAGGTATTTCCAGAAGTTGTCCGGACACACGTACCCCGCGCACAGCACCATCGTCGGCCCTGAGGCCTTCGCCGATCCGAGGAGCGTGTAGGCGATGTGCGTCCCGTCGAAGGACACGATGCAGCGGTCCTTCGGGAAGAGCGTCCCGCCTTCGACGATCCGTAAGTACGCCAACGCCCCGCTATTCTGCGGCCAACGCGCGCGAGATCACCAATCTCTGGATCTCGCTGGTCCCCTCGAACAGCGTGTAGATCTTCGCGTCGCGGTACCACTTCTCGACGGGGAAATCCTTGATGTAGCCGTATCCGCCGAGGACCTGGATCGCCTGCTCGGTGACGCGCACTGCGACCTCGCCCGCCTTCAGCTTCGACATCGAACCCTCGGCGTGAACGAACGGCTGGCCGGTGCGGCCCATCCACGCGGCGCGCCACACCATCAGGCGCGCGGCCTCCGTCTCCATCGCCATGTCGGCGAGCTGGAAGGCGACGCCCTGGTGCTCGATGATCGGCCGGCCGAAGGTGGTGCGGTCCTTCGCGTAGTCGCGCGCGAAGGTCCAGGCGGCCTCGGCGATGCCGACGGCCTGCGCGCCGACGCTCGGGCGGGTGGCCTCGAAGGTTTTCAGCGCGACCGATTCCTTGCCCTTCTGGCCCGACTTGGCGCGCTCGATCTTGGCGTTGAGCTTCTCCTCGCCACCGAGCACGTTTTCACCGGGAACCCAGACGTCCTCGAGGATGACCTCGGCGGTATGCGACGCGCGGATGCCGAGCTTCTTCTCCTTCTTGCCCTGCGACAGGCCCGGCGTGCCCTTCTCGACGATGAACGACGCCTGGCCGCGATGCCCAAGGTTCGGGTCGACGGTCGCGACGACGACGTGCACGTCGGCGATACCGCCGTTCGTGATGAAGACCTTGCGTCCGTTCAGCAGCCACCCGTCGCGCTCGCGCTTCGCCGTGGTGCGGAGCGACGACACGTCGGACCCGGCCTGCGGCTCGGTCACGGCGAACGCGCCGAGGTTCAGATCGTCGGCGGTGCCGAACATCTTCGGCCCCCACTTGAGGAGCTGCTCGGGCGTTCCAGCGTTCGCCAGCGCGGCGAGCGGGAGTCCGCTGCCGAAGAGGCACAGGCCGATGCCGGCGCAGCCCCAGCAGATCTCCTCGAGCGCGATCGGCATCGACAAGCCTGATTCGTCCGACGCGGTTTGTATCCAGAAATCGAGAGAGTACAACCCGATCTCGGACGCCTTCTTCAGAACCGGCCACGGGAAGTCTTCGCTCTCGTCGTACTCGGCGGCGACCGGACGGATCTCGCGTTCGGCGAACTCGTGAAGCCACTTGCGGAACTCGACCTGCTCCTCGGTCAGACCGAAGTGAGGCATAATCCCTCCTCGATTCGCCGTCGGCGCCGGTCCCCGGCTGCATCGCCGCGCCGACGAGGTTACGACTTGGTAAGTTACTACCCGGTAATATTGGGCCGCCAAACGGCCACCGTCAAGTGGATCGCGGGAAAGGGTGAGGGAGCTGGCCACGAGGCGCCTGACGGCCGAGGCTCGCCGCGCACAATTACTCCAGGTCGCGCGCGATGTCTTCGCCTCCGACGGCTACCACGGCGCCGCGATGGAGCAGATCGCCCTCAGGGCCGGGGTGACGAAGCCGGTCCTGTACCAGCACTTCGAGAGCAAGAAGGAGCTGTACCTCGGGCTCCTCGAGGAGGACATGGCCCGCCTCCTCGACGACATCCGCCGGGCGATCGAGGGCGCCCGCTCGAACCGCGAGCGCATCGAGCGCGCGACCGGCGCCTACTTCGCGTTCATCGATTCGAACGAGGGCTCGTTCCGTCTCCTCTTCCGCGAGACGATGGGCGCCGAGGACGAGTTCCGCACCGCGATCGAGCGCTTCCGGGACGAACTGGCGCGCAGTATCTCGGCCGTGATCGCCGCCGAGACCGGGCTGCCGGCGTCGGAGTCCGAACTCCTCGCGCGCGGCGTGATGGGCATCGCGGAGTCGGCCGCGCAGTGGTGGCTCGACCAACGCAGCGTCCCCGCCGAGCGCGTCGTGCGCGATTTGTCGGAGCTCGCCTGGCGCGGGCTGGCCGGGCTTCCTCGCCGGAGCGAGTGACGAAGAAGCGATGAGCAAACGATCCTACGAACGCCGGGTGCGCGCCAAGCGCGAGGCGGAGCGCGCCGCACGCAAACGCGCGGAGCGGATACGCAAGGTGCGCGTCTGGAGCTCCGCTGCTGCGGCGGTCGCGATCGCGGTGGTCTTGCTGATCGTCTTCCTCGGAGGCAACGACAAGAAGAAGCCGACGGCCTCGCCGACCACGTCGACCTCTGCGACGCCGATCGCCGGTTGCACGGTGCCGGCGCCCGAGCCCACCCCGAACGGCAAGACGTTCAACAAGGCGCCGGCGATGACGGTCGACAAGGACAAGATCTACGTCTCGACGCTGCAGACGAGTTGCGGAAACATCGTCATGAAGATGGACCCGCGGCAATCTCCCGCGACGGTGAACAACTTCGTGTTCCTCGCACGGCAGCAGTTCTACGACAACACCAAGTTCGGTCGCGTCCAGAACGACCCAGGCTTCGGGCTCGTGCAGGCGGGGACGCAGACCGGCGGCATCGGCGGCGGCGTCGACTACACGTACAAGGGAGAGACGCCGGCACCGGGGACAAAGTACTCGCGCGGCGTGGTCGCGATGGCGAACTCGAGCGGCCCGTCGAGCAACGGCAGCCAGTTCTTCATCGTGGTGACGTCGGCGGACTTCCTGAACCAGAACCCGAACTACTCGATCCTCGGCAAGGTCGAGGACGCCGCGTCGCTGGCGACGCTAGACAAGATCATCCAGGCGAAAGGCGCGCCCGTGCAGGCAGGCCAGAGCCTCGGGGTCACGCCGAACCCGCCGATCTTCATCCTGAAGGTGACGATCGCCGAACAGAAGCGCTAGGCGTTCGCGCCGACCTCGATCAGCCCGCGCCTGCGGCGGATTCGCCGCTCCATCGTGGCGAAGACAACACCGTCGACGATGACTCCGACGATGAAGATCACGATCATCAAGGCCATCACCCTCGGCATATCCGGACCAAGCTCCTGAGCGTTATGAAGGTCTCCGCCGATCGAGAACCGTCCTTCCAGAAACACCAGAAGTTCGCCGGCCATCAGCGAGCGCCATGCGAAGGCCCAGCCCTGCTTCAACCCGGCGAGGTAGCCGGGCAAGGCGGCGGGAAGAACAACATGGCGGAGCGACGCGAGACCACGTGCGCCCATGACTCGTCCGGCGCGAAGCAGGACGGGCGGGATCTGACCGACACCCGAAACAAGGCCGTTCGCGATCGAGGGGAAAGCTCCGAGGACGACGACGAAAAGGATGGCTGATTCGCTCAGCTTGAAGACGATGATCGCGAAGGGGAACCAAACGATCGACGGCATGCTCTGAAGCCCCGTGAGGACGGATCCGATCGCGCGTTTCAAGATGGAGCTTTGCGTCAATGCCACTCCGAGAGCGGTTCCGAGCAGCACCGCCACGCCGTAACCAACGATCGCGCGTCGCATTGTGGTTTTCAGCGCCACCCAGAACTCGGTCGTGCCGGCGCGGTTCGCCAGTTCACCGAGCGCCGTCCAAGGACTGGGGATGACGTAGATGGGTTTCCAGTGGGACCACACGACTACCTGCCACACGAAGAGGAAGATCGCGACCGCGGCGAGTTTCGGCCACGCAGAGGTCCACACGCGGGCTACGAGCCCGGGGCCCTCCTCGGTGCGAAGCGCATCGAGCGCATCGAGCCCGGCGATCTCCTCCTCGAGCATGTCGCCATGGAGGGGTTCCTTAGTGGCCATGACGTCGCACTTCCTCGCGCAATCGCTCCGTGATCAGACCGGAGATTTCCGACACCGGCGCGTCGTCGATGCGGCGCGGCCGCTGGATCCCCACGGGAAATTCGGCGACCATGCGGCCCGGCCGGCTCGAGAGGAGAACCACCCGGTCGCCGAGTCGCACCGCCTCGCGCACGTTGTGCGTGACGAACAGGATCGTGAGGCCCGTGTCGCGCCACAACCGCTCGAGCTCGTCGTGCAGGACGTCCCGGGTCATCGCGTCGAGAGACCCGAACGGCTCGTCCATCAGCAACACGTCCGCGTCCTGGGCCAGCGAACGGGCGAGGGCAACTCGCTGACGCATGCCACCGGAGAGTTCATGTGGAAGCCGGTCCGCAAATTGGTCCAGATGCACAAGTCTCAGAAGCTCCGCGATCCGAGCCGAGCGCCGAGGCCGCGGAACCCCGCGGAATCGCATGGCCATCTCGACGTTCCGCTCGACGGTTAGCCAGGGGAAGAGCGCCGGCTCTTGGAACATCAGTGCGACACGGCGGCCGCCCACGTCGATCGTTCCGGAAGACAGGTGGTACAGCCCGACGATGAGATTCAGTAGCGTCGTTTTCCCGCACCCGGATGCGCCGAGCAAACAGACGAACTCGCCTTCCGCAACCTCGATCGAAACCCCATCGAGCGCCTTTAAGGAACTGCGACCGTCGTGGTACGTCTGCGCCACGTCTCGCACGCTGATCGCGACAGGTCTCGACGTCACGAGACCTGCAACGGACTTCGCGCCTTGGAGCGGGAACTCGGCTGTGGCTGGAAGTGGCTCGTCCATGAACAGCCCCCTAGACGGAAACCTCGGTCTTGCCGAGCCCTTTGAGGATCGCGTTCAGAGGATCCAGGTCGTAGATCCCATTCAGATCCACCGGTTCGAGCACGCCGACGGCCTGCGCGTTCTTTGCCGACGTGCGAAGCGAGCTCGCGATCGGATCCTCCGTGAAAGTGAGATTCTTCCACGCGGTCTGGATCGTGTCCGCCTTGAGCGCCGTGCCGGTGATCCTTTCCAATGCTTTGTTCACCACCGTTTGAGCCTCCGCCGAGGAGCTGTTGGCGTAGTCGACTGCCTGGACATGCCCCTTGAGGAACCGGCTGACCACGTCGGGATGGTCCTTGAGGAACGCGGTCCTGACGATGACATGGGTCGTCACGAACTTGCCTCCGGGCCACAATGACGCCTCGTCGACGAGCACTTTGCCGCCACCTTCGAGAACGAGCCGCGTGGTCCACGGTTCCGGCACCCAGGCACCGTCGATATCGCCGGCCTTGAACGTCTCAAGTGTCTGCGAGTTCCCTTGCGGCAAGATCTTCACGTCCCCCCCGCCGGCGGTCGTCGTCTTGAAACCTTGGGTTTTGAGCCACGAACGAAGCGCCACGTCTTGCGTGTTTCCCAGCTGAGGCGACGAGATCCGTTTGCCCTTCAGATCGGCCGGTTTCTTGATGGAGGGTTTGACGACGAGAGCGGCTCCGCCGGAGGTCGCTCCTGCGATGATCTTGATGGCCTCGCCTTGCGACTTGGACCAAGCGTTGATCGCAGGGTTCGGACCGATGTAACTGATGTCGAGGGCGTCCGCGAAGATCGCCGTCACCACATCGGGCCCGGCGTTGAAGGTCGTCGTGTTGAGGGTGACATCCGCGCCGAGCGCTTGCTTGAAGAAGCCCTTCTCGATGCCGATGATCGCCGGCGCGTGGGTCAGATTCGGGAAGTAGCCGAGCCGCAGGGTGACTTTTTCGCCGGATCCGGAACCGCCGCCGCTCCCGCACGCCGCGGCGGTGACGGCCAGCGCGAGGGCGATGAACCCAAGACGTGTAATCCGGGCTGGTCTGCGAGACAAGGCGATCTCCCCTTATGGAGTTCTGAGATTTGTTGATAATCTCGACTGACTAAGTAAAGATAGTTGAGAAACTAAGCTACGAAGAGCTCGTTCTCCTGTCAACCCAGGTATCGGATCATCCGGGAACCGCGGTAATCTCTACCGTGGAGGTAAGGAAATGTGGATTACCAAGAAGACCGACTACGCGACGCGGGCGGTGCTCGCGCTCACGCTCGCGCCGGAGAGCCCGCTGAAGATGCACGACATCGCCGCGCGCACGCACGTGCCCGAGTCGCTCCTCGAGCAGATCATGACGCAGCTGCGCGGCGCCGGCATCGTTCGGTCGGAGCGCGGGCGCAACGGCGGCTACCGCCTCAACCACTCCCCTGAGGACATCACGCTCGAACGCGTGGTACGTCTCTTCCAAGGCCCCCTGGCGCCGATAGCGTGCGCGACGCGCAGCGAGCCCGAGCCGTGTGCGATGGAGATCGGTTGCGGCATGCTCGACACGTGGCGCGAGGTGCGCGACGCGACGATCGCGATCCTCGAACGCACGACCTTCGCCGATCTCGGCCGTCGCGCGCGTGGGCCGTGGATCCTGCACCTCGACCCGCCGAAGAAACGCGCGAGCGCGAAGACGGCGGCGGCACCCGCCTAGCTACTACCGGTCGAAATCGCGGGCCGGCCGACGGAGAAGTACTTCGCCTCCGGGTGGTGGACGATGATCGCCGAGGTCGACTGCTCCGGCTGTAGCTGGAATTCCTCGCTCAGCGCAACGCCGATCCGCTCCGGGTCGAGCAGGTCGAAGATCTGCTTCTGATCCTCGAGGTTCGGGCACGCGGGATACCCGAACGAATACCGGGACCCGCGGTAGCCCTGATCGAAAAGGCCCTCGATCGTCGGCGCGTCGTCCCCGGCGATGCCGAGCTCCTCGCGGATGCGCTTGTGCCAGAACTCGGCGAGCGCTTCCGCCATCTCGACGCCGAGCCCATGCAGATAGAGATACTCGCGGTACTCGTTCGCCTCGAACAGCTCGGTCGCGCGCTCGCCGATCCGCGGTCCCATCGTGACCACGTGGAACGCGACGACGTCCATCTCGCCGGACGACACCGGCCGGAAGAAGTCCGCGATGTTGAGCCGGCGGCGCTTCGGCTGGCGCGGGAAGGTGAACCGTACCCATTCGCGGGTCTGGTCGTCGGGGTCGTACACGATCAGGTCGTCGCCCTCGGACTGCGCCGGGAAGAACCCGTACACGACGGCCGGTTGCAGCAGGTGCTCGGCGATAGCGCGCTCGAGGGTGCTGCGCAACACGGGCTCTGCTTCGCCTTGGATGAAGTCCTCGTACTCTTCGGTCGACTGGCCGGGTTGCGGGCGGAACTGCCACTGACCGCGGAACAGCGTCTTCTTGTTGAGAAACCGCGCGATCTCGAGCGTGTTCAAGCCCTTCACGACGCGGCTCCCGAAGAACGGTGCGGTCGGGATCGGGACGTCGG
This sequence comes from Actinomycetota bacterium, assembly GCA_044866075.1. Classification (GTDB taxonomy): domain Bacteria; phylum Actinomycetota; class AC-67; order AC-67; family AC-67; genus JBASRP01. The sequence goes on along the minus strand of JBIOTQ010000141.1, from coordinate 9,718 downwards.
TCGCGACATCCGACCGCGCCGGCGCGCCGGGCTCGACGACCGCGACGGGACGTTCCCGGGCACGCCTCGGTTTCGGCGCCGCCTCGAGGACCGTTCCGCCGCGCTTCTCGGCCATCAGCTGGTCCATCGTGTGCAGGCCCTCGAACGCATCTCGGCCGTAGAAGACACGGCCGTTGTAGATCTCACGCAGGTCGTTCTCGACGTACGAGCGCGTGAGCGCCGCGCCGCCGAGCAGAACGGGATAAGCGTGCAGCTCGCGCCGGTTCAGCTCCTCGAGGTCCTCGCGCATCACAACGGTCGACTTCACGAGCAGCCCGCTCAAGCCGATCGCGTCGACCCGCTCGCGCTCGGCCGCCTCGATGATCGACGAGATCGGTTGCTTGATCCCGATGTTGTGGACCGTGTAGCCGTTGTTCGTCAGGATGATATCGACGAGATTCTTGCCGATGTCGTGCACGTCGCCCTTCACCGTCGCGAGCACGATTCGGCCCTTCGACCCATCGCCGGCCTTCTCCATGTGCGGCTCGAGATGCGAGACGGCGGCTTTCATGGTCTCCGCGGACTGCAGGACGAACGGCAGTTGCATCTGGCCGGAGCCGAACAGGTCACCGACGACCTTCATGCCGTCGAGAAGGTTCGTATTGATGATCTCCAGCGCTGGTTTCTCCTTCAGCGCCTCGTCGAGATCGCCTTCGAGCCCCTCGCGCTCGCCGTCGATGATGCGTCGCTTCAGGCGCTCGTCGAGCGGTAGGCCCGACAGATCTTCCTTTGCCGCGCGCTGGTGCTCGACGCCCTCGAAGAGCCCGATGAACTCCTGCAGCGGGTCGTAGCCGGCGCGGCGCCGGTCGTAGATCATGTCTTGCGCGACCTCGCGTTGGCGCTCGTCGATGCGGGACATTGGCAGGATCTGCGCCGGCGAGACGATCGCCGCGTCGAGCCCGGCCTCGATCGCCTCGTGCAGGAACACCGAGTTCAGCACCTGCCGTCCGGCCGGCGACAGCCCGAACGACACGTTCGAGATGCCGAGTGAGGTAAACGCGCCGGGGATCTCCTGCTTGATCGCGCGGACGGCCTCGATGGTCTCGAGCGCCGCGCGTCGCTGCTCCTCCATCCCCGTCGAGATCGGGAAGACGAGCGTGTCGAAGATCAGGTCGCGCGCCTCCAGCCCGGCTTCGTTCTTCGCGATCTCGGCGAGCCGCTTGCAGACCTCGAGCTTCCAGTCCTTCGTGGTCGCTTGGCCGTTCTCGTCGATCGCCAGCGCGACGCATGCCGCGCCGAACTTCTTCGCGAGACGCAGGTTGCGCATCAGTCGCGTGTCGTCGCCGGTGCCCTCTTCGAGGTTGATCGAGTTGATCACCGAGCGTCCGCCGAGCAGCTTCAGTCCGGCCTCGATCACCTGCGGCTCGGTCGAGTCGAGGAAGATCGGAAGCGTCATCTGGGTGCGGAAGCGCGAGACGACCTCGCCCATGTCGGGAACGCCGTCGCGTCCGGTGAAGTCGACCGACACGTCGAGCGCGTGCGCGCCCTCACGCACCTGCTCCTTGGCGACGCGAACGGTCGAGTCCCAGTCCTCCGCCCCGACGATCTCCTTGAACTTGCGCGAGCCCTGAACGTTGCAGCGTTCGCCGATCACGAAGAACGACGTCTCTTGATGGAAGGGCTGCGCGATGTACAGGCTCGAGCAGCCGGGATCCAGCGCGGCCGCGCTGCGGTCGAGCGGCACGGTTCCCGCAAGGGCTTCGCTCAGCTGCCGGATATGCTCCGGGGTCGTCCCGCAGCACCCGCCGGCGATGTTCGTGCCGAACTCCTTCACGAAGACCGTTTGATGGCGGACGAACTCCTCCGGCGTCAGGGGGTAATAGGGCTTGCCGTCGCGCAGCTCGGGCAGGCCGGCGTTCGGCAACACGCTCACGAACTTCCGGCTCGACTGGCAGAGGAAGCGCACGTGCTCGGTCATCTCGACCGGGCCGGTCGCGCAGTTCATCCCGATCACGTCGATCACGTGGTACGGCACGAGCGCCGTGAGCGCCGCGGCGATCTCCGTCCCGAGGAGCATCGTCCCGGTCGTCTCGACCGTGACCTGGACGATGAGCGGCAGCTTCTTCCCCGCCTCCTCGAACGCCTGGACGGCGCCGGCGACGGCCGATTTCAGCTGGAGCATGTCCTGGCAGGTCTCGATGATGATCGCGTCGGCGCCGCCGTCTACGAGCCCCTTGATCTGCAAGCCGTAGGAAGCCTCGAGCTCGTCGAAGGTCGTGTGGCCGAGCGACGGAAGCTTCGTGCCGGGCCCGACCGACCCGATCACCCAGCGCGGCCGGTCGCTATAACTCGACGCGACTTCCTTCGCGATGCGGGCTCCGATGACGTTCAGGTCGTAGACCTTGTCCGCCATCTCGTACTCGCCCTGCACGACGAGGTTGGCGCCGAACGTGTTCGTCTCGACGGCGTCGGCGCCGGCATCGAAGTAGGCGCGGTGGATGTTCGCGATGACGTCCGGACGCGAGAGGTTGAGGACCTCGGAGTTGCCTTCCTTGCCCCAGTACTCATCGAGCGAGAGGTTCGCGGCCTGGATCTGCGTGCCCATAGCACCGTCGAAGAGCAGGACGCGCTCGCGCAGGGCCTCGAGGAGTGAACTCATACGCGAGGGATTGTACCGGCGGGGCACGGCCGGTCGGGCCCGGTTTGCGCTGGTCGTGGCGCTAGGAGGACCCCTTTCTCGCTCGCAGGACGAGGTTCCAGGCTAGCGCGCGGAACGGGACCGGACCGAGGAATTAGTCGGGGAGGTTCTCGGCCGGGATCTCGGTCAGCCCGGGGTTGCTCCGGTCGCGGTCGGAGACGATCCGCTCGCCGTCCGGCCACGGGATCGCGAGGGTCTCGTCGTCGAAGCGGACGCCGAACTCGTCGGAGCCGTCGAACTCCTGGTCGACCAGGTACGTCATCACCGCAGGCGTCAGAGCGTAGAAGCCGTGCCCGACGCCCGGCGGGATGTAGACGCCGACCTCGTTCTGCTCCCCCATCTCGAGCGTCTCGACGGCTTTGTAGGTCGGAGACTTCGGACGGAGGTCGACGAGCGCCGTGAACGTGCGGCCGCTCGGGACGTACCAATAGTCCGCCTGGAACAGGTGATAGTGGATCCCGCGCAGCACGCCGGCCTGAGAATCCGAGCGATTGCCTTGCACCATCTCCCGGCATCCCGGGATCCAACGTCGCCGGAACGTTTCGACGAAACGTCCGCGCTCGTCCGGATGCGATTGCAACCGCACGATGTAAACGCCGTCGATCTTGTCGGACTTCATCACCTCAGCCACGGCGCGCAAGTCTACAGGACGGAAGCAGAGCGCTCGTAGCCGGGAATGTGCGTCGTTACGCGCGGCGGCGCGCGATGCTCAGCGTGAGGGCTGCTCCCAGCATCAACGCGCCGGCCACCGCCCATGGGCCGTCCGCGAGACCCGTCGCCGGCAGCGGGCGTTTCGCCGGACGCACGATCTTCGTTCCCTTCACGGTCGAGCGGGCGGGGTTCTTGTACGCGGTCATGTTCTCGAAGATCTGGTAGCCCGTGTAGGTGACGGCGTAGGAGGACAGACCGAACGGGTGGTAGTTCGCCTCGGTCGGTTGCGGCAGCAAGGCGCCGGCCACACGGATCCTGCCCTTGCCCAGACGCAGCTCGCCGAGTGATACGCCGGTGACGTTCCCCACCGCGCCGCCGCCCGGGAAGGTCGGCGCCGTGTGGAGCCGGGCGTAGGTTCGGGCGGCGACGGTGCCGCCTGCCTTGCGCCACGCCCCTTCGTTCACAACCCAGTTCGGCGAGTCGCACCGGTCGGAGAAGCAGTCCCCACCGGACGACACGTAGAACCCGATCGGCACCGGCTCGTACGTCTGGTGGCGATGTGTGAACGACTGGTCTCCGTAAGAGGCCGACCCCTCGGCGGTGCCTTCCTTGTCGACGCCGCGCGCCAGAACGTTCTTCGCGTAGGTCGGCCCGGCTCCGTCGTCGAAGTCCATCCACCCCGCGTAAAAGTAACCCTTCGTGACGTCTTTGGCGGTGAACCTCCGATCGACGGCGGACAGGCCGGCGAGAGCGCCGTCGGTCAGAACCAAGTTGCCGCCGCGTTCGACGAACGCACGGAACGCCCTCGCGTAGGCGGCAAATTGCGCCTTGCCGTAGCGGCTCTTGCCGCCGGATGCGTATCCCGGCATGAACGCGTCCGCCGCGACGATGGAGTCGAAACCGTTGAGAACGGTGGGATCAGCGAGGACCTCGTCGACGGTTAGGGCGCCGAGTAGGTTGGCGGATGTAGCGTACTTGTTGAGGTCGCGGAAGAAATCCAGGCGTGACGCGTCGTACGGCGCCTGTTGCGGCGTGGGGTACGACGCACCCTTGGTGAAGGAGACCAGCACGTCCGTGGGAAGCAGACCGGCGGCCTCGTCGGGCACCTGATCGACGCCGTCGACCCGAAGCCGGTACGGACCGGGGACCGGGCGGTTGAGGTCGATGCGCGCCCCGGCCTGGAGGTAGAGGAAGCTCTGATTGAAGTACCGCGCGACCTCTTCGCACGTCCCGGCCGCGTCGCCGGGCTCCTCCGGAGCACCGCAGAACTCGAGGACGTATTCGGCTGGGAGGGTGGCGGGCGACACGGCGCGCGCGTTCGCGAACGTCAGCTCGATCGACATCCCACCGTTCTGAACGCCGTCCTTCGGTCCTTTGACGTCGAAGGCGAACGAATGGACGCCCGTCGGGCTGATGCGCCTGATCGCCTCCTGCACGGGCAGCTCCGCCCGCGTCGCCGATGCGGTCGAGGAGCGCCGGTTGCGGACCCGTGCCGGGTCGTTGATGTAGCCGATGGTCCCGCCGGGCTGGTACCGGACGGGCTTCTCGAACAGCAGCGAGGAGATCTGCGCGTAGATCAGTCCTTTGTTGCCGTCGACGTGCAACTGCTCGACCTCGGGGACGAAGCACGTGCCGGTGCCGCAGTTCGAAAGGTGGGAGAGCGCCATCTCGTTGTCGATGCCGACCGCGTCGAGGCCGATCGGCGCGTCCATCCAGTCGCCCAGCGCTCCCGTGACCTGATAATCGATCGTGTCCCAGACGGTCCCCCATTGGTCCGAGCACATGGGCACATTGCCGCCGGCCACGCCGGTCGGTTCTTCGATCGGGCCCGGGCAGGACTCGGCGGGCGCGATCAACGGACTCCAGGAGAGACGTTTCTCCGAGTCGCGGAACGTTGTGATGGCGGTCTGGACGGTGAGAGCGTTCTTCCGATAGTCGCGCTGGCCGGCACCGAGCAAGGTGAACGAGAACGATCGGGCCGTCAACATCCCGTGCAGGTCGATGGCTCCCGCGAAGCGGTCGTTGGCGGTTCGCTCCCGCACCTCGCGCAGGTACGCGCCGTACCCCCGCGACTCGGGCTCGCTCCACGGCGTGTACTGCTTGTCGGTGAACCCGACCGACGGCCAGTCCCGGTTCACGTCCATCCCGTTGCCGTTGTAGCGCTGGTACGCCACGCCGCCGGAGGCGAGATCGCCTCGCGCCCAGCCGTCAGGGTTGGCGAAGATCAAGTAGACGACACCGTTGCGCAGCACGTCGCCGGCGGTCGGGCCGGAATCCGTGGGCTCGAGGATCCTCTTCGGGAACGGCCCTTCCGTTGCGCAGGCCGGCGCGGCGTCGGCGTTGCTCTCGCAGGCGGCCCACGTGACGAGGTCCTCCGCGGCACGCAGCCCTCCCTCGACCCCGGCCCTTTCGATGCCGTGCATCCCCATGCCATAGGCGAAGTGCTTCCGTTGTGCTTCCGGGATCGGCGACATCGCGTCGGTGACCTTGACGACGTACAGGTCGCGGCGATCGCGGGTCAGATCCTCGCGCGGCAGACCCGCCGAGCGGAACTCCTCGCCCTTCAGCTCCCGCAGATTGACGAGCTGGATGTAACGGGGGAACCGCTGCTGCAAGAACCGCACCCCCGCGAGAGCCTCGTCCCATTGGATGAAATCGACGGCGCAAACATTGCCCTTGGCCCATGGGCTCGACAGGGGCAGTCCCCGACGGCATCCCTGGGGATCGGGGAAGACGCGGCCGTAGATCTGATACGTGGTCTCGTCCATGGCCGCCGGGAGACCGCGGACGGGCGCCGTCGGCAGCGTCAGGACGGCCGTCAACGCGACGACCAGGGGAAGCGCCGAGGACCGATGTCGTGACGTGACCGCGAGCCCCCGATCCGACCTCAGGCGTGAAGTCTCCGCCAGATGGCGAGGATGATCGCAAGCCCAACGAAACCCGCGGCGAGTGGGAGGGGCCATCCCGTTCCCGTCGCGGGAAGCGCTCGCGTCTTCTTCGTTCCGCGTACGGCGGTTTTCGCTTTCGCTTTCGGCGCGGTCTCGATGAATGACTCGCCAACCGACTGGCGCAGGAACGCGCCGAGCGCGACCGACCCGTCCTTCCGCGTGTCGGAGTACGCCGCGAGGAGACGGCCTTGGGGATCGATGTCGATCGTGAAGTAATCGCCGAGACGGCGATCGATGAGTTGCGCCTGGCAGGTCGTTCCGCCCATGCAGATCGTTCCGTGGTGGAAAGGATCGGCGGTCGCCTGGGTGACGCGGAACTTCGGCGCCTTGCCGTTCCCGCATCCGAGCCCGGTGATCGTCTGGGCCGCGTAGACGTTCCATCCATGGTCGCCGGGGGTCTCGGCGTTCTGGTCGGGCAGCGCCTGGGCCGTCCCGAACCACGCGATCGCCACGCGCCCCTCCGTCCCTACGGCGATCCACGGCCAGATGTCGGTGCCGGTACCGTTGTCGACGCGAACGGGCTTCGCCCAGGTCTTCCCGCGATCGGTCGAGTAGGAGTACCAGATGCCGGCCTCGCGCTTCGCGTCGCCGGACCCGCTCTCGTCCCACACGATGTAGAGGTTGCCTTTGCGGTCGACGTCGATCGCGGGCCAGTGGGAAAGCAGGCCGACGCCCTTCGCGATCGGATGGATCTCGGGGGTGAGGTTGTCCTGTCGCGCCTTGCGGAATGCTGCGATCGAGAGCGTGCCGGCTCCGTAGTGCGCCTCGTACAGGGTGCCGTCGCTCTTGTCGACCTGTATGTCGCCCAGGCCGCCCTCGTCGTCGGTGCCCGGCGTGAACGTCACGCCCCCGTCCTTGCTCTTGTAGAGGAAGTGGCCGACGTGCCCGACGGGGTTCGTGCTCGTCCCGCCGCCGTACGCGTCGCCGACGAGGTACACCACGTTCTTCTCATCGGCCTCGGACCACTGACGATCGGTCATCGTCATCGCGAAGAGGTTCTGCAGCGCGTACGACTTCCCGCCGTCCGTCGACTTCGACATCGCGACGTTCACGAGATTGATCTCCGAGATGTAGACCTGGCCGGCCCTATCGATCGCGAAGTCGGGGTCTGAGAAGCCGGAGAATGGATCGTTATCGGGAAGGGTGCGCGGAACGAAGCTCCACGTCTTCCCGTGATCCGTGCTGCGCCAGTAGTAGGTCTGGCCCGTGTAGTTCTTCACGAAGGCCGACGTTGACGGGCCGAGGACCGCCGGTGTGTAGAAGTGGGTGGTCCCTGCGTGTGCACCGTAGAGAAGGGAGCCGTCCTGGAGGGCGACCACGGAAGGCTCTCCGCCGGCGCGCTCCTCGTCCACATAGACGGGTTTCTCGAACCGCATCGGGGGCGCCGGAGCCGGGCACGGGTCCGCGGCGGAGACGGTGGGCACGACCCAACCCAAAGCGAGAGCGATGACGATGATCCCCGCTCGCACCGCCGTGGCCGGTGGTCTGCCCCTCACGAGGGAGATTTCGCTTCTCGAGGCCGGTGGTCCTGCCCGCTGCCCGCTGCCGGGCTCGGCGACGCTGAGTGGTCGCGGCTAGGAGTTTGCGCCGCTCTGCGGAACCAGCGGGTGCGTCTCGCCGCGACGCGCGGCGTCGATTCGCTCGTTGAGGCGGCTCTTGCCGCTCTTGTTTGCTGGGATGGCCTCGGGCTCGGGCGCCTCGGTCGTCGGCTTGGCGTCTGACGGCACGCGGAAACCGTTCATCTCGTCCTCGAGACGGGACGCGATGTCGGCCTCCATCCGCGCCTTATCCCGAGCGCGCTTCTCCGCCTCTTCCCAAGCCCGCCAGCGCGCACGGTCGTACTCGTCCATCTTCTTCTTCTTCTCCGCGGCCTCGCGGTAGACGGCAGCGCGTCGCCGGATCTCCTCATCGTCGATCGGCGCGGGTAGAGGTTCGTCCGCCGGCTTGGCGGTCCGCAGCGACTCGTACGCGATCGTCGCTTCCTTCATGCGACGCTCGGCTTCCGCGCGAACGTCGTCGGGCATGTCGACGAAGCGGTCGGGGTGATAGATGCGCGCGAGCCGAAGGAACGCCGAACGGATCGCCCGCTCGTCGTTCGTCGGCTCGATGCCGAGGATGGCGAAAGCTTGATTGGACATCTGCGCGCTCACGTCGTTTGCCCCTGATTTCGACCCCGGCCCCGGAACCCTTGAGATGTCCTAGGTCCTGGAGGAACCGAACATGCCCGAAAGATGCCGTTTCGGAGAGCCGAAGTGGAGGTTCCTCTGTATACCTCTTGAGGTGCACTGAGAATGATGTCTCGCCGTGGGCTCAGGCTGCGGATTATCGGCGTCCTCGCCATACCCGCTGTCCTGCTGACTTCCTGCAGCTATCTCTACCCTGGTGCCATCGTCCTTCGGAACGACGTGCCCGTTCTCTCGTACAAGCGGTGCTCCGATACGGAAGGTGTTGGGAGCGTCATCATCAGACGCGGCATCCCGGGCGACAAGAGAACTCCAATGGTGTGGACCGCGAAGCGTCAGCCAGGCGCTGCTCCACTCTTCGAACTCCCGCTACAAACCGAGATACCTGGGTACGACATCCTGCGACGCGGGACCCTGGATCCCGAGCTTTACTACTTCGTCGACGCGGTGGATACCGAAGGCTACGAACTTGGTGGCCCTGATTTCAGACTGAAGGATCTTCGCTCCGGTCGCGCCTTGATCTCTTCGGATCCTGAACTTGGTCGTGACTATGAGTCGCTTTCGAAGTGGGAAAACTCGAGGGCCGACTGCCCTGAAAACGCTGCTGCAAACACGGGCCGATTCGCTGTGATCCTTGTCGCCATCTTCTTCACCGGGCTCGTGTTCTCGGCAATCGTCCTCTATCAAGACCGACGACGCCGCAGGGCACTCGCACAAAGCTGAAGGGCGCTTCCGAAGAAGCGCCCTTCTCTGGCGTCTGTGCCTTCGAAGCTGCATAGCGAGGTGAGAGCGGGTTCCCGGTATGGAGCGTTGCCCCAAGGGGTCTGCTCCTTAGAAAGGAGGTGATCCAGCCGCACCTTCCGGTACGGCTACCTTGTTCAGGTGGTTCCCCATGTCGCCATGGGGCCTGGACCATATCTTCACCCTGCTTTTGGCAGGGGCTCGGCGTGTGGTCTCTGAGGGGTCAAGAACATCTCGTTCCGACTTCCCTGCTGATTGTCCGCACCGGATGGATTGTCACTGACTTTATTACTCACATTGTCAGTACCACCGGATACACGGGGTTTCCAGCATACAGCCGAGTTTGTCACTCACCGTTACCGATGAGGGTCGCAACTGACTTACGACTTCGTCCCGATCGCGAATCCTGCACTCGACGGCTCCCTCCCTTGCGGGTTGGGCCACCGGCTTCATGCATTACCCACTTTCAGGACGTGACGGGCGGTGTGTACAAGGCCCGGGAACGTATTCACCGCAGC
>JBIOTQ010000140.1:0-13672 GCA_044866075.1 Actinomycetota bacterium | reverse complement strand
GCCATATGAGCAGTGATCTCAAGAAAGCGCTCGGCGAGTACTTGACGGTCCCCGGCCCTCAGCGTCCCTACTAAAGCGGCTTCTCGTACCAGGCGACGTCCCAGTAGCGGCCGAACTTGCGGCCTTGTTCCGTGTACAAGGCCGCGCGCTTGAAGCCGAACTTCTCGTGCAACGCATTCGACGCATCGTTCGGCTGCGTGATCCCGGCGTAGGCGCGGTGGATATCCTCGCCGGCGAGCGCCTCGAACAACGCGGTGTACATCGCCGTGCCGACGCCGAGGCCGGTTGCGTCGTGCGCGACGTAGGCGGTCGTCTCGATCGAGGTTTCGTACGCGCGCCGCAAGCGATGAGGGCTGGATGACGCGAACCCGATCACGCGGTCCCCGTCCGTCGCGACGAGCAACCGGTACCGGCCGGTGGGCGCGTAGTGCGAGAACGATTCGCGCCGCTCCTCCATGGTGATCGGGTCGATGTCGAACGTGGCCGGCGAGGTCGCGACGTAGTGGTTGTAGATCGCGTTGAGCTGCTCGAGGTCCGCAGCCTCGGCCGGACGAACGGTGATCTGCGTCGCTCTCACGATCGGGAACGGTACCACCGGCATGTTTCGCCGATGTTTCGAAATGCCTTGCGTCGGGCTTCACGCCCGTCCATACTGCAGCGTCGGTCGAAGGTCGCCCGCGCCTAGCGGGCCCGAGCGGAGGAGGTGGTGACGGATGCAGGAGAGCTTCCGTCGCCCTGCCCGCCGCGACCCGGCCGCTCGCTGATCCGGCTTCCCCTAGAGCCGCTCTCGTTCGCGCTCCTCGTGGTGGGTTCACGTCCACGTCCCACTCAAGCGAGGAGACATCGCGATGACTCGTACCGAAGACGGACGGCCTGTGCCGTCCCACATCATCACCGAGGACTACACCGACGACGAAGAGATCGGCCTGCTCAAGTCCGGCAAGGAGGCGGACGTTCACCTGATCCGGCGGCACGGCCACGATCGTTCGTGCCTGCTCGCCGCGAAGAAATACCGTCCGGTCGAGCAGCGGGCGTTCCGCAACGACGCGATCTATCGAGCGCATCGGCGGATCGACGGGCTGGTGCGGGACCGGGGCGGCTTGCGGCGGCCCATGGGCGGACGGAGTATGCAGCTGGCGATGGACCAGAAGACCGTCTACGGGCGCAAGGTGCTCGCCGAGAGATGGATAGATGCCGAATACGAGACGCTGAAGACCGTGTGGACGGCCGGCGCTTCGGTGCCGTATCCGGTCGAGCGGCGCGACGACGGTTTCCTGATGGAGTTCGTCGGCGACGAGGAGCAAGCCGCGCCGCGTCTCGTCGACGCGCGAGTCGATCGGTCGGCTCTCCCGGACCTCTACGCGCAGGTGCGGGAGGCACTGCGCACGTTCACACGCGCCGGCATCGTCCACGCCGACCTCTCGCCCTACAACGTGCTGTTTTGGCACCAACGGCTGTGGGTGATCGATATGCCGCAAGGGGTCACGATTCTCGAGAACGAGGACTTCACCGACCTGCTTCACCACGACGTCGTCACGATGTGCGCGTGGTTCGTGCGGAAGGGCTTGGAGGTCGACGCGGAGGACCTCTTCGTCGAGCTGGTCAACGAAGCGTTCGATCTGCGGATGCGCGATCTGTTCGAGGCGCGGCGTTGACGCATTAGGCTGAGGTCGTGACCGAGATCGTTCGCGCCGCCGGCGGCGTCGTTCATCGCACGCGCGACGACGGCACGGAAGAGGTTGCCGTCATCCACCGCCCGAAGTACGGCGACTGGACGCTGCCCAAGGGGAAGCTCGACCCGGGGGAGTCCGACGAGGATGGCGCACTCCGCGAGGTCGAGGAGGAGGCGGGCCTCCGCTGTGTCATCGAGGGCCGCGCGGGGTCGGTCTCGTACCAAGACCGCCACGGCCGGCCGAAGACGGTGGTGTATTTCGTGATGCGTCCGATCGGCGGTGAGTTCTCTCCGAACGACGAGGTCGACGAGGTGCGATGGCTCACCGTGGACGAGGCGCGCGAGTTGCTCGACTACGCGCACGACCGGCGCCTGGTCTCCCGGATCGCCGAGATTCCTCGGATATGATGCCGCGGACCATGGCCGTCTCCATGGACACGATCGTCAACCTCTGCAAGCGACGCGGGTTGATCTTCCCCTCGTCGGAGATCTACGGCGGCCTCCGCTCCACGTGGGACTACGGCCCCGTCGGCGTCGAGCTCAAGCGCAACGTCAAGAACGCGTGGTGGCGTCACATGGTGCAACTGCGCGAGGACGTGGTCGGCTTGGACGCCGCGATCTTGATGCACCCGCGAACGTGGGAAGCGTCGGGTCACGTCGAGACGTTCAGCGATCCACTCGTCGAGTGCCTGAACTGCCATCAGAGGTTCCGAGCCGATCACCTCCCCGGCTTCCACGCGCCGCAGTCGGGTCACGAGGAAGGCGGCGAAGGTCAGACGGTCGACATGGCGAAGGGCCCGCGCTGTCCGAACTGCGGCAACAAAACGTTCACCGACCCCCGCAACTTCAACCTGATGTTCAAGACATACCTCGGGCCGGTGGAGGACGACTCCGCGATCGCGTGGCTCCGCCCCGAGACCGCGCAGGGCATCTTCGTGAACTTCCTCAACGTGCAGACCACCACGCGCAAGAAGATCCCGTTCGGCATCGCGCAGGTCGGCAAGTCGTTCCGCAACGAGATCACGCCGGGCAATTTCGTGTACCGCACGCGCGAGTTCGAGCAGATGGAGATGGAGTTCTTTTGCAAGGCGGGGACCGACGAAGAATGGCACGATTACTGGATCAAGGAGCGCATGTCCTGGTACACGCGCTACGGGATCAGCGAGGAGAACCTGCGACTGCGCGAACACGAACAGGATGAGCTATCCCACTACTCCAAGCGCACCGTCGACATCGAGTACGCGTTCCCGTTCACCGACTGGGGCGAGCTCGAAGGGATCGCCAACCGCACGGACTTCGACCTGAAGCGCCATTCGGAGTTCAGCGGACAGGACCTCTCGTTCTTCGACCAGGAGACGAACGAGCGCTACATCCCGTACGTGATCGAGCCCGCAGCCGGCGCCGACCGCGCGACGCTCGCGTTCCTGATCGACGCCTACACGGAAGAGGAGGCGCCGACCGCCTCGGGCAAGACCGAGAAACGCGTCGTGATGAAGTTCCATCCGGCGATCGCGCCCATCAAGGTCGCCGTGCTGCCGCTGTCGCGTAACGAGAAGCTGGTGCCGCCGGCGCGCGAGGTGGCCGAGCCGCTCCGGCAACACTGGATGATCGACTACGACGACGCCGGGTCGATCGGGCGGCGCTACCGCCGTCAGGACGAGATCGGAACGCCGTACTGCGTCACGATCGACTTCGACACGCTCGACGACCACGCGGTAACGGTGCGTGAGCGGGATTCGATGACGCAGGACCGGATGAAGATCGAGGAGCTCGTCGCGTATCTCGGAGAGCGCCTGACGACGCTCTAGCAGTTCACGGGAATTCGGGCGCGGCTTCCAATGCTCCTGTCGGCGCTCCCCTTTCGCGTACCCGGACACGCAAGAGCACGAGCCCGGCGAACGCGATCGCGGCGGATACCGCGAAGGTCGCCGGGTAGCCGAGGCCGTGCGCCACCGGTCCCAGAGAAAGCGCTCCCGCACCGAACGCGAGGTCGACGAACGCGGAATACGTCCCGACGACGGCGCCGCGCTCGTGCGCCGGAGCGCCGCGGACCGCGAGGGTCATCAGCGCCGGGAACGCGAACGCCTGGCCGATGCCGAACACGAACGAGCCGAGGTACAGCCCGATCGGCTGTTGCCAGATCGCGATCACGAGCATGCCGGCCGCGACCGTCGACGTCGCGATCGACGCCGCCCGACGCGAGCCGAGGATGTCGGGGATGCGCGCGCCGAACAGCCTGATCATCAACACCGTGAATGAGTACGTGAAGAAGACGAAGCGCGCCCCGCTCATGCCGAGGTCGTCGATCGCGTAGAGCGTAACGAACGAGCTGAACGCCGCGAAACCCCAGACCGCGCAGAACAAAACGAAGCCGGGGAGGATCGCCGCCGGATGGATGAGGCGGGCGGGCGGTCCTCCTCCGCGCTCCGGCCGCGCGTCCCTGACCCAGAGACCGAGGATCGTCGCGAGGGCGCCGATCGCCGCGCCGATCCACCACACCGCGGCGTAGTGACCGCCGTCGAGGATCGTCTCCCCGAGAATCGGACCGAACGAGAGCCCGCCGTACAGCGAAAGTGAGAACAGCGAGACGGCTTCGCCGCGCCTCTCCTCGGGCGCGAGGTCGTTCACCGCAGCCGCGGCGCCGACGAAGAACATGGCCTCGCCGACTCCGGACGTGAGCCGGAAGATCATCAGAACCGGGATCGATTCCACGAGGTTCGTGGCCGCGACCGACAGGGCGACGATCGCGGAACCGTAGATGATGAGCGGACGCCGGCCGCGTCGATCGCCGGCCCGGCCCATGAACGGCCGAAGGACGACCGCTGCGAGGCTGAACACCCCGCCCGAAAGTCCGACGGCAACGTCGGTCCCGCCGAGCGGCCCCTCGATGAATCGCGGCATCGTGGGGAGCAGCATCCCGACGCACAAGAAGTACGCGAACGTCGAGAGGACGACGAGAACGAAAGGCGCCGTCACCAGCGGAGGTCGTTCTGAGCGCGCCATCGTTGCCGGGGAACGATACCGGCCGGGGCCCTATTCCTCCCGGCTTTTTGCCTCGGGCGGAACGTCCGCTCTCCTTTGTGACAAGATGCCATGCGAAGACCCCCAGGGAGAGTGATGCAGGTGCCCGCGAAAACCGCCCGCCGAAGCAAGCCCAGGAAGACGACCAAGAAGCCTGCGCGGAAGCCCGCCGCGTCGCGCGCGAGGACCCGCAAGTGGGTGTGGGACTTCGCCGAAGGCAACACCAATCTGAAAGACCTGCTCGGCGGTAAGGGAGCGAACCTCGCCGAGATGACGAACCTCGGCCTGCCGGTCCCGCCGGGCTTCACGATCACGACCGAGGCCTGCAACGCGTACCGGAAGGGCAGCCGCAAGTTCCCGCCCGGCCTCGAGGATCAGGTCGCAAAGCATCTGCGTTCGCTCGAGAACCGGATGGGCCGTCGCCTCGGCGACGCGCACGATCCGCTGCTCGTGTCGGTGCGCTCTGGCGCGAAGTTCTCGATGCCCGGGATGATGGACACCGTGCTCAACGTTGGGCTCAACGACGAGAGCGTCGACGGCCTCACGAAGCAGACGAGCGACGATCGCTTCGCGTGGGATTCGTACCGCCGTCTCCTGCAGATGTTCGGCAAGACCGTGATGGGCATCGAGGGCGAGCTCTTCGAGCACGCTCTGAGTGAAGCCAAAGACAAGGCCGGAACGAACATCGACACCGGGCTCAGCACGGACGATCTGCGTGATCTCGTCGACGTTTTCAAGGGCATCATCAGCCGCGAGGCGCAGCGTGAGTTCCCGCAAGACCCGATCGAGCAGCTGCATATGGGGATCGAGGCCGTCTTCGGCTCGTGGGACAACAAGCGCGCGCAGGACTACCGGCGCAAGAACAAGATCTCCGACGACCTCGGCACCGCGGTGAACGTCCAGACGATGGTGTTCGGGAACCGCGGTGAGGACTCGGGCACCGGCGTCGTCTTCACGCGCGACCCCGCGACGGGGGAGAAGGTCCCCACGGGCGACTACCTCGCGAACGCGCAGGGGGAGGACGTCGTCGCCGGCATCCGAAACACGCTGCCGGTCGCCGAGATGGAGAAGACCCAGCCGAAGGCCTGGCGCGCACTCGTGAAGAACCTTGCGAAGCTCGAGAAGCACTTCCGCGATATGTGCGACGTCGAGTTCACCGTCGAGCAAGGCACGCTCTGGATGCTGCAGACCCGCGTCGGGAAACGCACCGCGCAGGCCGAGTGGATCATGGCGCTCGACATGACGACCGAGCGCTTGATCGACGAGAAGACGGGCCTGCTGCGTCTGTCGCCGAACCGTCTCGACGAGCTCTTCAAGCCGGTCATCAGCCGGGCCGCGAAGCAGAAGGCCACCCCGGTCGCGCGCGGTCTCAACGCGTCGCCGGGCGCGGCCGTCGGGCAGGTCGTGTTCACGGCGGACGAGGCGCAAGCGCGCGCGCAAGACGGCGCGAGGGTCATCCTCGTGCGGCGCGAAACGACGCCGGACGACTACCACGGCATGGTCGCCTCGCAAGGGATCCTCACCAGTGCCGGCGGGACGAACTCGCACGCGGCGGTCGTGGCGCGCGGGGAGGGCATCCCCGCCGTGTGCGGCGCCGACGCGATCCGCGTCGACCGCGACGCCAAGCAGTTCGTCGTCGGATCGACGACCGTGCGCGAGGGCGACTGGATCACGATCGACGGCACCGACGGCGAGGTCTACGCCGAGCAGCTGCCGCTCGAACCGAGCATGCTCGAGCGCGCGCTCGACGGCGACAAGGACGCGCAGAACTCGAAGCTGTGGAAGGCCTACCAACGCTTCATGGCGCGCGCCGACAAGGCCCGGCGCATGCGCGTGCGCGCGAACGCCGACACGCCCGACCAGTCCCGAAACGCGCGCCGCCGCGGCGCCGAAGGGATCGGCCTGTGCCGCACCGAGCACATGTTCCTCGGCGAGGAGCGCGTCGCAGCTGTGCGCCGCATGATCCTGGCCGACACGCCGGCAGAGGAGCAGTCCGCCTACGACGAGCTGCTTCCGCTCCAGCGCGAGGACTTCGTCGGCATCTTCAAGGCGATGGACGGCGTGCCCGTGACCGTCCGCCTGCTCGACCCCCCGCTGCACGAGTTCCTGCCCGACCGCACGCAGCTCGCGGTCGAGGTCGCGCTGGCGGAAGCGAAGAGGCTCGGAAAGAACGGCAAGGAGCTCGACGAGAAGAAGGAGCTGCTCGCCGCCGTCAACCGCCTGCACGAGGCGAACCCGATGCTCGGGCTGCGCGGCGTGCGGCTTGGAATCTTGAAACCGGGCCTCTACGCGATGCAGGTGCGCGCGATCGTGGAGGCGGCGTGCCGGGTGAAAGCGGAAGGCGGCAAGCCGGTCGTCGAGATCATGATCCCGCTCGTCGCCACGCGCGAGGAGCTCGCACAGATGCGCGAGGAACTCGAGCCGGTCGCCGATGCCGCGATGAAGGCGGCGGGGGAGAAGATCCACATCGAGTTCGGGACGATGATCGAGGTCCCCCGCGCCGCGGTGACCGCCGGCGAGGTCGCAGAGGTCGCGGACTTCTTCTCGTTCGGCACGAACGACCTGACCCAGATGGCGTTCGGCTTCTCACGCGACGACATCGGCAAGTTCCTCGCGCAGTACGAGGAGCGCAAGCTCGTGCCGGCAAACCCGTTCGTGACGATCGACCCGGGCGTCGGCGAGCTGATGCGGATGGCCGTCGAAGCCGGCAGGATCACCAACCCGAAGATCCATTTCGGTATCTGCGGCGAGCACGGCGGCGAGGACGCCTCGGTGAAGTTCTGCCACACGATCGGACTCGATTACGTGTCCTGCTCGCCCTTCCGTGTGCCGACCGCTCGGCTGGCGGCGGGGCAGGCGGCGCTCGGCGTCGCGGAGTCGGCCTCGAAGTAGCGAGCGCCGTTTCCCAGGTAGGAGATCGCTGCCCGGCGTCGAAATTCAGAGGGTGGAGCTACCGACGGATAGGCCGAACGGACTAGGACTCTCGTTCGCCGCAAAGAGGTAACTGCCTCACGCGTAGCTCATTCGCATCCCGTAACGTCCCACACGCTGCTCAGATTGACGCCGCGTGTTCAAGGGAAAAGGCTGCCCAGCCGATGCAAGTGGCAGACCTCGTCGGAAGGATCCTGTGAGCCGTTCAACCAGCAAGTTCGCGTCGATCCGCGCTTTGAACCGCTCCAAGGACTTCCGCACGATCTGTGCGAGCCAGCTCCTCGCCGGACTCGGCGAATGGCTGGCCACGCTCGCTCTGATCGCTCTGGTCTGGGAGAAGACCCACTCGGCCATCGCCTCGGGTGTCGTGCTGGCGTTCCGGATCCTGCCCGCGGCGCTGCTCGGCTCCTGGCTCGGCTCGTTCGCCGAGCGGTTCGACCGCAAACGCGTCCTCGTCGCCTGCAACGCGGGCCGGGCCTGCCTCTACGGCGCCCTGCCGCTCGTCGGCGGGCTCGCGCCGGTGCTCGCGCTGGCCCTCCTGGCCGAGGTCGGCACGATCTGTTACATGTCGGCGCGCGACGCCGTGCTGCCGCGTCTGGTTCCGGAAGAATCGCTTCCGACGGCGAATGCCATCTCGATGGCGTCGGCGTACGGCGCGATGCCGGTCGGCTCGGGACTGTTCGCGTTGGTCTCATGGTTGAGTGGAGGCGGCGTCGCGTTCCCGCTGTTCCTCGCCGCCGTCATCGTCGGCTTCGCCACCTTGCTCGTCGGGCGCGTCGACGCGGCGGCGTGCAAGCGCGAATGCGTCACCACTGATGCCGGCGAGACGCACGAGAAGGCGTCGTTCCGCGAAGGCGTCCGCGCGTTGCGCGCGCTCCTCTCCGCGGATCCCGTCCTCAAGAGGGTCGCCATCGGAGCGGCGGTTGCCGCGACGGGCGGCGGCGCCGTGCTGACGCTCGGCCTGGCGTACGTCCGCGGGACGCTGCGCGCCGGGCCCGGCGCCTACGGCGGGTTGCTCACGGCGTTCTGCTTCGGAGTTCTCGCCGGGGTCGCGGGGCTGCAGCGCAACCGCAAGCATCTCCACAAAGTCTTCCACCTCGGTGTCGGCGCGATGGGCGGCATCCTCCTGATCATGGCGCTCTTCCCGTCGACGGCTGTCGGTTTCGGGATGGGATTCGTGTTCGGCGGCGCGTTCGTCGCGACGTTCCTGGGCGGGATCACGATCATCCAGGAACGCGTCCACGACTCGCTGCGCGGCAGGGCGTTCGCTCTCGCGCACTCGGGTCTCCGCGTGAGCGCCGTCACCCTCGGCGTCCTCGCGGCATGGGGCGCCAAGATGCTCGGGTCGCAACAGCGCGTGCTGGGGACGTTCCGCCTCGACGGGACCCAGATCGTGTTCATGGCCGCGGGCTTGTTCCTACTCGTCGCGGCGACCTTCCTGCTGCGTCCCGCGAGCTCGCGGGCGGTCACGCCGGCCGCGGCGTAAGCCCCTCTGCGAACCCCTTCCCGGAAACGGGACGGGGATGAACCTGGTCAGGCTCACCCCCGTCGTCGGGCGTCTGACTACCTGCTTCGCCGCGGGGGGCGGTTCTCCTCCTCCTTGAGGCGCTCGGCTTGGTCGCTCCGAAATTCCCGGCTTTGACGCTGTTCTTTGGGTGGCCGTACCATGCCCGCGCCCTCCCCTCCGGCATCCTTTGTTGTCGCTCACCGTTGCTACGCTGACTGACAGCGGGGTAAGGCGCCCGCAGAAGGTGCAGTTTGGTCACGATCAGTGAAGAGACGGAGCAGATAGAGCGGCAGATCCTCTCTCCGAACGCAACGCTTGCCTCCGAGACCAAGGGGCGAGAGCGCTCCGAGGACCGTGACCCGATCCGCACCGAGTTCCAGCGCGACCGCGACCGCATCGTCCACTGCAAGGCGTTCCGGCGGCTGAAACACAAGACCCAGGTCTTCCTCGCGCCCGTTGGGGACCACTACCGCGTCCGGTTGACGCACACGCTCGAGGTCGCGCAGGTGGCGCGCACGATCGCCCGCGCGCTGAGGCTGAACGAGGACCTGACCGAAGCGATCGCGCTCGGCCACGACCTCGGACACACCCCATTCGGCCACATCGGCGAGGGCGTTCTGTCGAAGGAGCTCGGCCGTCGGTTCAAGCATGCCGAGCAGAGCCTGCGCGTGGTAGAGGTCCTCGAGTACGGCGGCCGCGGCCTGAACCTCACCTGGGAAACCCGCGACGGGATCCTGAATCACACGTGGTCGCAACCCGACCCGGCCACGCTCGAAGCGAAGGTCGTTCGCTTCGCGGACCGCATCGCCTACTTGAACCACGACCTCGACGACGGTGTCCGGGCCGGCGTGATCGGTTGGGACGACGTTCCCGACGAGATCAATCGGAGCCTGGGCCGCAAACACTCCGAGCGCATCGCGACGCTGGTGGGCGGAGTCATCGAAGCGAGCCGCGGCGAGAACCGCGTCGAGATGACGCCCGAGATCCTCGCTGCGATGGACACGCTCCGGAAGTTCCTGGTCGAGCGCGTCTACCTGACGCCGTTGCTCGGCGACGATCGCGAGCGGGCCGAACGGATCATCCACGAGCTCTTCGTGCATTACACTGCGCGGCCAGGCGACCTTCCTCATGAGTTCGCGCGCATCCCGGGAGACGTGCCGACGCGCGTATCGGACTTCATCGCCGGGATGACCGACGGATACGCGATCCGCACGCACGCGGCGATGACCGGCGAGGCGGCCGCGCCCGCGTGGGACGAGTCGAAGGACGTGGACTAGGGATGAAGGGCCGGATCCGCGACGCGGACATCGAGGAGCTGCGCAACCGCGCGGCGATCGTCGACGTCGCGTCGGAGTACATGCAGGTCAAGAAAGCGGGCGCCGGCCGCTTCAAGGCCTTGTGCCCCTTCCATCAGGAAAAGACCGCGTCGTTCTCGATCGACGTCGGGAAGAACCTCTGGCACTGCTTCGGGTGCGGCAAGGGGGGCGACGTGATCGCCCTCGTGGAGGAGCTCGAGAACCTCACGTTCGTCGAGACGGTCGAGCGGCTGGCGGCCAAGGTCGGCATGCAGCTCACGTACGAGCAGCTCTCGCCCGGCCAGCGCCAAGCCGCGACAAAGAAGATGCGCTTGATCGCCGCGCACCGCGAGGCGGTCGCCTTCTTCCACGAGCAGCTGATGTCGTCCCCCGATGGCAAGTCGGCGCGCGAGTACCTGAAGAAGCGCGGGCTGACCAAGGAGACCGTCGAGGCCTTCCGGCTCGGGTGGGCGCCCGACAAGTGGGAGGAGCTGTCGCGGCACCTCCTGCGCAAACGGTTCACCGAGGCGGAGCTGATCGAGGCCGACCTCGCGCGCAAGTCGGATCGCGGCGGCGTGATCGACCGGTTCCGCGGCCGGATCATGTTCCCGACATTCGACATCACGGGCGAGCCGGTTGCGTTCGGCGGCCGCGTCCTCGACGAGACCAAGACGCCCAAGTACCTGAACACGGCCGAGACGCCGATCTTTTCCAAGGGCCGGATGATGTACGGCCTCAACTGGGCGAAGAAGACACTGGCGGCCTCAGGGACCGCGATCGTGGTCGAGGGCTACATGGACGTCATCGCGCTCCACCAAGGCGGGGTGAACGAGGCCATCGCCACGAACGGAACCGCGCTCTCGGCAGACCATTTCCGGCTGCTCGGCCGTTTCGCCCCGCGCGCTGTTGTCGCCTTCGACTCGGATCAAGCCGGCGTGGCCGCCGTCGAGCGAGCCTTCGACGCTGCTCTCGGGTCGGGGCTCGACGTCCGCGTCCTCATCGTTCCCGAAGGCAAGGACCCGGCGGACTTCGTCGCCGCGAAGGGTGGGGAGACTTTCCGGGCGGCCGCAGCGACCGCGGTTCCGATGGTCGAGTACCGGCTTCGCCGCGAGATCGAGCGCTTCGATCTGTCCGACCCCGACGGACGCGCGCGCGCTGTCCGCGCCGGGATCCCGATCCTCTCGCGCATACGCGACGAGGTGTTGCGTCGTGACTACACGGGCCGCCTCGCCGACTGGACGAAGGAGGACCCGAACGTCGTCTTCCTCGCGGCGGGCAAGGCGCTCGGCGAGTCGTCCGCGCAGTCTGCTCCGACGAGCGTCCGCAAGGTGAGCGCGCAGGTACGTTTGGAGCGGGACCTCTTGAAGGTCGCGCTACAGTATCCTCCTGCGATCGGCGAGTACGTCGATGGGATCGGCGTCGAGCTGTTCTCGCTGCCGGCCCATCGAACGATCTGGACCGAGGTGCTCGCCGGAGGAGAGGCGACCGGCATGGTGGACCGGTTGACCGACGAAAGGACGCGGGACGCGGTGCGAGCGCTCGTGCTGGAACCGGTGGAGGTCGATCTCGACGCCGACGGCATGCCGCCCGACTCCTACGTCCGCGACATCGTGGCGCGCATGAAAGAGTTCGCACTCCGCCGCCTGATCGACGAGAAGAAGCGCTACCTCCAGAAGCTCAACCCTCTCGAGAACGAGGCCGAGTACCGCGAACGGTACGCCGAGCTCATCTCCCTCGAAGGCGAGCGGCAGCGCGTGAGCGTGTTGGCCGACGCCGCGGCCGTTGAGTAGAGCGATGACGCTGACCAAGGAACAGCAACCCGACGGTGTCCGCGAACTCGTTGCGCGCGCGAAGGACCGCGGAGGGTTCCTGACCGGCGACGAGGTCGATGAGGCCCTGGCGAGCCTGGACCTCACGCCCGAGCAGATGGAGTCGATGCAACAGACGCTCACCGACGAAGGCATCGAGATCATCGAGGTCCCGACGGCCGAGGAGCTCGAGACCGCGGCCGAGCTCGAGGCCGAGGCGGGCGCGATCGCAGCCGAGGACGCGATGCGGGCGACGAACGATCCGGTCCGCATGTACCTCAAGGAGATCGGCAAGGTCCCCCTGCTCACGGCCGAGGAAGAGGTCATCCTGGCCAAGAAGATCGAGGCCGGGCTCGAGTCGGGCGAGCAGCTGACGGACGTGCGTCACGCGACGCTCGATACCCTGCGCGGGCTCTGCACGAAGGCTGCCCTGGAGGAGCCGTCGCGGGACGAGAAGAAGCTGCCGCCCGACCGCACGACCGAGATCCTCCGGCGCGTCGAGCGCGAGGGCCAGATCGCCAAGAAGAAGCTCATCGAGGCGAACCTGCGCCTCGTCGTGTCGATCGCGAAGCGCTACGTCGGCCGAGGGATGCTGTTCCTCGATCTGATCCAGGAGGGGAATCTCGGTCTGATCCGCGCCGTCGAGAAGTTCGACTACGACAAGGGATTCAAGTTCTCCACGTACGCGACGTGGTGGATCCGCCAGGCGATCACGCGCGCCATCGCCGACCAGGCGCGAACGATCCGCATCCCGGTGCACATGGTCGAGACGATCAACAAGCTCGTCCGCGTCCAAAGATCGTTGCTGCAAGACCTGGGCCGCGAGCCGACGCCGGAAGAGATCGCCGACGAGATGGACATCACGCCGGACAAGGTGCGCGAGATCCTGAAGGTGGCCCAGGAGCCGGTATCGCTCGAGACGCCGATCGGCGAAGAAGAGGACTCGCACCTCGGCGACTTCATCGAGGACGCCGACGCGATCGTCCCCGTCGACGCCGCGTCGTTCATCCTGCTGCAAGAGCAGCTCGAGTCGGTTCTGCACTCGCTGTCGGGCCGCGAGAAGAAAGTGATCGAGCTTCGCTTCGGCCTGATGGACGGCCACCAGCGCACGCTGGAGGAAGTGGGCCAGGAGTTCGGTGTGACGCGGGAACGCATCCGCCAGATCGAGTCGAAGACGCTGTCGAAGCTCCGCCACCCGAGCCGGTCTCAGAAGCTCCGCGACTACCTGGACGAGTGAGGCCGCGTTCGCTGCGTGCCGGGGCCGCCCTCGGGGCGGCCGTACTTTTGCTAGCGGTGGCGTGCACGACCGAGCACGGGAACGTCCCGTCCCGGTCCCGCATTCCGTCGAGCTCCTCGCCGACGAGAACCTCGACAACCCACGCGTGGCGACGGATCGCCTCCGCTAGCAAAAGTACGGCCGCCCCGAGGGCGGCCCCGG
>JBIOTQ010000139.1:0-9447 GCA_044866075.1 Actinomycetota bacterium | reverse complement strand
CCGTACAGGACGCCGCGCAGGTTCACGTTGAACGCCTTGTCTAGCTCGGCGTCGGTGGCCTCGAGCAGTAAGCCGTCGGCGGCGATTCCGGCGACGTTCGCCATCACGTCCATGCGACCGAACTCTTGGACCGCGCGATCGACGAGCGCGTCGACCTCGGCCTTGCGCGCGACGTCGATGCCCTGCGCGACCGCTTTTCCGCCGCCCTCGACGATCGTCGCGGCGGTCTTCTCCGCGGCCGCCTCATCCAGGTCGCCGCACACGACCGATGCCCCGGCGCCGGCGAGAACCTCGGCCGCGCTGCGTCCGATCCCGCTCCCGGCACCGGTGACGACGGCCGCCCGTCCGGAGAGGCTGAAGATCTGAAGCACGTCGTCCATCTCGTCCCCCTGCTTTCGCCGAGCATAGCGGCCGCCTTGACGCGGCCTCCGCGACAGTCTACCTTAGGGTTTGCGATTGTAACCATTCGTTTGCTCTAGCGAACACACCCCTCTAGCCCGGGCCGGGCGGGGGATGGGGACCTAGGGAGGCGGAAATGGAAGCTCTCCACCACGACGCTTCGCCCTTCTCCTCGATCGACGCCGCCATCGCCGCGATCCGGGCGGGCGAGATCGTTATCGTCGTCGACGACCCCGACCGCGAGAACGAAGGCGACTTCGTCATGGCCGCCGAGCGCGTCACGCCCGAGGCGGTCAACTTCATGATCACGCACGGCCGCGGTCTTCTCTGCCTGCCGATGAGCGAGGAGCGCGCCGAGCGGCTCGGCTTCCGCATGATGGTTGGCGACGGGACGCGCGGCGACGGCACCGCGTTCACGGTCTCGGTCGACCACATCTCGCCGCCGGGCAACACCGGCATCTCCGCGCCCGACAGAGCGCGGTGCATCGCGCGGGCCGTCGCGGCCGACGCACACGCAGGTGAGTTCCGCACCCCGGGTCACGTCTTCCCGCTGCGCGCGAAACCGGGGGGCGTGCTCGAGCGCGCCGGCCACACCGAAGCGTCGTGCGACCTGGCGCGGCTCGCCGGTTTCGAGCCGGCCGGCGCGATCTGCGAGATCATGAACCCGGACGGCTCGATGGCGCGCCTCCCCGACCTGATCGAGGTCGCACGCACGCACGGCCTGCACCTGATCACGATCGCCGACCTGATCGCGTACCGGCTGCGCTTCGAGGCGCAGGTGCGGCGTCTCGCCGAGGCGGAGATCCCGACGCCGTACGGACCGTTCCGCGCGATCGCCTACGACTCCCAGCTCGACGACCGGCAGCACATCGCCCTGGTCTACGGTGAGCCCGAGGGGAAGCGGGATGTCCTCGTCCGGATGCACTCCGAGTGCCTCACCGGCGACGTTTTTGGATCGTTGCGGTGCGACTGCGGCGCCCAGCTGCAAGAGGGACTTCGCCGGGTCGCTCAGGAAGGCGAGGGAGTCATCGTTTACATCCGCGGCCACGAGGGACGCGGCATCGGCATGATGCACAAGCTGCGCGCGTACAAGCTACAGGATCTGGGCTCCGACACCGTCGAGGCGAACCTCGAGCTCGGCTTCCCGGCCGACTCGCGGGACTACGGCACCGGGGCGCAGATCCTCGTCGATCTTGGACTGTCCACGTTGCGACTGCTGACGAACAATCCCGCGAAGCGCGCGGGCCTCGAGGGCTACGGCCTCGAGATCGTCGAGCGCGTGCCGCTCGAGACCGTCCCGACGCCGCAGAATCTCCGGTACTTGCGCGCGAAGCGCGACAAACTCGGCCACGATCTCGACATCGAGCGTCTCGGGTCGTCGTACGCGTAGGGTGGAGCGCGCAATGGCGGACAAGCCCGTGATCGTCGGCATCGGCGGGACGACGCGCGCCAACTCGTCGACCGAAAAGGCGCTGCGGTTCGCGCTCGGCGTCTGCGAGAAGGACGGCGCCGAAACGATCCTCTTCGACGGCCCGACTCTCCAAGCGCTGCCGCACTACGCGCCCGAGAGGCCAGATCGGTGCGACGAAGCGCGCGATCTCGTGAAGGCGTGCCGGCGTGCGGACGGCTTCATCGTGGCGACGCCCGGCTACCACGGCACTATCTCGGGCATGGTGAAAAACGCGCTCGACTACACCGAGGATCTCCGCGACGACCCCGAGCCGTACTTCACCGGCCGCCCGGTCGGGTGCATCGCGACCGGCGCCGGCTGGCAGGGGACCGTCTCCGCCATGGAAGCGCTGCGATCGGTCGTGCACGCGCTCCGCGGGTGGCCCACGCCGCTCGGCGCGGCGATCAACACCTCGCAGCCCGTGTTCTCGCCCGACGGCGATCCCACCGACGAGCGCGTTCAGTTCCAGCTCACCACCGTCGCGCAAGAGGTCATGCAGTTCGTGCGCTGGAAGAAAGCGTCCACCCACTCCTAGCCCCCGCGGGCCGGCCCGTAACGCAAGAAGTGAGGTCCGCTCACACTCAGTTGACCCCTGTGCCAGCTTTTGGGAGACTTTGCGCCCACGTCGAACAAGGGGGCAGTTGTGCGGGGAGCTCGTCGCTTCGCCGTTCTCGCCGCCGTCACGGCGGTATTTCTGCTGGCCGGGCTCATCGCGCCGGTCGTGGCATCAGCGGGCACGACGAAAGTACTGCTGTCCGACCTCTCGTCGCCGAAGGGCATATCGCTCAACCCCATAGGCGAGCTGGTCGTCGGGCAAGGCGCCTTCGGCCCTCCCGCACCGGCTTTCGTCTACGTTCCGCGCGGACGCGACGCCGGCACCACATTCCCGATCAGCGACCCCGCGAACATCGTCGACCTCGTGTCCACGACCGTCGGCGGCGGGTGGGCGCTGCTCGAGGGAGGAGACCTTCTCCGCCGCAGCGACGACGGCAGCGTCGACACGATCGTCGCCAACATCCCCGATTACCAGAAGACAGATCCCGATCCGTACGACCAGGAGGGTGAGCCCACCGAATCGAATCCCTACGGGCTCGCCGCGTTGCCCAACGGCGATGCCCTCGTCGCGGACGCCGCGGGTAACGATCTGCTCCGCGTGACACCGGAGGGAGACATCACAACCGTCGCCCGCTTCGACGTCGAGACGATCTCGACCGATCACGTTCCGGAGGAGGACGGTCCGCTTCCGCCGACCATCGATGCGGAAGCCGTGCCGACGTCGGTCACTCTCGGTCGGAACGGCTGGGTGTACGTCGGAGAGCTGAAAGGCTTCCCGTTCCGCCCGGGCAGCTCGCACGTGTGGGCCGTAAACCCGAACGCCGACGGCGCCGTCTGCTCCGTGAATACCCCGGATCCCGATTGCAAGATCGCGTGGAGCGGTCTAACCGCGATCCAGGACATCTACTACATGGCCCAGACGTCGACGCTCTACGTGTACGAGCTGGCGAAGGATGGGGTCCTCGCGTTCGAGGCAGGCTTCGAGTCCGGTGATTTCCCGGCGGCCGTTCTCCTCGAGGTCAAGAAGAACAAGACCACGGAGCTGGCGAAGGGGAAACTCTCGGAGCCGGGCGGCGTGGTGGCGACCAACCGGGGCCACGTGTACGTCACGGACGGCATGTTCTCGAGCGGCCGCCTCGTCGAGGTGCACCGCTAAGCGTAGGATCGGACACGAACTGAGGGCCGCGCGTAGCGCGGCCCTCAGCGCATCCCTCGTTCTTCGTTGTGGTGATTCGACGCCGGACCGGATTGCACCTTCTGAGCCGGTATTCTAAAGGCGTCTTGGAAATCTGACGACCCGTCAGATATGGTTGTGACCTGCATAAACACGTCTCGTGGAGGCCGTCGTGAACCTCGAATGGTCACCGGAGGAGAAAGCGTTCCGCTCCGCGGTGCGCGAGTTCATCGAGAGCACCGCCGGGCCGGAGGTCGCCGACCCGCGCCGCGACGGAATGGGGCAACTCGTGGATTCGCCCGAGCGCCGCGCGTTCATGAAGCAACTCTCCGAGCAAGGCTGGATCGGCATGTCGTGGCCGAAGGAGTACGGCGGCCAGGAAGCGCCCGGCGTCTTCGAGTACCTGCTGAACGAGGAGCTCGCTGCGGCCGGCGCACCGTTCATCGGCAAGGGCGTCGGCATCGTCGGCAAGACGATCATCCGGCACGGCAACGAGCGCCTGAAGAAGGAGTTCCTGCCGAAGATCCTCGGCGCGGAGATCGAGTTCGCGATCGGCTACTCCGAACCCAACGCGGGATCGGATCTTGCGTCGCTGGCGATGCGCGCGCAGAAGGTCGAGGGCGGCTGGAAGCTCAACGGACAGAAGCGGTTCACGACCTCGGCGCACTTCGCCGACTGGTACTGGGTCGCCGCACGTACCGACCCGGACGCGCCCAAGCACAAGGGCATCACTCTGTTCCTCGTCCCGATGAACGCGCCGGGCATCACGATCACGAACATGGACACGATCGGCGACGAGCGCACGAACGAGGTCTTCCTCGACGACGTGTTCGTCGACGACGACCACGTCGTCGGCGAGGTGAACAAGGGCTGGTACTACATCTCCGAGGCGCTCGACTTCGAGCGGTTCACGCTGTTCACCGTCTCGGCCTACATCAAACGTTACGAGCGCCTCCGCGATTGGGTCCGCCACGCTACGCTCGACGGCAAACCGCTTCGCGAGGACCCGCACGTGCGCCGCTGGATCGCGCGTGCGGCGTCCGAGATAGAGGTGGCGCGCACGCTCTGTCTGCGCGTGATCTCGAAAGCCGCCGCGGGCGAGGTCCCGAACCTCGAGAGTGCGATGTTCAAGCTGTTCACGACGCAGCTCGGCCAGAAGATCGCCGACGAGTTCCTGACGACGACCGGCGCGGCCGGCGCGCTGAAGCGCGACCAGCCTCACGCGCCGATGGACGGGCGCTTCGAGTTCACCTACCGGTACTCGGTCGTCGACACGGTCGGCGCGGGGACGAGCGAGGTCCAGCGCAACATCATCGCGCGGCGCGGGCTCGGGCTGCCGGACCCGTCGTAGACCCGGCCATGGCGTTCAAAGGACTGCTCGATGGCGTGACCGTCCTCGATCACTCGACGGTCGGTCCGGCCGCGCGCGCGACGGCGGCGTTGCGCGACCTGGGTGCCAGAGTGATCAAGATCGCGGCGCCGGCGTCGGCCGCGCGCATCGACCCGCCGTTCTACGCCTACGGCGCGCATCGGGATATGAAGCGGGTACAGCTCGACCTCAAGTCCGCGGATGGCGTGGCTCGCTTCATGGAGCTCGTGCGCGGCGCCGACGCGGTCGTTGAGGCGTTCCGGCCCGGCGTGGCCGACCGTCTCGGCGTGGGGTACGAGGCGTGTCGCAAGGAGAATCCGCGGATCGTTTATTGCGCGGTCTCCGGCTACGGGTCGTCCGGTCCGTACGCCGCCTGGGCGGGGCACGACATCAACTACCTCGCCGTCGGAGGCTTCCTCGCGACGCAGGGACGGCGCGCCGACGGGGGCCCGGCGTTCCCCGGCGCGACGATCGCGGACGCGGCGGCGGGAGGCTTCCAGGCGGCGCTGGCGATCGCCGCGGCGCTCGTCCGGAGGAACGCGACCCACGAGGGGTCGTTCCTCGATGTGTCGACGGCCGACGGCGTGCTGCACCTGATGTCGCTCTTCGTCGATGAGACGCTGGCGACCGGCGCGGAGGTCGCGCCGGGCACGACCCTCCTCACGGGGAAGTACGCCTGCTACGACGTGTACGCGGCGCGCGACGGCGGCTGGCTCGCCGTCGGCGCGATCGAGAAGCAGTTCTTCACGAACCTCTGCCGGGCGCTCGGCCGTGAGGACCTCGCCGACGCCCAGTACGACGATGCACGGCAGGACGAGGTCCGCAAAGCATTCGCCGAAGCGTTCGCCGCGCGCGATCGCGACGACTGGGTCGAGGATCTAGCGAACAAGGACACCTGCGTCGCGCCCGTGCTCTCGATCGCGGAGGTCGGCCGGGACGCCCATCACGTGGCGCGGGGCTCGTTCGTCGACGTCGAACGCGACGAGGGGACGTTCCGTCAGGTCGGACCAGTGCTCGCCGGAAGCGCGCGCCGTGACGGTCCGTACCGCGTCGGTCCCGAGGAGATCGCATGAGATTGATGACCGAAGAAGACGTCCAGGCCTGGGTGGGGCGCACGGCGGAGGACCCGCCGGGCGACATCGTTTGCGAACGCGGCTACATCCTCCACTGGCTCGAGGCAACCGAGAACGCGAACCCGCTCTACTGGGACGACGCGGTCGCGGACGATCTCACCGGCGGGCCGATCGCGCCGCCGACGATGCTCTCCGCCTGGATGCGACCGCTGCAGTTCGTTCCCGGCCGGAACGAGAAGCGGATGCCGTTGAGCCTGCACTTCGATCTGAAGAAGGCGCTCGATCTCCCGGAAGGGATCGTCGCGTTCAACGAGATGACGTTCGGCGTGCCGGTGCGCCCCGGCGATCGCGTGCGCACGACCCAACGGATCCGCGAGATCTCGGCGCTGAAGACGCGCAAGCTCGGCACCGGCCGGTCGTGGACGATCGACGTGACGTACACGAACCAGCGCGACGAGGTCGTCGGCGTGGAGACCTACGAGATGTTCGCCTACAAGCGAGACGCGTCGTGACGGTCCCGGGCGAACGCCTCCCGCGGCTCGAGGTCGACGTGACCGCGCGCACCGTGATCATGGGCGCGTCGAGCTCGCGCGACTGGCAGCCGCAGCACCACGACACGCACTGGGCGGCGAACCGCGCGGGGACGCGTGACATCTTCCTGAACACGCCGAACCAAGCCGGCTGGATCGAGCGCTACCTCAGCGACTGGACGGGCCCGCGCGGGCGGCTCGGCAAGTTGCGCTTCCGCATGAGGCGATCGATCTGCGCCGGCGACCGGCTCGCGTTCGACGGTGTTGTGGGGACCGTAGAGACCGACGACGCCGGGTGCGTGTGGGCCGACGTCGACGTGACCTTGTCCGTGGGGGAGGAACGCGCGACCGAATGCGTGGCGCGGGTCGCTCTGCCGGCGGGCGACGGCGATAACCCCTGGAAGCGCGTCGGCGACGCGTGGACGCCCGACGCGATGGGGCCTTTAGAGATCCCGAGGAGCTGAGCGATGGACCTGAGGTGGACGGAGGAACAGGACGCTCTGCGCGAGGCGGTGCGCGATTTCTGCGCGAAGCACGCGTCGCCGGAGGTGGTGCGCGCGCTCGAGGACGACCCGACCGGCTACCGCGACGAGACCTGGCGCGAGCTCGCGAAGATGGATCTGCTCGGGCTCACGATCCCCGAGGAGTACGGCGGCGTCGGCCAGAGCGCGCTCGAGAACGCGATCGTGTCGGAGGAGTTCGGCCGGGCGTTGCTGCCCTCGCCCTACTTCGTGACGTGCGTGGTGGCCGCGGGGTTGATCCGCGAGGCCGGCAGCGACGCGCAGAAGAAGGAGTGGCTCCCGAAGATTGCGAGCGGCGACGCCGTGCTGTCGGTGGCGTGGCAGGAGCCCGAGCGCAGCGCGACGCCTGCCGGTATCGCGATGCGATTCCAGAACGGGACGCTGACGGGCGAGAAGATCATGGTTCCGTTTGCCTCGGCGGCCGAGAGTCTTGTCGTCCTTGCCCGGACGGGCGAGGCGCCTGATGACATCGGACTGTTCTTGGTCGATACCGCGGCCAACGGCGTGTCTCTGCAACACACGCAAACGCTGGCGTCAGACGCCTCGTATCTCGTGACCTTCGAAGGCGTCGCCGCCGAACCGCTTGGCGAGCCGACGCAAGGGTGGGCCGCCTTCGGCGACGTTATGGTCGACGGGTTGATCTCGCTCGCTGCGTACGCGAGCGGCGGATCCGAGGCCGCGCACGCGATGGCCGTGGGGTACGCGAAGGAACGGATCCAGTTCGGCAAGCCGATCGGCTCGTTCCAAGCGATCGCCCACCCGCTGGCCGAAACGATCACAGAGATCGAGGGCGGGCGCGTCCTCGCGACCGAAGCGGCCTGGGCGCGCGCCGCGGGGAAGGACGCGCGGACGCTCGCGGCGATGGCAAAGCTCGTTTGTTGCGACGTGTTCAAGCGCACGACGAAGCTCGGGCAGCAGGTGTACGGGGGGATCGGCTTCACGCGCGACATCGACATGCAGCTGTACTTTCGCCGAGCGAAGCAGATGGAGCTGACCTGGTTCGACCCGCGCGTCCTCGAGGAGCTGATCGCCGCCGCCGAGCTCGACGCGCCGGAACCGTTCGTCACGGTCGACGGCCTCACGTAGCGCCCCGGCTCGGAGAGGTGGGAAGGACCGCGCGATCCCTGCGTCGAACCGATGCTCCGTGAGCCTTCGAGGGATGCGCCGGGTGCGGCCGGCTGCCGCGGTGATCGCGCTGGTGTTCGCTCTCAGCCCCTCCGTGAAGGCCCCGGCCGGTTCGCCGTCCAAACCAAACATCGTCGTGATCATGACGGACGACCAGACGGTCGAGGAGCTGCGCGTCATGTCCGCGACGCGCTCTCTGATCGGCGACGCTGGCGCGACCTTCCAGAACTCTTTCTCGTCGTTCCCACTCTGTTGTCCGTCGCGCTCGACGTTCCTCACCGGTCAGTACGCGCACAACCACGGCGTCCTCGAGAACGAATCACCCACCGGCGGGTACTACCGACTCAAGTCCGAGAACACGCTGCCGGTCTGGCTGCGCACGACCGGGTACCGAACGATCCACGTCGGCAAGTACCTCAACGACTACGGGACCGAAGATCCGACGGAGGTGCCGCCGGGGTGGGACGAGTGGCACGGCATCACCGATCCGTCGACGTACCAGATGTGGGGCTACCAGATGAACGACAACGGCGCCCTCACGACCTACGGCTCGTACGACGTCGAGGACCCCGCGCTCTATCAGACGGACGTGCTCCGGGATAAGGCCGTCGAGCAGATCCACAAAGCGATCGGCGGAGGCAGCCCGTTCTTCATGACGCTGTGGTTCCTCGCGCCGCACCGCGAGGTCGCGACCCTCAGCTCGCAGACGGCCCCGCGTCCCGCGCCGCGCCACCGCGGCGCGTTCGACGGCGAGCCTCTGCCGCGGCCGCCTTCGTTCAACGAAGCCGACACGAGCGACAAGCCCCTGTTCATGCGCCTCAAGCCGGTGCTCGACGACGCGGCGATCGCGGTGATCGAGAATCAGTACCGACGTGAGCTCGAGACGCTGCTCGCCGTCGACGAGGCTGTCGCGGCCGTGGTGAAGGCGCTGAAGGAGAAGAACACGCTGGCGAATACGTACGTCGTATTCACGTCGGACAACGGGTACTTCCACGGCGAGCACCGGACCCCCGACGAGAAGATCCTCGGGTACGAGAACTCGGCGCGGGTACCGCTCATGATCCGTGGGCCCGGGATCATGGCGGGAAGTCACGTGTCGGAGCTCGTTGCGAACGTCGACTTGGCGCCGACGATCGTGGAGCTCTCGGGCGCGACGCCGGGCCTCGCGATGGACGGACGCTCGCTGCTGCCCTTCGTCCGGAACACCGCGTTGCGGACCACGCGGCCCGTGCTCCTGGAAGCCTTCATGCC
>JBIOTQ010000138.1:0-19164 GCA_044866075.1 Actinomycetota bacterium | reverse complement strand
GCCCATCACCCCCTGTGAGATCGCGCCCGCGCAGCGGATCGCTCGCGCCGGCCCGTCGAACGTCGCGAGCACACCGTCGCCGGTGGTCTTGATCAATCTGCCGCGGAAGTAGTCGACGTGAGAGCGCGCGATGGCGTCGTGCCGGTCGAGGAGTTCCCGCCAACGTCGGTCGCCCAGCTCGGCGGAGCGCTCGGTCGAGGCGACGAGGTCGGTGAACAGCACCGTCGAGAGCACGCGATCGACGTCGGCCGTGCCGCGCACCCCGGTGAAGAAGGCCTGCACCTCATCCAGCAAAGAGTCTTGATCGCCGGCGAACCAGAAATAGTCTTCGCCGGGGAGCTCCACGTATTTCGCGCCGGGGATGTGCTCGGCCAGGTAGCGGCTGTGGCCTTCGGGGAAGAACAGGTCGCCCTTCCGTTGAAGCACGAGCGTCGGGACACTGATGGCGGGGAGCACGCTTCGCACGTCGAGGTCGAACCCCCAGCGGAAAACGCGCGCGTTGATCGCGGGTGGCATCGCCAGGATGCGATAGCGCGCGAGCCACGCGAGGAAGGCGGGATCGCGCGGCAGGTTCGGACTAGTGAACGCCATTCCCTGATAGTCGTCCCTCTCCCACCCTTCGGTGATGAAGGCGACCGCTTCCTCCATGTGCTCTGGAGCGAGTCCCGCGGGGTAGTCCTCGCTCCGTGTGGCGCGAGCCCATCCCTCGGCGATCGCGAGCGCAGTCGTTCGCTCTGGGTACGCGGCGGCGAACACGAGCGCCATCGGTGTGCCGTGGCCGAAGATCGCCGCCCGCTCGGAGCCGGCCGCGTCCATCACCGCACGGACGTCGTCCATCCACTGCTCGAGCGTCGGCAGCGCGCCCAGCGGGACGGGATCCGAGACGCCGGTGCCGCGCTTGTCGAACACGATCAGCCGGCTGAACGAGGCGAGCCGCCGGAGGAACCGCTCGATCAGCGGCTGCTCCCACCACACCGCGATGTTCGTCATCCAGTCGGGGATGAAGACGAGATCGAGCGGTCCCTCCCCGATCACCTGATAGGCGACCGCTCCCTCGGGGGTTCTGGCGTAACGGGTCTCGGGCTGCACGCTCAGCACCTGACGCATAGGGGTCGCCATTCGCCGGGCATGCCCGCGTACTTCTTTACAGGGATGTCCACCGCGGCAGCGTGCGCCCGTCCGCAGAGACCCGTCAAACGCCCGTTCGTGAGGTGCGCGATAGAATCGGCCTTTGACCTGGGGCTGTAGCTCAGTTGGTAGAGCACCTGCTCGGCAGGCAGGGGGTCGACGGTTCGAATCCGTTCAGCTCCACTTGATCATCCGGTGCGCGAACCAGCGCCGGAATCTTGTAGGTCGGCAGAATCAGCTCTCGACCCATTACGCGAAGGTCTTTGATCAGAATGTGCATCAGCGACTTACGCTGCTGCGCTGAGCCGGAGCGCAGCAGTGAATCGAGGTCTTTAGCCCATGTGGCGACGTCGGCGGCTGTAGGAGGCTCTCCGGCGCCGTCCGTGGCCCGCTGTGTGAGTGTTCGCTCTTCGGCTTCGAACGCATCGATCCGATCCTTGAGGCGCGTCACGCGGTCCCGGCAGTCGGCCGGCGCGAGGTTTCCCTCTTCGAAGGCAGAGAAGTAGCGGTCGAGCGCGCGGCGGGCGCCGGCGAGCTCTTGGGTGACCGCGTAGCGTCGCGTATCGATCTCGCTGGCGCTGTCGGTGTCGTCCTTGGCGAGTTCGGCGAGCGCGTCGGAGATGAGCGCTGAATCGGTGTAGAGGTCGACCATCTGCTCGATTACGGCGTCTTCTAGAGCGTTCTTGGGGAGGCGCTCGCCGTCGCAGAATTCGGTGCCGTAGCGGTAGCGCTTCGAGCAAACGTAATAGTGATAGAAGCCTCCTCGCCCGCGCGGAGGTGCCCACGTAGGCGCGCTTGCAGCGCCCGCAGCGCACGAGTCCCGAGAGCAAGTAGTCGGTCGCATGGCCGCGCTTGAGGGCTTGCGATTCGCCCTCTCGGCGAGGATGCGCTGTGCCGAACAACTAAAGACGCTGGCGGACGAGGCGAGGAGCTGGCGGACACCCAACCCAGAAGAAGACGACGAGGAAGAACGACGCCGCCGACGGCGCGATGAGAGTGGGAGAGAACGATCGAGGACACCCAGTAGGCGGTCGAGGTGGTGACACGAGAGGGCGCGGCGGTCCCTAACGACGAGGCGGCCGATGAGCTCGATCAGCGTCTGCTAGTCGGAGGTCTAAGCCTTCTCCGATTCTCGGAACTCCAGTGTGGCGCGATGCAGTGGACTTGTCTCCGCTGTCATCTTGGGAGTCGTCCAGGTTCGGGGACAGACACACGTTCCGCACGCTAAGCGCCCGGCCCCTCCGCCAATCGGTCAACCTGCGGTCCAATCGTCGACGGGGTCGTCAACTTCTACCGCGATCGCCTCCAAGGTGTCATGGCGAAGTAGAAGTTCGAGCAGCATCTCGGAGGCTCCGATATAGGTGGAACAGTAATCCGTGTGCGTTGCCACACACCACCCCTGACGGCGCGACCACCAAACGCTCGGCGACTGATAATAGAGTCGACCAGAATCGGAACGAACCACGAACTCTTCCACTGCCCCAACGGGCCCGCGGTAAACGGCATCGTGCGTTAGTCGGACGGCCCCGTGACCAGCCCAGAAGATGAAGTAAGCCTCTTCATCTGTTCCGTGCGCCTGTTCGATGGCAGCAGCAATACTCTGACACGAGACTTGATCAAGGTGGCCGACGAGGGGCTCGACGCCGCCGAACTCGGAGATGTTCTCCGCGAAGCGCGTGGAGGCTTCGTTCCACGAGACGCTCCGTAGGCTCATCAGATCACCGACTCTCAAGACCTCCTTCCATGTCACGAGTCGTACTGTGTTGGAGGGCCCTGCCGTCTGCAGGGGATGAAGTAGTCGGGCATGGCCGCTGAGCCCCGCGGGCAGGAGGTTACCCACCCTCGCGGGGATCTCGGGACGCCAGAGGGGATCACGGGTCACAAGGCCGGACGGAGCGCCAGGCACGAGACGAACGAAGTCGCCAAGTACCCTGCGCTCCGTCTCCGGCGGGTCCCGTGAGGCGGTGACGAGATTGGGAAATGGATTACTACGGGCCGTCGCCACGAATTTTTCGATGGACTCCTAATCAAGCCGTTAAATCGACGGCATTGCCGGGCACCATCACGGCGCCTTGCTTGTTGTTGGAATCCGTCCAGGCCACTATCGTGCAGCCTATCCACCACCCCGACCCGTGGACCGCGGGCATCCCTTTCATGGGCGCTTGATTCACGTATTCTTGTCCGTTCACTGGGTTGTTCACGAACCTGAACCCCCACGCTCTTTGCTTGCAGCCCTGGCTGGTCCAACTGTTCTCCGGTCCCGTTGGAGGCCTGGGACAGAGGAAGAGGATGGTGTCGATGTTGACAGTCTTGATGTTGTTGTAACAGTACACCCGGGACTTGACGACGACACCGAGCCCGTCGGAAACATGTGGATTGTCGGTGAACGCGTCGCAACGCGGTGTTGTCACACCTGCGGATGAAAGCAGCGGCACGAGCAGTATGGAGATCAAAAGTGCGAGTGCCAGCCACAGGGCCATCGACCTAACCTGATGCCGGAAGCGACCGTCTCCTTTCATGCTGCTGCCTCCTTGATCCTCGCGTCTCTTTGACGACCCGACGATGTGGCTCTCGGTGCGGCCATCTAACCCTGGGCAACCACCTCCGAAACTCCGGTGACAGTATCGGTCCATACGGAGACGAACCTTGGCACATGAGGAACTGGGCTAGGGGCTGTACTGACGTCCGTGGCCCAGACCAAGCGCTGCATCCCTCGACCGATTGTGACGACTTCCAGAACGGGATCCGTACTTTGCGACGGCCCTGGAATGGCGGCGACACGCAACGCTGATAGCCGCGCTGCCTCCTTGGAAATCCGAGATGTCGACGATATCCGTGCAGGAAGGCGCTGCGCCAAGTAGTACGCAACCCGCCCGCTGGCAGCGTTGATGCCGACGGTCACGCTGGTCGGGAGCCACGCTTCACCCGCTCGTCCCTGCCAGAGGAACCGATACTCGCGAAAGTCGCCGTGCTCGACGTACTCGGCCTCTCGAGCAGAGAGCGCTTCGAAGCCTCGGAAGTGCTCCCGGGCGAACGACGTTGCAATCGCGTTCGCTGTCGCTTTTGATATCGATCCCGCAGCCACTGGGCTGGAAAGTTCATTCTCGAGGATCGCCTGTTTCACCTCGCCCGTCGTGGCATCAACCTCGAAGAGTCCACTGCCTTCC
Source organism: Actinomycetota bacterium (assembly GCA_044866075.1). Lineage (GTDB taxonomy): Bacteria > Actinomycetota > AC-67 > AC-67 > AC-67 > JBASRP01. Next base: position 14,869 of record JBIOTQ010000138.1, on the reverse strand, counting down.
ACCTGCCCTTGATATCGGGATCCATCACTGCGTTCGAGCGATAGCCATCTCGTTGGTGGCATCACCACATGACCCAACCATTTCTCAACTGCCGCGCTCCTCCAATCGGCCGCCCCTATTTGGGTTGGGGCGGCAGCAGAATTCAGGCTTCCCGTGCCTGGGTAGTAGCTCGGGGGCCTCAGATCCTTTGGCGCGAGCGGATTCTGGAGAAGCACCCATGTTTGAAAGCCACCTCCGACGCCGGCCGCGCTGACGACCGCGCTCGAGTACGTCGCTCCGTTCTTCAAGGCGCCCCAGAAGGTGCTCGCCCAGGACTTGCACGGGGGACAGGTTGGGGAAGCCTTGAAGCCAATGACCGTGCCGGCTCCGGCAAGGTGCGCCACTGTCGTCATGGGCGTGACGAGAAGGTTCCCCTGCGCGGGGTTCGACGACATGAACACCACGAGGTTGTACTTCGCCAATTGCGACGCAAACGGATAGGAAACGAGGATGGCGTTGCGGCATTGGTTGTTGTTGCCGCACAACTCCACGGGGCCTTGAAGCAGCGGCGTCCATTTGGGGTCGCCCACCAACGCGTCTACGCTCTGGCCGGGAGCGGGGAACTCGAACAGGAGTGCCACGGCACCCTCAGGGCTGCCCGCGACGATGGAGTGGCCGCCGAAGAAAAAGACACCGTCCGCCGGCAGCCGCGCCAGTGCCTGCTTCGCGCTCTTGTTGGTGAACCCCCCCGACAAGTCGTAGCCCGCGGTCCTCAGCGCGTCGGCGCAGGAGAACGCGCTGCCCCTCGTGTCCAGACCATCGAACGACAGCAGGTCGTAACAACTCCCCAGTGGAACCAACGCTGCGCCGCTGGGCGTCGGAAGCGTCGGCAGCACGACCGGCAAGGATAAGAGTAGAGCGACCGCAGTAATTCGGAGCCGACGCTGCATCCGTACGACCATCGCCCCCACCCCCACTAGATCCCACGAGCTGGCTCCGCGGGGATTCTTCGATGCCTCAAAAAGCAAAAGGCCCCCGGAGCGCCCACCTACCAGCGCCACGTTGGCCAAACCGGAAGATAGTGCCGAAACCGGCGACGTGTCAAGGGGTCGAATCGTTCCACGTTTCAAGGAGGGGAGGGCCCGCGCGCGGCCAACGTGTGCTGGTTACCCTCCCCTCCAACCTTTGACGTTGGAGCGCGACGGCGACCCCCACGCCGCCTTCCAAGTGATATACGCCTGAACCGGCCAAACGTTGCACTTCTTGTTGGACCTTGGAGGCCTGGAGGCGAGGCGACCCGCCGGTCGGTCGATGCCCCTCCAGGCCCTTTGTGTCTGTGTGAACGCCACGGTAGGTACGGTTCAACGTTGAGTACGTCTCAAGGGGACCCGGCGCTGCCACCGGAGTCTGGGTCCCTCGGCAAGGGAGCTCCACAGGCCGTCGTGCATCCGGACAACAGCTCCGTGGCATGTTGCACTCCTGTCATGTCCGAGAATCGAGATCCAAGGACCATCCGGCAATGCTGATGGGCTCCCGGGCTCGGGCCGGGCTCCGGTTCGCGCACCGTTCTGTTAAGACCATGAAGAGCCTCCTTTCCAAGACCGATACCCTCCCGAGCTCGCCGAACGGGCGGCTCAAGAGGAGATGCCCGGCGCCCGTCGAACATGCATCTCAGGCGGCCAAATCCCTGAATTCTGGAAGGTGGGCGGATTTGCGCGACGTGCATGCAAGGAAGGGGTCCGCGCGGAGGCGCGTGCTTCGGACGGGTGCGATCGTGTTGCTCGTCGTCGGTTCGTTGGCGGTCGGAAGCGCCTCGACACCGACGACAAGCATCAAAGCGGTCGGCAGCGTCGAGCAGGTGTACGTCACCGGCCTCGCGACCGGCGCGCAGATGTCGCTCATCACTCCCCAAGGGCAGACGCTTCACACGCAGAAGGCCAACGCGCTCGGCGGGCTGTTGTTCCGCGATGTTCCGCCGGGCACGGGCTACGTCGTCCAAGGCGCGGACGGGAACACGTCGGCCCCGCTCGTCGTGCACACCGACGAAGCCGCGCCGTGGAATCCGGGCGTCTACCTGCAATCGATCCCTCCCAGCGGCTACGGCTACATCACCACGCGCGACGGGACGCAGCTCGCCTATTCGGTGCACCCGCCGACCAGTCCGGCGGGGCAACCCGGCTTGCCGCCCGGCACGGACCTCCCCAATCTCCCCGCGTCTGCCTCGTACCTCCCGCCGTACCCCACGCTGATCGAGTACTCGGGATACGGGTACGCGAACCCCGCCGGACCGGAGAGCGGCATCGCCGTCCTTGCGAATCTGATGGGCTACGCCGTCGTCGACGTCACCATGCGCGGGATCGGTTGCTCGGGCGGTGCGTTCGATTTCTTCGAGCCGTTGCAGCTCCTCGACGGCTACGACGTCATCGAGACGATCGCCAGCCAGCCGTGGGTGCTCGGGAACAGGGTCGGCATGATGGGCATCTCGTACGGCGGTATCAGCCAGTTGTTCACCGCGCAGCTCAACCCGCCGCACCTCGCTGCGATCTCTCCGCTGTCGGTCATCGATGCGACCGCGACGACGCTGTATCCCGGCGGCATCCTCAACACCGGCTTCGCCGTCGAGTGGGCGAAGGAGCGCCAGCATGCAGCACAGGTTGCGGGACCGAAGACCGGGCAGGAGTGGGCGTACCAAAGGATCCAAGAGGGCGACGCGACGTGCGCCGCCAACCAGGCGCTCCACCCCGAGGCCGCCGACCTGCAGAAGAGGATCAAGGAAAACGACCGCTACATCCCGTCGGAGGCCGATCCGGTAGATCCGGTCACCTTCGTTCACAAGATCAAGGTGCCGACGTTCATGGCGTGCCAGTGGCAGGACGAGCAGACCGGTGGGCACTGCCCGGAGCTGGTCGCGCATTTCACCGGCACGGACAAGAAGTGGTTCACGTTCACCAACGGCGCTCACATCGACTCACTGGATCCGGACACGTACAACCGTTGGTACGACTTCTTAGAGTTGTACGTCGCCCGTAGAGCGCCGATCGTGAACCAAGCCCTCACCAAAGCGGCCGCGCCCGTCATCTATCAAGCGGCGATGGGACTTCCTCAGGACGACGTGGTCACGATGCCGGTTGATCCCATCCAGATGATGCCCACCTACGACCTGGCTCTGGCCGCGTTCGAGAGGCAGCCGCAGATCCGCGTCCTGTTCGAGAACGGCGCAGGCACCTCACCAACGGGGAACACGGTTCCGGGGAATCCTTATCCGGCGTTCGAAGCCTCCTTCGACGAATATCCGTTCTCCTGGGCGTCCGCGGAAAGTTGGTACTTCGGTCCGAAGGGCACTCTGTCCGACGACCTGCCGGCCAGCGCCGGCATCGACGAGTACACCTCGGATGCGAAGGCCCTGCCCCTCACCAACTTCTCGGGTGGCACCGGCGGAGGCGGACTGTGGGGCAATGCGTCTCAGTGGAAATGGAATTGGAAGCCGAACCCGGCGGGAACCGCCCTCTCCTACGTGACCGCGCCGCTGAAGGCCGACACGACGGTGATCGGCGCCGGCGCCGTGTACGCGCGGGTGCGATCCTCGACGCCCGACGTCGACCTTCAGGCGACGATCAGCGAGGTCCGGCCGGACGGCAACGAGACGTTCGTACAGAACGGCTACCTCCGCGCGAGCTGGCGCAAACTCTCGACCGACTCGAACAACATCTTCAAGCGGCTGAGTACCTTGCTCGATCCGATCCCCAGCGGGAGGGCGGCCGATTCCGCGCCCATGCCGAGCGACAGCTTCGTCGACGTCACGATCCCGCTCTACCACCAGGGGCACGTCTACCGTGCCGGGTCGCGCATCCGCGTGACGATCGCCGCGCCGAACGGGGCGCAGCCCGTATGGTCGTTCAGCCAGACCGTCCCCGCAGGAACGGCCACGGTCGCGATCTCGTACTCGCCCATGCACCCGTCGAGCCTCGTGCTCCCGGTGATCCCGGGCTTCCGGGTCCCGACACCTCTTCCGCCGTGCCCGAGCCTGCGCAACCAGCCCTGCCGGCCTTATGCGCCCATCGTGAATCGCGAGTCCTCTCAATAGAGGATCGTCTTGGCTCTTCGTGTCGTGCAGTGGGCGACGGGTGGCGTCGGTCGCGCTGCGATCGAGGGCGTCCTCAATCATCCCGAGCTCGAGCTTGCCGGCTGCTGGGTTCATAGCGAAAGGAAGCACGGCAAAGACGTCGGGGAGTTGATCGGACGCGATCCGATCGGCATCAAAGCAACGACCGACGTCGATGACATCCTGGCGCTGGACGCGGATTGCGTCGTCTACGCGCCCATCCTCGGCGACTCCTCGATCGTGTCGCGCATCCTCCGCTCCGGAAAGAACGTCGTCACGCCGGTCGGCTGGTGGTATCCGAAGCGCATCGAGACGACCGATGTCGAGACCGCATGCAAGGACGGCGGCGTATCCCTCCACGGGACGGGGATCCATCCCGGCGGGATCACGGAACGCTTTCCGTTGATGGTGTCGTCGCTGTCTCGCGCCATAACGCACGTCCGCGCGGAGGAGTTCTCCGACATCCGCACGTACGACGCAGTTGAGGTCGTCCGTGACATCATGCTCTTCGGCTCGCCGCCCGAGGTCGCGAAGACGAGCATCATGACGGCCGTGCTCGGGAACGGATTCGGTCAGTCGATCCATATGGTCGCCGATACCCTCGGCTTCGATATCGAGCCGGAGTTGCGCACGACGCATGACGTCGCCGTGGCGACCGCGTCGATCGACTCCCCTATGGGAGTCATCGGGCCGGGGCTGGTCGCGGCGCAGCGTTTCCGGTGGGAGGCCCTCGTCGACGGTCGTCCTGTGATCCTGGCCGCGGTCAACTGGCTCATGGGAGAAAAGGATCTCGATCCGCCGTGGTCGTTCGGTCCCGAGCGGGAGCGGTTCGAGGTCGAGATCACCGGCGACCCTGCGGTCCACCTGACTTTCCACGGGTTGCACCCGCCGTCCCTCCGGGAGGGCCTCGCCCGCAACCGCGGCATCGTCGCGACGGCGATGCATTGCGTGAACGCGATCCCGTACGTCTGCGCCGCCGAGCCCGGCATCCGGACGTACCTCGATCTGCCGCTCATCGCGGGACGGGCGGCCCCGAACCTGGAGGCGCGGCGATGATCCTCTGCCGGCCTTTCTCTCGGCGCGGTCGCGGGACGGTGACCCTCATTGTGGCGAGCACTCTGCTATGGGGAGGCTGCAGCGGCGAGAGCGCCGACGTTCGCGTATGTCGTGCGTTCGAGCTTCTGGGTCGAGCGGGAGCCCATCCCTCCGAAGAGGTCGCGGTCGAGGCGATGCGGGATATCCAGGCTGCCGGCACGCCGTCGGACGAACGAATCGCGCGAGTCATGCGTGGCGCGACACGACTAGGAAATCAGATCGCCGTATCCGGAGGAGCTCTCGAGGAGCTTCGGGATGCATGCAGAGGTCTCGGAATCACCGTGCCGCTGCCGACGGGAACCTAGCGCGCGTTATTCGAGCACGCGGCGAGCCGCAGGAACCTGGTGGCGCTGCTTGATGCCTAAGAGGCCGGTCGCGTCATCAGGCCTGAGACGAGCCCGCCGACCGCGGACGAGGCGTGGACGATCTGATCGGCGTCGTTCGAGGCGATCATGAAGTTGCTTGGGTCCCACACGATGAGAGAAAACACCAGCCAAACGTGCAGCGCACCGATGGCCAGCGCGATCAGCCGCTCGCGACTCCGACGGACGAGCGCTGTCGCGGCGACGACGCCGAGGAGCAACGCTCCCAGGGAGTGCCAGCCGTTCGTCTCGAACACGCCGAAGACGTGACCGGCATCGCCGGCGCGCGTGGCGCCCACGCCGAACGGGAACGAGCGGTCGGCGATCAGACCGGCGACGCCCAGCGGCAAATGCACGACCGCAAAGACGAGCAAGAACCAACGGGCCGGGGTCCACTCGGTCGCGCGCGTCGATGATGCGGTGATCGTCATGGCCGTCCCGTTCCCCACCAACTGAGGACGGCGATCGCTACGAAGATGAGCGGAGCGGGGTGGCGACGAACGGTCCGCCGCACATGCGGAACCGCGAGGCCGATCGTCAGCGCGGCAAAGCTCGCGTAGGCGATCGCCGACATCCGGCCGATCCCTTCGCACGCTTGGCTCGATCCGTTCGGGACGCAGGCCGCCAGCGCCGAGCCCGTGACGACGAACGCGATCGTCGTGATGTGCCACGTGGCACGGATCATCAGCTTCGTGAAGCGGGGGCTTCCGAACTGCGTAGAGGGGAGTCCCTCCAGGCTCAGCTTGGTGACGACCAACCGTTCGCCTGCGATGCCGTGGATCGCGGCCGCCGTGATGGCGAGCGCGCCGGCGACGGCGAACGGAACGTTCATCCCGCTCGCACCTCGGGTGCATGCTCCAACTGCTCCGCCCTGCGGGCGACGGCGCGGAGCAGGTCCTGGCGGATCAATCCACTCGGGATGCGGATCAGCGTCCAGTACGCGCCGAAGAGGAGCCGGGCCCAGCCGTCACTGCACGTCACCCGCGTCTCGGTCCGGAGAAGGGCGCGGCGGTCGGACAGCGGCTCGACCACGAATGTCATGGCACCCTTCGCCTGTCCCGGACGGTCGAAATCCATGTAGGCGCGCGCGTCGGGGACGCGGACGAGGTTGGCCATCTCGCGCGGGGCCCAGAACTTGCCGGCGATGCCGAACACGATCTCCCTGCCGGGACGCTCGCCGATCACGGTGAAGCCGGTCGACGAAAGAGCCTCCCGCGGCGTCGGTCCACTGGGGATCGAAAGGCCGCGCGCGCGGATGAAGAAGCGAATCAGAGGAGACGCGTCGCGGTCCAAGCGGAGAGATTCCAATGCCTCCGCGACGTGGTCGGCGGACGCCTCGATGACTCTCGAATGACGGTTGCGGAAGTGCCAAACGGGCTGGATCTCGTCGAGCAGCATCTGCCTCACGCCCGCTCCTTCCCGCGCCCGGCGCGGATCGGGATGACGCGCATCGTCTCGGGTGTGATCGGGTTGCCTTGCGAGAACGCCCCGATCCCGGCGTCGACGGCCGCACCGAACGCACGCAAGGCTTCGAGCCGCTCGGCGACGAACGCGCGCTCGCGCGCTCGCGGCCGGCCTTCGGACACGGCGCGTTCGGTCTCCTCGCAGGCAGCGATCACCTGCCGGATGTTCCAGCGGAAACGGCGCTCCATGATCTCTTGCATGACGCGCCAGAAGTCGCTGGCGGCCTCGTAGTGATCCTTCCGGGAGCCGGGGACGGACACGCGCCGGACGAGATGCCAGTCGACGAGGCCCCGGATGTTGATGGAGACGTTCCCCTTGCTCTGTCCCAGCTCGGAAACGATCTCGTCGAGCGACAACGAGCCGGGCCGGAGATACAGAAGGCCGAAGATCCGGCCCTGGAGCTGGGTGAGCACCCCGGAGGTCGCCGCGGCGGCGCCCATCCCTTCCACGAAGATCGCCGTGGCGCGGTCCATATCCATCTCCCTCCTATTCCAACTTTTAGAAAATTCGAAACGTTCTGTCAAACCGAGGCGTTGGGTGGCGCCCGCTCCAGAGCCGGAGGGGCGGTGACCGAGTCCGGCGGACGGCGCCGATGTACCATCCGTCCGCGAGTGCGTGATGGCCGAGCCACTGATCTTCGTCGACGTCTCCGAGATCGTCCCGGGGAAGCTCGAGGACGTGAAGGCGGCGTTCAAAGAGCTCACCGCGTTCGTCGAGGAGAACGAACCGCGCGCGATCTCGTACCACGTGTTCTTCGACTCGACGGAGACCAAAGTGACCGTCGTTCAGGTCCATCCCGACTCCGCGTCGATGGAGTTCCACACGAAAGCAGGCGCCGACCTGTTCCGGCGTTTCGCCGGTCTCCTCACGATGCGGACGATGGAGATCTACGGCGAGCCGAGCGCCGAGCTCCTCCAGGCCATGCAGGCCAAGGCGGAGATGCTCGGCGCTCGCGGCGTGCAGGTCCACAATCTGCACGCCGGGTTCTCCCGGCTCGCGGCGACCTAAAACACCGGGAACAGCGGGTCGAAACCGAAGAGCACCCGGCCGGCGTCTTCCCATGTCTGCGGCGACTGCACGACGTGGTGCGTGACCGCATCCGCATCGCGCGCGTGCCGCTGGAGTGGCGAATCGTTATAGATCGACGTCCCGCCGGCGATCGTGCTGAGTGTCCGCGTGATCCGCGCCGCCGTCTCGACCGCTTGCAGAGCGGCGATCCTCGAGTTCGCGCGCTGGCGCAGTGTTGCCTCGCGGCCCGCGCTCGCCGTCTGCCACAGATCGTCCAGCGTGTCGTAGAGGAACGAACGCGCTCCGCCGAGAGCCGCTTCGGCTCGGGCGAACTCGATCTGCGTCAACGGCTTCTCCGCCATCTTCACGGCGCTGAACGTCGGCGTCTTCTCCGCGGCGAGCTCCGCGAACTCGTCCAGAGCCGCGCGCGCGATGCCGAGACCGACGGAGGCGAGATGCGCCGAGAAAACGCCGGCGACCGGCATCTGGTACAGAGGCTCGGGGCGGTGCATCGCCGGGTTGAACAGAGAGCCGATCCGGTGCTCCGGCACGAACACGTTCGTGATGCTGACGTCGTTGCTTCCCGTGCCGTTGAGGCCGCTCACGTACCAGGTGTCGTGGACCTCGATCTCGGCGACCGGGACCGAGACGTGGACGATCTCGGGCATGCCCATCGGCGTCATCTTGGGCTTCCCGTCCTCCATCACAATGCAACCCGCCGTGATCCAGTCGGAGTGGGTGACGCCGCTGGCGAACTTCCAGCGGCCGTTCACGCGCATCCCGCCGTCCTCGGCGACGGCGGCGCCCTGTGGCGCGGCGACGACGGCCGACGGCGCGGCGGGGTCGGCGAAGACCTCCTTTGCCCCCGGCTCGGGCATGTACCCCGAGTTGATGTTCCCGCTGATCCCGATCAACGTGCACCAGCCGGTCGAGCCGTCGGCCGCCGACACTGTCTCGATGACCCGCGCGATGTCGAGCGGGTCGGCCTCGTCACCGCCGATCGCGCGCGGGACGCTGAGTTTGAAGATCCCGGTGCCGGCGAGCTCCGACACCAGATCGCGCGGCAAGCGCCGCGCTGTTTCGATCTCCTCGCGACGCGCCTGGATGGTAGGGAGAAGGGCGTGAAGCTTCTGCGAGTAGCCGTTCGTGCTCACCGCGATCACCTCCGGCTCGACGTTGTTCCGACGGAAGGAGGCTAGGGTCGGCGAGCGGACGCTCGCATCGCAGGAACGGACCAATCTCGCAGGCCGGTGCGATGGTGCATCCGCACCATCGGAGGACCCGGGAGGCCCCCCGGCGGGGCCTAGACCAGCTGGTTCTCGAAGGCGAAAGCCGTGGCGGCGGCCCGGCTGGACACGCCCAGCTTCGCGAAGATGTTCTGGAGGTGCCGCGAGACGGTGTGCTCGCTGATGACCATTTCGGCGGCGATCTCGCGGTTCGTCTTGCCCGCGGCGACCAGTTTGAGGACCTCTACCTCGCGCGCCGAGAGGCCGGCCGGAAGCTCCGAGGAGTCCCGTAACCGCTCGGCCGCCCGACGTGCGTCGACCTTCGCGCCGAGGCGCTCGAACGCTGCCCGGGCCGCGTCGAGCTCGAGGCGGGCGCGTTCCTCGTCTCCTCCCCGCTTGCTCGCGTCGGCGACGAGGAGCCGCGCATGCGCCGTCTCGTACGGCAACCGGAGTTCCTGCCACGAACGGAACGCAGCCACCGACGTCGCGAATCCTGGCTCGATCTCGCCGGCTGCGAGATGGACGGCCGCACGGGCGGTCGTCCCCATCGCGCCGACGAGCTCGCTCCCGATCGCCGCCGCCATCGCGTCCAGCTGATCGGCCGCCGCGCGCGCGGACGTCAGATCGCCGCGCGCGAGGTCGACCTCCACCTGCGCGGCCAGAAGAGTTGCCCGTGGGAGGTTCGGACCAGGCGTCCCCCAGAGCGCGTTGCGGAGCCCGGCCGCCGCGGCGTCGCCCTTCCCCTGGGCGAGGCGGATGAGGGCGAGCCCCGGTTGAGGATCGCGACCCATCTCGTGCGCGCGCGTGAACGCTTCTTCCGCACTGGCGACGTCGCCCCGGCGGCGGCATATCTCCCCCAGCATGTACATGGCCTCCCCGGCCAGAGGAGGAACGCGCGTCGCCATCTCCTGGGCCGCGCGGAGCGCTTCGCTCTCGGCGGTCTCCCACTCGCCGCGCAAGACGGCGACCTCGACTCGATGCACGCGGCAGATACCCGTGAACGGCGATGAGGTGCGCATGCTCGCCGACCATGCCGTCGCCGCGTCCGTCCATTGGTTCGCGCGGCGCAGGTCCGCGATCTGCATGCACGTCCCGAGGACGTCGCAGAACATCCAGCCCCGCACGAACGGACTGACCTCTCCGGCGATCACGGCGGTCATCGCTTCCTCGAGCAGCTCCATGCCGCGCTCGACCTCGCCCCGCGCGACGAGGAAACGCCCCTTGGCGTCGAGCCCCAACCCGACGGCGTCCCGGTCGCGGAACCGCTCACCGATCGTGACAACACGGTCGGCCAGCTCGAGCGCCCTATCGAGGTCTCCGCGGTCGAACGCAACGCGGGCCTCCGCGAGCGCTATCAGCCCATGCTCGATGCACTCGTCGAGGTCGGTCAGGTGGCGCTGAGCTCGCTTCAGCCATCCCATCGCCACCGATGTCTCGCCGGGGATGATGTAATCGAAGAACAGGAACCACGCCACGCGCGCCGCCGCTCGGACGTTGCCCGCCGCAACGTATCCCGCGTGCGCCTTCTGCCGAAGGTCGATGGACTCGGGCAGCTGGAAGTTCCACCACGCGGCGTCGGCGAAGGCCTCGAGGTCGGACGGCTCGAGCGTGGCCGGGTCCATGGTGCCGAACGCCTCGTACGCAAGTGCCCAGTCGTAACGCGCGGCGGCTTCCCGTGCGTCCTTCAGTCCGGCGATCCGTTGCGCGGTCACGCGACCCTCCGCCCCTTACAGCTGCTTAAGGGTAATAGGGTCGCGCCGCTCGTGGGTAGAGTCAGACGGCGCAGCCCGCTCCGCTGAGGTCGCCCCAGCGGTTCCTCGCCGCGCAGGCGCGTTTCAGCAGGTCGGTCGCGTCCCCCGGCAGCAGCCAGCCGGCGTCCAGACTCGCGTCCGTCGCCTTTTTCATCTTGGCGTAGTAATCGGCATGCGTCGGGTACAGGAGGTGGAGCTGCACGTCGGTGAACGGCACGGTCAGACCACCAAGGACACAAACCGTCGACACGTACGCGGCGACCGGCACGTCGATCGGTGGCAGACGGATACCGCCGAGGGCGTTGCCGTGTGCGTCCTTCGCGAGAGTGCCGTTCGTGAAAGCGAAGCGCGGGCCGTTCGGAGGTGCGCCGCCGGTGCGGATCCACTCGTTCAGGCGGTGGATCGCCGTCGACACCGCGTAGTGCATCGGCATGGTTCCGCCCGCGAGGATGCACGCCGCTTCGAGCGGATGGATCTGCTCGCCGTAGATCCCGGCGGTTCGATTGAGCTCCTCGAGGTCGGACGCCGGGCGCCGATCGACGTCGGCCAGCGTGCGCGGTCCCTGGCCGAACACTTGGTAATAGCCGATCCAGAAGTCGGAATGCGAGGTGCCTGCGATCTCCCACAAGCGATAGTTGTGCGTGGTGTTGGGCGCGTCGGGCTCGGCCTCCGCGTCGCTCAGCAGATGCAGCACGGGCACGGCCGGGGGCGTCGCGTACGTCTTGCTGCCGCCCCCGTGGATCAGGAAGCCGTCGATGACGCCGGCGGTCGCTTGCGTCGTCGACACGTAGTCGTAGAGCTTGCTCGCCGACTGCGACTGGCCCATCGCGAGCACGCGTTCGACCGTCAGGCCCCCGAAGGGGTCGGTTCCGTTGGGCACGCGCAACGCGCGCGCGATCTGCGAGAAAATGTCGTTCGCGAAGTCGTCGCCCGGGTGCGACAGGGGTTGGTACCGGACGGGGTCCCAGACCTTCGGCGTGAGCGGGGTACAGCAGATGCCGGCCGCCTGCGCGCTCACGTGGACGTACGCATACCCATCGCGGAGCAGCATCTCGCGCGCTTCGACTGAGTCGACGGCGTTCTCGAACTGCGCGGTGACGTTCACCCAGTCGAGGACGACGGTGCCGTTGAACCGCGCGGCCTTGATCGGCCGCGTGACGATCATGCGCGTCGTGTACGGCGCGGTCGCGTCTCCGGCCACGGTGCGTGCGGTGCCGCTGACGAAGTACTCGTCGTCCCGGTAGCCAAAGTCGGCGAGGTCGAAGGGGCTGTCGAAGAGCGCGTGGCCGCGGAGCCCGGCGTCGCCGATCGGCCCGGTCACGTGCCCGCTCGGGACCGTCGCGTGGCCCGGTGTGACGACGGCGGTCGCCGCGCCCAGGCAGAGGACCGCGAGAACGCATCGCACGCGCATGGCGCTAACGATTCCGCGCGGAGGTACGGGATTCCTGGGCCGGAACCGGACTTCAGCCGGCGCGGGCCGCGACGCGCTCGGCGGCGCGCGCGAGACGGCGGTGGTACTCCTCGATCTCGTCGCGGGTGGCGCCCGGGCCCGGCTCGGCGCGGACGTCGTGGGCGTCGACCTCGCGACCGCAGTGGGGACAGACGGCGATCGGATCGAATACCTCGCCGCAGTCGTGCCGGGTCAGTAGGGGCGGTCCCTCGGGCCCGACCTCCCACCGATCGCCCCACTTCTTGAGGGCGAGGATGATCGGGTAGAAATCGAGCCCTTTCTCGGTGAGGCGGTACTCGTATCGCTCGGGCCGCTCCTGGTACAAGCGCCGCTCCAGGATCCCTGCGTCAACCAGGCCTTCCAGACGGTCGGCCAGGATGTTCCGCGCGATCCCCAGCCGGCGCCGGAAGTCCTCGAACCGCCGGGTCCCGAGGAAGACCTCGCGGACGACGAGCAGCGTCCAGCGCTCGCCGATGACCTCGACGCTCTTGGCGACCGTGCAGTTCATGTCAGCAAAGCTCTTGAGCCGCATGTCGGAAGCGAGTTTACGCCGTTGAGTTGCATGACGCAACTATGCCTGCTAGCCTCGTTGCGTCATGCAACCGACTCGCGCGGAGGCAGCGGTGAGCAGGGCAACGGAAACCTCAGAGACCCTCAGCCCGAACCGCAGCACCGCGGCGCGCACCAAGGTCGTCACGTGGGAGGACCCTGTTCCCCACGCCCTCGCGGGACGCGGCCTGCGGGGGATCGACTACCTCCGCAAGATCGCGACGGGCGAGGTGCCCGCTCCCCCGATCTCGCGGCTGATGGGATTCTCGGTCGTCGAGGCCGACGACGGCCACGCCGTCTTCGAGGTCACGCCCGGCGAGGAGCACTACAACCCGATCGGCGTCGTGCACGGCGGCCTGGCCGCGACGCTACTCGACTCCGCGATGGGCGTCGCGGTGCACGCGACGCTCGGCCCGGGCGAGGCCTACACCACGCTCGAGATCAAGGTGAACTTCGTGCGGGCGATGACGCGCGACACCGGTCTCGTGCGTGCCATCGGCGACGTGGTCCACGTCGGCCGCCGAACGGCCACCGCACAGGCGCGCCTGGAGGACGCGAGCGGACGCCTGCTCGCCCATGCGATGTGTACGTGTCTCATCATCCGCGCGGAGGAGTGATCGCGATGGCGAGCGTGCTCCCCCGGCCGGCCGATCCTTTCGACGCGCATCGGATCGACGTGACGCTGATGGACGGAACGCGCGTCGTCATGCGGCCGATCCGGCGAGAGGACAAGGCAGGGATCGCCGACGGATTCGACCGCCTGTCGGAGCGGTCGCGCTTCATGCGCTTCCTCGGCGGCGTGACGCGGCTAACGCCCACGCTGCTGACGCGCCTCACGGAGGTCGACCACGTCGATCACGAAGCCTGGGTGGCGATGACGCTCGACGAGCCCGAACACCCTGGGATCGGCGTCGCGCGTTACGTGCGCCTGCGCGACGACCCCGACACGGCCGAGCCGGCGGTCACCGTCGTGGACGCCTACCAAAACCGCGGCCTCGGCTCGACGCTGCTCGAGGTGATCAGCGCGGCGGCGCGCGCGAACGGCGTGAAGCGCTTCCGAGCGTACGTGAGCGTCGACAACTACCCGATGCTTCACATCATGCGTCGCCAGGGTGCGCGGCTCGACGTGGACGAGCCCGGCATCATGCGCGCCGACATCCCGCTCGCGGAGACCCCCGCTACAGCGAGTTAACCCGGCAGCTGCGGGCCGGCAGGCGCCCTCCTCCGGCCAGCAGCAACGCCCTTCATGCGTTGCGCCGCCGGCGCCCGCAGCTCCCGCACACGCCGTAGATGTCGGCTTGGTGCGACGTCACCGCGAACCCGCGCCGGTGCGCGACGGCCGTCGCCCAATCTTCCACCTCGCACGAGGGAATCTCCTCAACGCGGCCGCACCGCGTGCAGATCAAGTGATGGTGATGACCCGGCTCGCAGACCTTGTACGCGACCTCTCCGGCCGGGGTCTGGAACGTGCGCAGGACGCCGGCGTCGGTCAGGGCTTGCAGAGTCCGGTAGACGGTCGCCAGTCCGGCGGAATCGCCCGCCTTGCGCAGCCGCGCGTGGAGGTCTTGCGCGCTGATCGGACGCGCCTCGGCGGCGACGGCGCGCAGGATCGCGCGCCTCTGGCGCGTCGGCCGGAGGCCGGTCAGGGCGGGCGCCGAGCGCTTCACGGCGCCACCCGCGGATGGCGTCGCGCCGCGCGCCGGCCGACGAACGTCGCCGCGACGAACGCGGCGATCGACGTGAGGACGATCGTGCCTCCCGGCGGGATCTCGCCCTGCGCGAGAGCGATCACCAGCCCGGCGAGGCAAGACACGACGCCGACGAGCACAGCCCATCGAACCGTGTCGCGGAACGAGTGCGCGAGTCGTGAGCCGGCGGCGACG
>JBIOTQ010000137.1:0-35025 GCA_044866075.1 Actinomycetota bacterium | reverse complement strand
CGCACGAAGTGCGTGCGCGAGATGTTCTCGACCTTCGGCCAGTCGTTGAACTCGTCGCCTTCTTGAACGTCCTCGAAATGAACGCCGATACGATCCATCTGGGTCCTCCGGTTAGCTCGCGGCCTTGGCCGTCTGGACGAGGATCGTGCGTGAGATCAGCACGTCTTCCCCGCGCTGGTTCGTGAACGTCGTCTCCGACGTCACGAACGTCATCGTGCCGCCACGCTTCCCTTCCTTCTCGTAGACGTCCGAGATCTTCGACCGCGTCGAAAGCTTGTCGCCCTCTTTGATCTCGCCGAGGTACTCGTACTCCTGCCCGGCGTGCAGCACGCGCAGGAGGTCGAGCCCGAGCTTCGACAGCCCCGCTCCCTGCCCGCCTTGCGGCGCCGGCCAGTGCGCGATCGCCATCGTGTAGGTCGGCGGGACGGCGGGATCGTCTGCTTCGTAGGCGGGGTTGTCGTCGAGGATGGCCTTCGCGAACTCGCGGACCTTCCCGCGCTCGACCATCATCCAAGAGCCGCCCATCTCGGTGCCGACGATGGATTTGTCGACCATGCGGTTCCTCCTGTCCCCGGCGCGGCGTCGGTCGGACGCGCACCCGAACGATGTAAGCTGACGCGCCAGTCAGCATACCGGCGGGCTCGCACGGAGCCGAAACCGGTCACGTATTCAAGGGGGCGCGACCCGTGGCCATCGAGGTGGAGAAAGACGCCGGCATCACGACCATCACGATCAACCGGCCGGAGCGGCGCAACGCCCTCGACATGGACCACTTCGGCATGCTGGCCAAGGCGTGGATCGACTTCCGCGACGACCCCGACGCGCGCGTCGCGATCATCACCGGCGTCGGCAACTCGTTCTGCGTGGGCGCCGACCTCAAGTCGTTCGTCCCAACCGTCACCGAGAACATCGAGGCCCTCGCGAAAGGTGAATCCGACATCCCGGCCGACGCCGGGCTGATCGCCGTCCTGCGCGAGTTCGAGCTCTGGAAGCCCGTCATCGCGGCGGTCAACGGGATCTGCACCGCCGGCGGTATGGAGATGCTCCTCGGGACCGACCTGCGGATCGCGTCGACGGAAGCGTCGTTCGGCGTGGCCGAGCCCAAGCGCGGCCTCTTCCCCGGCGGCGGGACGACGGTACGTCTCCCCCGCCAGATCCCGTTCCCGTGGGCGATGGAGATCCTCCTGACCGCCGAACAGGTCGATCCGGAAACCGCGTTCCGGATGGGGATCGTGAACGCGGTCGTGGAGCCGGACGACCTGCTGAAGACCGCGCGGTCGTACGCGGAACGGATCTTGGTGAACGCGCCCCTTGCCATCCAGGCGGTCAAGAAGTCGGTCCTCACCGGACTGCGCATGAACCTCAAAGAGGCGTTCGAGCAGGAGCTCGCGCTCGCGGCGCAGGTCTTCATGACCGAAGACGCGAAGGAAGGGCCGCGCGCGTTCGCCGAGAAGAGAAAGCCCGAATGGCAGGGCAAGTAGCCGAACAGCCCGGCGGTCCGCTGCGGCTCAACTACACGGAGCCGTCGTGGGCGGACCGGCGACGCGTCTTCATCCGCGAACGGAACCGCTTCAACTACGCCACATGGGTCGACCGGCTCGTCGAGTTGTACGGCGACCGGACGGCGTTCGCGGTCGACCGGCCGATCGACTACCCGGGGTTCTCAGGGGACGTGATCTCGTACCGCGACGTCGGCCGTCTGGTGAATCGGATGGCGCACGCGCTGCGCGCGCTCGGCGTCCGGCGCGGCGACCGCGTCGGCCTGATCACGATCAACCGGATCGAGATGGCGTTCGTGAACTTCGCCGCCGGGAAGCTGGGCGCGATCCCGGTGCCGATGAACTTCATGTTGCGGCCAAGCGAGATCGACTACATCATGCGGAAGTCCGGCGCCGAGCTCCTCGTCTGCGACCGCACGGTCTTCGACACGCAGATCCAGAACACCGGCGAGGTCCCCGCGGTGAAACGCTGGGCGATGATCGGCGAGGAAGACGTTCCCGAGCCGATCGTCTCGTTGCGGTCGCTCATGGTCGACGCTCCCGACAAGTTCGAGCCCGTGCCGCCGGATTCAGACGAGGAGCCCGCGCTTCTGTTCTTCACGTCGGGGACCACCGGTTTCCCCAAGGGCGCGACGCTGTCGCACACGGCCGCGATGGTCGGGGTCCGCAACCACGGGCGCATGTACGCGCTTCCGCCGCGGCTGAAGCCGCATCTGTCCCTGCTCGTGATGCCGGTCGCGCACGCCGGCGGATACGCCGCAATGTTGCTGCAGCTGGCGCTCGGGACGCCGGCGTTCTTCATGTCGCGCTTCGACCCCGCGGCGATCCTCGAGACGATCGCGCGGTACAGGGTCACGCTGTTCTCCGGCACCCCGGCCATGTTCCGCATGCTCCTCGACGCCGGCGCGCGCGACGCGGACTTCTCGTCGATCCGGATCTGGGGCGGCGGCGCGGATCTCTTCCCCGACGACCTGATCAGCACGTTCCGCGGACTCGCCGCGCGCCCCGGCCCGCTCGGGCGCACGCGGAAGCCCATGTTCGTCCGCGGCTACGGGATGGCGGAGGCGAACTCGTACGTCACGCAGACGCCGCCGTTCGAGTGCGGCGACGGGTGCCTCGGCTGGGTGATGCCGCCGGTGAAGTTCCGGATCGTCGACGAGGAGGAACGCGACGTTCCGCGCGGCCAGCCGGGCGAACTGCTCCTCGCCGGCCCGAACGTCACGAAGCAGTACTGGAACGACCCCGAGGCCACGGCCGCCGCGATCCACGACGGCTGGCTCCACACCGGCGACATGGTCCGCCAAGGCAAGTGGCGGATGCTCTACTTCCACGCGCGGACCAAGGAGATCATCAAGAGCGGCGGCTACAAGATCGCGGCGTCCGAGATCGACCAGGTCCTCGGCCAGCACCCGGACGTCGGACTCGCCGCGACTGTGGGCGTGCCAGACCAGCGCAAGGGGGAGCGCCCGATGGCCGCCGTCGTTCTACGGACGGGATCAACGGCGACCGCGGCGGAACTCCTGGACTGGGCCCGGCAGCGGATCGCGCCGTACAAGTGCCCGCGTCGCATCTTCCTCGTCGACGCGATCCCGTTCACGTTCAGCATGAAGCCGAAGAGACTCGAGGTTCGAGACCGCGTCATCGCGATGCTCGAAGCAGAAGGCGGCGCCGAGCCCGACGGCGACGACATCCCGACGCCTCAAGCACCGTGACCCTCGACGCTCTTCCCCGCGACGCGACGGCGATCGTCGTGGTCGAACTGCAGAACGACCTCGTTCACCCCTCGCTCGTCGGACAGAAAGGCCTGTCGGGCAAGCTCGCCGAGGCGGTCCAGGCACGCGGTGTGCTGTCGCGGCTCGCCGACCTGCTGACGCGTTGTCGTGAGGCCGGCGTGCCGGTGCTGTATGCGACCAAGGAGCGGCACCCCGACATCCCACAACCGACGCACGCACGCATCTACAAGGTCGCGGGCGGAACACCGAAGCTCGTGCACGGCACGTGGGGCGCGGAGGTCGTCGAGGACATCGCGCCGCAGAAGGGCGACGTCGTTCTTCCACGCTACACCTCGATCGATCCGTCGCACGGATCGGAGATCTGGTCCGTTCTGCGGAACCTCGGAACGCAGACGCTGATCGTCGCCGGTATCTCGACGACGATGGCCGTCGAGGGGCTCGTCCGCGCGGCGGCGAACCGGGGCTTTCGGATCGTCGTCGTCGAGGACTGCTGCGCGTCGTTCCCGGAGGAGTGGCACCGCTTCTCGGCGGACAACATCCTGCCGTTGATCGCCGACGTCGTTGCGGCGGCCGACGTGGCCGCGGCGCTCGCGTAACCCACCGTGAGCGAGCCCTTCCTCGCCGGTCTCACGGTCCTCGACCTGACCGACGCGACCGGCTGGCTGACCGGCCGGATCCTCGCCGACTGCGGCGCCGACGTCGTCCTCGTGGAGCCGCCGGGCGGGCATCCGGACCGCACGAAGCGGTACGCCTTCGCGGCCTTGAACGCCGGGAAGCGCAGCGTCGTCGTGGAGGACCCGGCGGCCTACATCGACGAACGAGACCCCGACGTGGTGATCGAGTGCGGCCGCCCGGACCTCGCCGCTCTTCGCTCCTCGGAGCACCGCAGCCGTGTCTGGTGCGCGATCACGCCGTTCGGACTCGACGGTCCGCGCGCGTCCGAGCGCGCGAGCGACCTCGGCATCCTCGCGCGATCCGGGACGATGTTCATGACCGGCGACCCGGACCGCGCACCGCTGCGCTGCTCTTTCCCGACGTCCTCGTACCACGGCTGCGCGGACGCGGCCGCGGCGATCCTCGCAGCGCTGCACCAGCGCACGCGGACGATGCGCGGACAGCTCGTCGATGTCTCGCTGCAAGAGGGGCACCTGATGGCGACGATGAGCCGGGTCGGGCAGGTGTCTCTCACCGGTCAGCGGGGCTCGCGCGCCGGCGCGCTGATGCGCGTCGAGCACACGGTGCAGCGCGAGATCTGGGGGTGCGCCGACGGGTACGTCTCGTTCGGACTGCGTGGAGGCCCCGCGCGGATCCCCGGGCTGAAGCGCCTCGCCGCGTGGATGGCCGAGGAGGGTTTCACGGACGCCGCCGTCGTCGACCGCGACTGGGACTCCTACAACCACACCGTCCTGACCCAGGATGACGTCGACGCGATCTCGGCGTCGGTCGCCGCGTTCTTCGGCGCGAAGACGATGACCGAGCTGTACGACGCCGCGCTGGCGCGCGGGCTGATGCTCGCGCCGGCGAACACGGCGCGCGAGATCCTGGCGAGCCGCCAGTACCGGTCGCGCGACCTCTTGGTCGAGGTCAACGACCTCGAGTTCGGCACGGTGTCGATCGCGCGTCGCTTCGTCGTGTCCGACGGCGTTCCGGGAGCGACACGGCCGGCTCCCGAGCCGGGTGGCGGCGCGCCGCCCGAACGGTGGGCGGTGACGCGAGGAACGATCCTCGGGCCTCCGACGGACGGCGCGTTCGCCGGCCTCAACGTGCTCGAGTTCGGCGCCGGCGCCGCCGGCCCCCTCGCGACGCGGTACTTCGCGGACCACGGCGCCACGGTGATCCGGATCGAGTCCAGCGTGCGCCCCGACTTTCTCCGCCTGTACGCGATCACCAAGTCGCAACGCTCGCTCGAGGCCAGTCCGATGTTCGCGGCGTTCAACTGCAACAAGCTCGCGATCACACTCAACCTCAAACACCCGGAGGCCCAGGAGATCGCGCTTCGTCTGGTCGCATGGGCGGACGTCGTCGCCGAGAACTTCGCGCCCGGCGCGATGGAGCGCTTCCGTCTCGCGTACGAGGACCTCACGGCGGTGAAACCGGATCTCGTGATGATCTCGACGTGCCTGCACGGGCAGACGGGTCCCGAGCGCGACTACCCCGGCTTCGGCGGCCAGGGCTCCGCGTTGTCGGGCTTCAATCACCTGACCGGATGGCCCGACCGCGAGCCACTCGGACCGTACGGGACGATCACCGATTCGCTCGCTCCGCGTTTCGCCGCCGCCGCTGTCACCGCCGCCCTGCTGCGCCGGGCGCGCACCGGTGAAGGCGCGTTCCTCGATCTCTCACAGGTGGAGTGTGCCGTGTACTCGCTCGGTGAGGTCATCGTCGAACATACGGTGACCGGATCGCCGCCGGGCCGCCTCGGGAACCGATCCCGCGACGCCGCGCCCCATGGCGCCTTCCGCTGCGCGGGAGGCGAACGCTGGATCGCGATTGCGGTCCACAGCGATGAGGATTGGCGCGCGCTCGTCGCGCATATGGGCTCGCCTTCATGGGCAGACGAGCGATTCGCGACCGTGGCCAGGCGCCTCGAGAACGTGGACGAGCTCGAGAAACAACTGGAGGACTGGACGGCGACGCAAGACCGCGACGCGCTGGCCACGGCTCTTCAGGCTGCCGGCCTCGACGCACACCCGGTGGCCGACCTCGCCGACTGTTACGACGACCCTCAGCTGCGCCACCGCGCGCATTTCCGTACGCTCGAGCATCCGGTCCTCGGCTCGCACGACTACGAGACCCTCGGCTTCCGGCTGAGCGATTCGCCGCCGCGGTTCACACGGCCCGGCCCCACGCTCGGCCGCGACAGCGACGAGGTCTACAAGGGGATCCTCGGCATGAGCGACGACGAGTTCGACCGGCTGAAAGAGGCGGGCGTCTTCGACTAGCTCAGAAGGGGAGCCCGAGCGCGTCGCACAAGAATCGCAGCAGCGGCACGCCGTCGCGGCACATCGCCAGGAACGAGTGCAAGAACCGGTCCGACGTCGCGGTCTTCTCGTCGAGGACCCTGATGCCGATGAAATCCTTGCGCTTGAGATCGTCGACGAGCGGGTGCTCCGGATCGAAGCCCAGCGGCGCCCGGCTCAGCGTATCGCCGGACAGCTCGAACGCCGTCGAGAACGGCGCCGTGCGCACGGCCTTCTTCCAGGCGGCCGGTTTCTCGACGATCGCCTCGCGGATCTTGGTCGTCGTCTTCGTGTCGGGATGCCAGATGCCGGCGCCGATGAACACTTCGCCGGGCTCGAGGTGGAGATACAGGCCGGGCGCGTGTACGTCCCGGGACGAGCGGTGCGGGAAACGGACCCCGACCGCCGTTTTGAACGGCGACTTGTCCTTCGAGAACCGCGTGTCGCGGTAGATGCGGAACATCGATCCGCCGGACGGCCGCGGATCGGCGACGAGGTTCGCGCTGATCTTGCGCAGCCCCACGCCGGCGTCGGCGACGAACTGCAGCACCGGCTCCTGCACGTCCTCGACGTAGCGCTGCTTGTTCTTCGCGAACCACGCGCGGTCGTTGTTGCGCTTCAACTGGCGCAAGAACTGAAAGAGCTCGGGCGTAATGTGACCCATCGCAGCCCTCCTAGGATTCCGTGTCGAGCAGCTCGATGAAACGCTCCGCGATCATCATCGTCGGGAAGTTCGTATTCGCACGCGGGATGTCCGGCATCACCGAGCCATCGCACACCCGCAGCCCCTCGATCCCGTGCACGCGCAGATGCGGGTCGACGACGGGCCCGATCGCGCACGTCCCGGCCGGGTGGTGATCGGTGAGCGACCCGGCCCGGATCATCTCGCGCAGCTCGGCGTCGGGTGTGCCGGGCGCGGGGAACACGACCTGGTCGGTCACCTTCGTGAGCGACGGTTGCGCGTACAGCTCGTGGATCGCGCGCACGCAGCGCACCATCACGTCGAGATCCGCCGGGTCGTCGAAGTAGTTGAGCACGACCCGCGGCGGGTCGTTTGGGTCCGCGGAACGCAACCGCACGGTCCCGCGGGACTGCGGCTTGGCCGCGAAACCGGCGATGACGAAACCCTCCGGCGGCATGGGATCGCCGACCGACACGCGCGTGAACGGTCCGAAGATATGCACGTCCTCCGCGCCGTGTCGTCCGTCGAACGAGGTCCGCAGCATCCAGCGCTGCGTCAGAGGGACGAGCGCCTCCCCCGGCTCGCGCGCCATCCCGAGGATGCCCGGCAACGCGGGGTGATCCATCAACCCGTCACCGACCGGCAGGTCGGCGAGAACCGCGATCCCGAGCTCGCGGAGGTGCGAGGCCGGCCCGATCCCGGACCGCATGAGGATCTGCGGCGTCGCGTACGCGCCGGCCGAGAGGACAACGAGGCGCGCGCGGAACTCTTCCCCGCCGGCGAGGACGACCCCGATAGCGCGGCCGCCGTCCAGCAGCACTCGGTCGACGGCCGCGTCCGCCCGCAACGAGAACTCTGCAAGGTGTCGCGCGTCGCGGATGTACGTCACGAGCGTCGACTGCCGCACCCCATCGGCCACGTTGGAGGGTTGGGGCCCGGCGCCGGTCGCTCCGGGCGCGTTCTGGTCCATCTCGATCGGGTATCCCGCCTCGGCACACGCTTCGAAGCCGGCGCGGGTGACCGCGCGCGCGGCGTCGAGGTCACCGCGCTCGACGCGGATCGGCCCGGCGTCCCCGTGGTACGGCTCATGCCCGTATGCGACGTCGTTCTCGAGCCGGCACAGAGCGGGCAAGCACGCGTCCCACGTCCACTCGGGGATGCCCCACGCGTCGAGGTCGGCCGGCTGCGGCCGCACCGCGGCGATCGAGTTCACCGACGACGACCCGCCCACCAATCGGCCGCGCGGCAGCGGGATGGCGCGGTCCCCCTCGCTCATGTAGCCCCAGTCGTACGACGGTACGTTCGCGAGGTGGTGCGTGGTGACGAAGTCGGGGATGGCATCGTCGGAGAAGTCGGGCCCGGCCTCGAGCAAGAGAACCCGGCGCCCGCGCTCCGCGAGCCGTGCCGCGACGATCCCGCCGGCCGCTCCGGCGCCGACGACGACGACCTCGTACTCGGTCACAGCATCGACATCATGCCGCCGACCATCTTCGTGATCTCGCTGACCACGCCGGGCTGCGTGATCGCGTTCACGACGGCCGGCTTCCCGGAATCGATCGCGCGACGGATCGCCGGGCCGAGGTTCGCGGCGTCGTCGACGCGCTCGCCGTACCCGCCGAACGCCTCGGCGATCTTCTCGTAGCTCGCCACAGACAGTTCGGTCGCGTTCGTCTCGGAGAACTGCCGCCCTTGCTCGTGGCGGATGTTCCCCCACGAGCCGTTGTTCATGATCACCGTCGTGAACGGCAGGTTGTTCCGCGCGGCCGTCTCCAATTCCAAAGCGCCGAACCCGAACGACCCGTCGCCGATCAAGCACACAACCGGCCGGCCCGGCGCCGCCGCCTTCGCGCCGAGCGCGAACGGAACGCCGACGCCGATCGTGCCGAGCGAATCGTGCGTGTGCAGGTACGAGCCCGGCCGGTACGCGGGGAACGTCGTGATGGCCCACGTGTGCGAGTCGCCGCCGTCGGAGATCAGGATCGCGTCGCGTCCGGCCGCGTTGACGACCTCGCGCACGACGCGGCCCGGCGGCACCGGGGAGCCCTCGCCCGACGTCATCCCCTCCCAGGCCGCGTGCATCTGCGTGCCGGTCTCCTTCGCGGCGCGGCACCACTCGTCCTTCGGCTTGGCGTCCCAGCCGTCGCCGAGCTGCGACAGCACCACGCGCGCGTCGCCCGTCACCGCGAGATCGGGCATGCGGTTCAGACCGAACGACGTCGCTTCGAGATCGACCTGGATGATCTTCTCGTTGCCGGTGAACAACGGCGGGCCGCCGAACGTCACGCTCGCGTCGAACTTCGTCCCGACGACGAGGATCACGTCCGCCTGCAACAGCGCGAGGCCCGCTTCGGCCATAGGCCCGATACACGAGTCGTGACCGTCGGGCAGTAGCCCGCGCGCCGCGTTGAGCGTCGCGACGGGGATCATCGTGCGCTCCGCGAACGCGCGCAGCGCATCGGCGGCCCCCGCCCAGAACGCGCCGCCCCCGCAGATCACCATCGGCTTCTCGGCGTCGCCGAGCATCTTCAGAGCGCGCTTGAGGGCCTCGGGTTCCGCGCCCGGCGGCTCGGCGAACCGCACCGGCTCGACCGGAACCTCGGCGTCGCCCTTCAGGACGTCGTGCGGCACCTCGAGGAACACGGCGCCCGGCCGCCCGCCGAGCATGCGGCGCCAGCCCGCCTCGAGATAGACGGGGAGCCGCTCGGTATCGAACGCCGTCTCCGCCCACTTCGTGACCGGACCGGCGATCGCGCTGCCGTCGATGTCCTGGAACGTCCCCGTCAAACGCTTGACCGTCGACGTGCGCCCGGCAAGCAGCATCACCGGCGAGCCGGAGGTGTTCGCGACCGCGAGGCCGGTGACGGCGTTCGTCACGCCGGGGCCCGCGGTCACCGCGGCGACGCCGGGCCTGCCCGTGACGCGCGCGTAGGCCTCGGCCGCGAGCACCGCGGCCTGCTCGTGCCGCGTCGCGATCACATCGATGCCTTCGCTCGCGCAGCCATCGAACAACGGCAGGATGTGCTCGCCGGACAGCGCGAAGAGCTTCTCGACCCCTTGCGCCTTCAGCCACGCGGCGACGATCCGTCCACCAAGCATGTCGAGTCCTCCTCGGAGTGGGTGTCTCGCGTCAGTGTGACGAGCCTTCGGCCACCACGTCCAACGGCGCCTCTCCCCGTCCCACGCGGAGGCAGTTCTCCAGCGCCGCCGCGAGGATACGCAGGATCGATTCGCCGGTGACGCCGGCCATGTGCGGCGAGAGCACGACGTTGTCCAGGCCGAGCAGAGGGTTGTCCGGTCCCGGGGGTTCGGGATCGAAGACGTCGATCGCCGCGGCGCGGATCGTCCCCGCGCGCAGCGCGGCGGCCAGCGCGCCGGCGTCCACCAAGGGCCCGCGCGCCGTGTTCACCAGCACCGCGTTCGGTTTCATGAGCCCGAGCGTCCGCTCGTTGATCAGGTTCCGCGTCTCCGGTGTCAGCGGCGCGTGCAACGAGACGAAATCGGCCTCGCCGAGCAGCGGGTCGAGTTCGCGGAACTCGACGCCGATCGCCGCTTCGTCCTCGGCCGAGAGCCGGAACACGTCGTGATAGATCACGCGCATGTCGAACGCGCGCGCGCGCTTGGTGACCTCGCGCCCGATGCGCCCGAGCCCGACGAGACCGATCGTCTTTCCGGCGAGCTCGAACACGCCGCCCTCGAGCATCGCGAGCGTCCCCCATCGCCCGTCGAGCAGTGCGCGGTGACCGTGCAGCACACGGCGGCTCGCGACGCCGGCGAGCAGTATCGCCATCTCGGCGACGGTGTGCGCCTCCGCGCCGGAGGACGCGACGGTCGCGACCGGAACGCCGGCCGCGGCCGCGTCGGCGACGTTGACGTGATCGAAGCCGTGCCCCGGAACCTGCACGAGCCGAAGGCGCGGCGCACGCTTGAAGAAACGCGCGTCCACCTCGCCGGCGCCCGGAGGCGCGACGAGGAACTCGGCCTCGGCCGCGACGTCGTCGGTGACGTCGTCGATGTTGTTGAAGCCCTCGACCCGCCAGCCCTCGCCCAGCATCCCGGCGTACGCCATCGACGCGAGCGATGGATCAGACGGTGGGGGAACGATCCCGATCAGCAGCACGAACGACCTCGCCGAACGAGCGGACGGACCAACGTTACGCCAGACGCCGGAGGAGATGCGTTCTAGCCGGATCCCGAGCAGTCCGACTCGTTGAAGCTCGGCGCATCGGGCAGTGCGTTGAAGTCGACGTCGAACCGGTTCCTGTCGAGAACCGTGATCCCGTCGGGGAACCGCAAGTTGCCGCGGATCACCTCCGGAGGAGACGGGAGGCCTGTGACGGGGTCGAGCCGCACCAGCGAGACCCGTCCGCAGCCCGTCCCGAGGTCCGGCAGGGTCAGGTTCAGTTCCGCGTAGAAGATCGCGCTGCCGTCGGAGGCGACGTCCATGCCGATGGGGTTCTTCGGAACGAACGGCAACACGATCGGGCGGACGGGCACACCAAGGGACACGGTGTCGGTCGGCGTCTCCACGATCTCCAGGATGGTCGGCGTCACGAGCACGCTGGCGACGTACCAGCTCCCCGGCGCACCATCGCCGGGCCGCCGGACCATCGACGTCGGCGTGAATGCGCCGGGGACGACGAGGCGGTCGACGGTCGGCGTGTGCGCGGCGTCCGGCATCGGGACCGTGTCGCCGTCCGGATGGGGCGTGGGAGCGCAGTCGTCCGCGCTCTGCGGGAACGGGGGCTTGAGCTTGCGGATCATCCCGCCGCCCGACAGAGGCACGTAAACGACGCCGTTCTCGATCACGAGCTGCCCGGGTTGCGCGAGGTCCGTGGCGAGGAAGCAGTGCTCGGTGTATCCGCCGTCGCTGAAGAACATGATGATGTTCCCGTGCGCCTCGCCGGGGTTACCGGACCCCACGTCGTTACCGATCAGGTTCGCGTGATCGTCGAAGGCGCACCCCTGCGGGTCGGCCGTTCCGCGCGCGTCGTGGTTCGCCGCGGTTCCGGTCGTGATCACGCGCTTGGCCCACGTCGCGTCGGGATTGAAGATCCCCCACCCGTCGGGGTCATTCCCCACGAAGCTGGGATCGTTCTCGTCCGTGATGCCGCAGCGGGATTGATGATCGTCGACGCACGCTTCCCGATAGGTGTCGTCGGCGACGACGAACCGGCCGTGGAACTCCGGCGGCGCATTGTCGGGGAAGAAGCACACTTTGCCGTTGAGATGCCGACCCCCCTGCGCCGGGTCGTCGGGTGCCACGAGGACCTTTTTCGCGAAGCCTCCCGACCCGTCGGCGAAGTAGGCGTCGAGGTACTCGCCCTGCGTGCTCAGGACGACGTCCGAGGAGGAGGCGGCCTGCGTCTGGGATGGCGTGGCGCCGGCCGAGCCGAGGACGGCAAGGAGCAGGAAGAGTGCGACGGCGATACCGCGGATCCGCTTGTTCATCTCGCTCCCCGGAGACGTGCCGGTGACGAGAGATTCGGCGACGAGGCTCCCGGCTCCTCCTCCTAGGCCGCCGCGCCTAGAATCCCAATCCCGCAGACGGAAGGACGGTAGAGGGATGCTCAAAGAGACTTTCCCGCGGCAGCCGGTCCGCGCGCGGCTCTTCGACGACTACCGTCGCCGCGGGCTCTGGGGCTCGCGGACGTTCAACGACGCTCTCGAAGAAGGCGCGCTTCAGCGCTGGCCCGACAGTCTCTTCGTCGTGGCCTCACCCACACGTCCCGCGACGCTCACATACCGCGAGATGCACGAGCGGGGCTCGCAGCTCGCCGGGGCGTTGCACGCTCTCGGCCTGCGCAAGGGCGACGTGCTCGCGATGGAGATGCCCAACTGGATGGAGGCGTGTCTCCTCTATCACGCGGCCACCGCGCTCGGCGTCGTCGTCACACCGATCATCCACATCTACCAAGCGAAAGAGGTGGAGTTCATCCTCCGCCAGTCCGGCGCGAGGGCGTTCGTGGTGCCGGACGACTGGCGGGGCGTGGACTACACCGCGATGGTCTCGGCGATCCGCCCTCGCCTCCCCGAGCTCGAGCACGTGATCGTCGTCGGCGAGAAGGTCCCCGACGGATGCCTCTCCTACGCCGACCTCGAAGCGAAAGCGAGGACGAACTTCGAACGGCCGGATATCTCACCCGACGAGCCGCACATCCTCGCGTACACGTCGGGCACGACCTCCGACCCGAAAGGTGTCGTGCACTCGCACAATTCGTTGCTCGCCGAGTGCCGCCAGACGAAAGCGTGCTCCGGCGGGGACGAGCAGGACGTCTTCCTATGCCCGAACCCGATCGGCCACATTGCGGGGATCTTCTCCGCGCTGATCGCGCCGTTCCTGTACGGCTACCAGAAGCTCGTGCTGATGGACGGCTGGGATCCGAAATGGGCGCTGGAGCTGATCCAGGAGCACAAGGTGACGCGGACGGGCGGCGCGACGTTCTTCGCGATGACTCTCGTTGGGGCGCCCGAGTTCAAGGACTTCGACACGTCGTCGCTCCAGCTCTTCGGGCTCGGCGGCGCCGGCGTGCCGCCGTCGATCGTGCAGCAGCTGCACGGGCTCGGCTGGGCGTCGTCGCGCTCGTACGGCTGCACCGAGCACCCCTCGATCACGATGGGGACTCTCACCGACCCGCCCGACAAGTGCGCGTTCACCGACGGCCGCCCGCAGGCCGACGTCGAGATCCGTCTCGTCGACGACGACGGGAAGGAGGTCCCGCACGGTGAGGAGGGCGAGGTGCTCTCGCGCGGCCCCGATCAGTTCCTCGGCTACATGGATCCGGCGATGGACGCCGAGGCTTTCGACGACGACGGTTGGTTCCGCACGGGGGACATCGGCCGGTTGGACGCGGACGGCTACCTGGTCATCACCGACCGCAAGAAAGACATCATCATCCGCGGCGGCGAGAACATCTCCGCGCGCGAGGTCGAAGAGATCCTCGCGACGCACCCGAAGGTGCAGGAGTCGGCCGTCACCGCGATCGCCGACGCGCGCTACGGCGAGCGCGTCTGCGCGTTCGTCAAGACGCGCGACGACCAGCCGCTGACGCTCGAGGAGATCCTCGCCCACTTCAAAGAGCAGGGCGTCGCCAAGCAGAAGACGCCCGAGCGCCTCGAGCTTGTGACCGACTTCCCGCGGACGTTGTCGGGGAAGATCCAGAAGTACCGGCTCCGGCGGCAACTCGAAGAACGGTGACGGGCGAGGGTTCGATCTCTTTCGATCGCGCCGCGAGCTTCTACGACGCAACGCGCGGCCTTCCCCCCGAGATCCTCGCCGCCACGTGCGACGCGATCGCGGCGGAGCTGGGAACCGGGCCTTACCTCGAGATCGGCATCGGGACCGGGCGCATCGCGCTGCCGCTCGCGGCGCGAGGCATAGACGTCTACGGCATCGACATCGCCGGAGCTATGCTCGACAAGCTCCGCGAGAACGCAGCGAACGTAACGCCCGTCCACATCTGCCTCGCCGACGCGACGTCTCTCCCGTTCGGAGACAACTCCTTCGGAGGCGCCTACGCCATCCACGTGCTGCACCTGATCGCTTCCTGGCCCGACGCGGTGCGCGAAATGGTTCGCGTCACCCGTCCCGGTGGGGCGCTCGTGTTCGATGTCGGCAGCGCCGATCCCCGACGTCGGGGCGGCTGGGTCGGGGCGGTGCGTGAACTGGAGCAGCGCTTCATCGCCGAGGCCGGGATCGAGCGGCGGCATCCCGGCATCACCGCCATCGACGATCTCGACGCCGTCCTCGCCGAGTCGGACGCGCCGGGGCACGACCTCCCGCCGGTCGCCGGCTCGTACCACCTGCCTCTCTCTGTCATCCTCGCCCTCTTCGAGAACGGAGCTTTCGCGTTCACTTGGTCCGTGGACGAAGCCACGCGGCGCAGCGCGGCCGCAGCCGTTCGTCCGTGGGCGGAACGACGCTTCGGCGACCTCGACGAGTCCCGAGACCTCCCCGTGATGGTCGCACCCCGCGTCTACCGCCTGCCCGGATAGCGCCGTTCGCGATGGCTCCTTCTTTTTGCCGCCTCGTCCCGGTCCGGTGGTTGACCTGACGGACCGTCAGGTGTTACAACTGACACGCGCGTCACATCTGGGGACAGGGGCGAACCCGGTGCGAGCTATCCCTATCGACGACTTCTTCGAGGACCTCGAAGAGCGCGGCGGCGCGGGCACGGCCAGCGCCTACGACTGGCGCCGGATCGTCGCCGAAGGCCGCGCGGCCCGCGGAGCCATGGACGGCGGGAAGTGGCGGATCGGCCTCCTCGCTCTGCTGGTGGAACGACGCTACGCCTCCGGCGCTCTCCAACGCTTCGCCGAGGACATCGGCGAGTCGTACGGAACCATCCGCCGGTACCGATGGGTCGCGAAGTCGTACGAGCCGAACGCACGAACGCGCTTCGCGGATCTCTCGTTCTCCCACTTCCAGTGCGTCGCAGGCCTGCCCGACAAGCTGGCCTGGCTCGAGCGCGCGGAGCGCGGGTCGTGGAGCGTCGATCGCCTCACGCGCGAGTCTCGGACGTCGACCCCATCGAAACCCCCGCGACGCGTGGAGAACCCGCTCCCCAGCCTGCGCCGTTCGCTCGACGGGGTGCGCCGCTGGATCGAGCCCACGTCGCTCCTCGACGACGTCGCGATCGCCCAGGCCGGTCGCGACTGGCTGGCCGACGAGCTCGACGCCCTGGCGGAGACCATCGGCCGCCTGCGCGAGCGCGTGCACCGCGCAACCCAGAGAGCCGACGCCGTGCGCGGCACGAAGGTCGCGCGCGTTCGGGCGACGAAGGCGAAGCGGCGCGTTACCGCGGCGCCGGAGAATGGGAACCGCTCCCGCAACAACGCGCTCAAGGCCAGAGCAGTAGGACGTTAGCGGCCGACCTTATCGGCCTCCCCACCCACCCGGGTTGACCCGATCGCTGGTCTAGAGCGCCTCGTTCTCTCCCTGCCGGTCGAGCAGTCGCGCGATCAGGTTCTTCTGCACCTCGACGGTTCCCGCACCGATCGCCAGCCCGCGCACGTCGCGGAACATCCGCTCGACGGCGAACTCGCGCGTGTACCCGTACCCGCCGTGGATCTGGATCGCCTCGTTGGAGACCTCTTGCGCGACCACGTTCGCGTACCACTTGGCCTTCGCGACGTAGATCGGCGACGGCTCGTGGATGCCGTTGATCTCCTCGCCGCTTGTCGCCGCGCGCCACACCATCAGACGCGCCGCGTCGACCTTCGTCGCCATCTCGGCCAGCTTGTGCTGGATCGCCTGGATGTCGATCAGCCTCTGCTTCCCGATCATGCGTTCCTGCGCGTAACGGATCGACTCGTCGAGCGCTCCTGACGCGACGCCCACGCACATCGCCGAGTTCCCGAGGCGCTCGTGGTTGAACTGCGCGAGGATCGTGCGGATCGCTCGTCCGTCCGGGTCGCCTTCCAGAAGGACGTCCTCGTCTGCGACCGGCGTGTCGTCGAACGCGATCTCCGCCTCCGCGGCCCCGCGGAGGCCCATCTTCTTGTGCACCTTCGACACCGTCACGCCCGCTGCGTCCGCCGGCACCATCACCGCGCCGAGCGCGCGCGACGGGTCGTCCGCCGGGAACCGCGTCACCACGAAGAACGCGCCCGCCTTGTGCCCACCGGTCACCATGTTCTTGTACGCGTCCAGCCGCCATCCGCCGTCGGTGCGCTTCAGCCGAGCCCGCATGTCCATCGCGGCGGACCCGGCGTCCGGCTCGGTCATGCCGATGCCGACCAGACACTCACCGGAGGAGATTCGCGGGAGGTAGCGTTCCTTCAGGTCTTCGCTTCCGAACGCCGCGATAGCGCGGGGCGGTCCGTTCAAAAACAACTGGCAGACGACGGCCGTCGACAGGCAGACCCGGGCGATCTGCTCGAGGACGAGCGCCGACTCGAGGTCGCCCAGCCCGAGCCCGCCGTACTTCTCCGGCACGGTCAACCCGGTCAGCCCCTGACGTCCGAGGATCTCGAGGCACTCGGATGGGAACTCTTCGTTCTCGTCCCAGCGCGCCGCGCGCGGGCGGAACTCCTTGTCGGCCAGCTCGCGCGTGGCGCGGCGGAGCTCTCTCTGCTCGTCGGTGAGGGTGAAGTCCACGGCGCCCCAGGTTACCCGGCTTGATCTAGCCGTTGGGGACGGCGACGATCTTGCCGTCGACGGGGGAGGTGACGAGCTCCTCGAAGACGGCCGGAACCTCGTCGAGCGGAACCCGCCGGGTGATGATCCGCGCGATCTCCGGATCGGCGGCGAGCATCGCGGCGGCCTCCACGAAATCGTCCGGGCCCGAGGCGATGCACCCCACGAGCGAGATCTCGCGCGCGACCCACGGAAGTGGCATGACGGTCGCCTCGCCGATCGGGACCCCCAGAAGCGCGACGCGTCCACCGGCGGCGGTGAGGTTCGTCGCTTCTTGCAAGATCTCCGTCTTACCCGAGCACTCGAAAACCAACGGCACCTCCGACGGCGCCGCCGCCAAGGAGGGCACGACGCGATCGGCGCCGAGTTCCTGGGCGAGCCCGCGCCGAACCTCGACGGGATCGACGCCGGTGATCGTTCCGGCGCCGCGCGCACGCAACGCCGCCACCGTGAGGAGACCGATGGGGCCGAGCCCGACGACGACCGCCTCTTCCCCCGAAGCAACGCCGCCGGCGCGATCGATCCCGTGGATGGCGACGGCGAGAGGCTCGGCCAGGCAACCGTCCTCGACGCGCAGCCCGTCGGGGAGCGGGTGCAAGCACGATTCCGGCACCGACACGAGCTCAGCGAGCCCTCCGTCGCGCATGCCACCGGGCCCGGACGTGAGAGCGAACACGCACCGATGCGAGGCCCCGCTCTTGCAGTCACGGCACTCGCCGCACGGGACCTTGGGATCGACGAGAACCGGCTGGCCCACGCGAAAGTCCGTGGATGCGCTCCCGATCGATTCGATGAAGCCTGCGAACTCGTGGCCGAGCACCGACCCGGTGTAGACGCCGGTCTTGTAGCACGACAGGTCCGAGCCGCAGATCCCACACGACGCGACGCGGATCACGACGTCGTCGGGGCCCGGCTTGGGCTTGGGCACGTCCACGACGTGGAGCGTCCGCGCGGCCGTGAGACGGACGGCGCGCACCTCTACCTCCCCCGACGTTCGCACATCGCGCCGTGACGGTAGCATCAGCGTCGTGACGCGAGCGACGTTGACCGTCTATTACGACTACACGTGCCGCTACTCTTACCGAGCGTTGCACTGGCTCGACCGGGCCGCCGCCGCGCGCCCGTCCCTCCACGTGGACTGGCGCACGTTCTCCTTGAAAGAGGTCAATCGGCCCGAGGACGAACCGCCGTACCTGCGCGCCGGCGCCGAGCCCAGCGTCTCCGTCCTCGCCCTCGCGCTCGCGCATGCCGTCCGCGAAGCCGACTTCTCCCGCTACCACCACGCCGTCTTCGAAGCGATGCACGGCGAAGAGCGCAAGCTCGGCGAGGATGACCTTCTCGCGATCGCGAAGGACGCCGGGGTGACGGAGTTCGATCGCGACCGCTGGACAGCCGAGGTCGGCGCCGAGCACAAGGAAGCCGTCGTGCTGCACGGCGTGTACGGGACACCGACGCTCGTGTTCGACGGTGCCGGGGCGTACATCCGGCTCACCGGCTTCCCGGAGACGGACGAGGAAGCCCTCGCCCTGGCCGATTCCCTCGACGGCGTGGCGGCCGGGCGCGTCAACCTGGTCGAGGTGTTCCGCCCGCACGAACCGTCGCCGCCGACGATCCCCCTCGGTCCGCCCGAGAAGCCCGCCTGAGCTCTGAGCGCCTTGGTACACTGTGGCGCGCACGCCGGCGTGGAGCAGCTTGGAGTGCTCGTCACCCTGTCAAGGTGAAGGTCGCCGGTTCAAGTCCGGTCGCCGGCGCAAACGGGAAGAACGAAAGGATCTCTTCCTTTAACCAAAACCCTCTCCCAGGCACGGAGCCGGAACGTTGTTGTCACCAGAGGCTCTTACAGTGCTCGCGTGCGATGTGAGCTTTGTTCTCGACCGCTCAAGAAGAAGCAGCTTCGCTGGTGCAGCAAACGCTGCAACGATCGCTCGAGGTGGGTGCTGGCTCTCGGGCGCAGTTCGACGGCTGGTATCCTGACCCGACCGCCCAGGTAGCTCAGTTGGCAGAGCACGGGTCTGAAGAACCCGGTGTCGCTGGTTCGATTCCGGCCCTGGGCACTCACCTCTCCTTGAAACCAAGGGAATCCGGCGTCCCGTCCCGAATCTTCACTGGCGTGAGACGTCTCGCCCTCCTCCTCCTGATCCTTGCCGCCGTCCCGTTGCCGGGCCGCGCCGCCCCGAGCTACACGAAAACGGACGCCGTGGTCGAGATGAGCGACGGCGTCGCGCTCGAGGCCTCGGTGTACGTCCCCAAGAGATCGCCGCCGCGAGGCGGCTTCCCCCTCGTGGTTCGCCAGCACGGCGGCGGCTCGAACAAGGACAACGAGTACGACGTGAAGTACGGCCTCGCGTTCGTGCGCACGGGGAACTTCGCGTTGCTCACGTACTCGCATCGCGGGCACGGCGGATCAGAGGGCGTGTTCGACTTCTTCGGCCCGCGCACCACCCGCGACTTCTCCGAGATGCTTGACTGGATCGCCGCGCGCTTCAAACGACGGATCAACGCGAACCGCGTGGCGGTGAACGGCTACTCGCAAGGCGGGGGCGAGTCGCTCTTGCCGGCCGAGCACGACCCGCGCGTCAAGGTCGCCGCCGTCGGAAACACCTTCGCGAACCTGAACCGCGCGCTGAACCCGAACGACTGCGCGAAGTTCGCGTTCGATCTGGCGATCTTCGCCGCCGCGTACAAGGCGTCGCAGGCACAGACGGACGACGCCACAGCCGTCCGCTGGGGCACGACGATCTTCACCGACACCGAAGACGTTCCGATCGGGCCGTTCCCCGCGACGAACTCGGAGCTCGATGCGCACTCGCCGACGGCCGGCGTCGCGCAGCTGATCCGGCGCCGCGTTCCCGTTTTCTGGACGCAATCGTGGGAGGACCAGCTCTTCCCCGGCGACCACCCCGCGGTCATCCTCAAACCGCTCGAGCGCGCGAGGATACCCGTCCACTACTGGTTCGGCAGCGGCGGTCACGCCGCCGGCCCGAACTTCCCGGCCGACGAGGTCGCGAAGGAGGCGGCGATGCGCGCGTGGATCGACGAGTTCCTGCGCGGCGTCGACCACGGCTATCGCAGCGGCCGCACGCCGAGAGTCACGTACTGGGAGCGCACGGGGCCGGGCCTCCCCGGTCTCTGGGTGCGCAAGAGCGCAACCGCATGGCCTTTGGCAGGAACGCGCGTGACGTCCCTCTACGCGGGGGCGGGCGGCCTCCTCACGGCCCGGCCCGCCGGGAACGGAGCCGTCGGGATGGTCGTCAACGACTCCGTCTCCGCCAACCTCGCCCACGACGCGGTCGCGGCCAACGAGATCCCGGGCCGCCTGCCGGCGCCGCAGATGGGAGACCTCGTCCGCTCGATACCGGAATCACCGAACCCGCTCGACGCAGTGACGTACACCTCGGCCCCGCTCAACGGGTCGTACCGGATGGTCGGCGCCCCGGTCGTCGATGCGATGCTGCGCACGACGGCGGTGCGCTTCGTCCAGCTCAACGCGAAGGTGTGGGACGTCGCTCCCGACGGCTCGGCGATGCTCCTCAACCGCGCGTGCATGTCGGTGCAGGACCCCGCAGGTGACGTCCACGTGCGGTTCGCTCTGTGGCCGTACGCGCACACGTTCGCCGCCGGCCACAGCATCGCGCTGACACTCTCCTCGGTGGACATGCCGACGTTCAAGAGCGAGCTCGAGCCCGCGGCGACGCAGATCCTCGCGGGAACGCGCGTGCTGATGCCGTTCGTCGCCGGCTGACCGTCAGCCGGTCAAGGTCGGAGAGTCCGGCAGCTTCCACGCGTCATCGGGTCCCGACGGCGCGTTTCCTGGCAGGCTGCCCAGCTTCTCCTCGATGCGCCGCAGCGACGCCTCCATCTTCTCGTCGCCGTCCTTCGACTCCGAGCTGCCCTTGTGGACGAACAACGCGGCCAGGGTGACGAACGAGAACAGCTGGAGGAACTCCGACTGCCAGTTCTCGAGCGTCGAAGCGCCGAAGTCGGACACGAAGTCCCCGACCGACACGGCTTCGTGGTGCGCGCGTTGTTCGTCCGTGTAGCGCTGCCATTGAGCGACACCTTGTCCGATCCAGGACGAGAAGAACAGCACCACTAGCACGATGCTCAAACCGAACTCTCGCCCGATGCTGCGGCCGGCGGTTCGCTCGTTCCGGATGCTCCGCACCATCGTGACGATGAGGAAGCCGAGCGACCCGAAGGTCAGCGCGACCACGAACACCATGACCCAGGCTCCTGCGCTCATCGCCTTGCTGAATACCCCGGCCCGAAGTCGCTTCAAACGGGATCTAGCGCGGGGGCTCGGCTTTCGGCAGCGCTTCGCCCAACTCGTTCAGGCGGACGAGCTCGGGTTCGATCGAGCGAACGAGGGTCCACTCCGCGTAGCGCGGAACGCCTTGGATGAGCCCGAAGAGCTTCTTGAGCAGCCACGGCCCGCGCACGTTCGCCCGCTCGAAGCCCATGTGCGCGCCGATGGAGCTCCGTCCGATCACGAGCCCGTGCACGCGGAAAGCCGCGCCGAACTCGCCGCCGCCGGGCCCGTCCTGAACGAGGCGCACGTCGGTCACGACGCCGACGGACCGCCCGTCGCGCCCCTCCACCCGGGAACCGAGCAGATCGGTGAGCCTCATCCCTCGTCCCCCTGTTCGGCTTGATCGGTCGCGCCGGGAATCTTGTCGATGATGCGCTCGCGGACCCAGCGCTCCAGGCGCCCCACCTCGAGATCGCTCCGAGACACGGTCAGTTCGACGTGATTGTCGAACCGCTTCACGACGCCGAACGGGATCCGCGCCGGGCCGGGCCTCTCGCTCGGGTGCAGGCGCGCGTGAACGGACTCGATCCAGTCGCCTAGGCGCCCGCCCACGCGCCGCGCGAGAGCACCCGGTCCCGCGTAGATCGCCGTCACGATCGGCGGACCGGTTCCCTCCTCGGGGAACGTGAGCTCGAGGTCGTCGACGTTGCCGGCCATGAGCCCGTCCTTGTCGATGATCTGACGGTCGAGGAGTATCAGGCCGGCATCGACCACGCGCGCGGGATACCTCGCCATCACTGACCCGCCTTCGTCGCGATCATCAAGGGGATCGTCGCGAGCGCGACGACGACGAGCAACACGAGATACACGCTTCCGACGAAATTCATGAACCTCGAGTTCGCCCGCTCGCCCATGTAGTCCGGATCGTTCGCGACGACGAGGATCGGGAAGTAGGTCAGAGGCAACGCGGCCGCAGACAGCACGATCGAGTACTCCGTCACCTTGACCGGATCGATCGTCGTCAGGCCGATCATGGCGGCGACCGCGATGGACAGCATCACGACGAGGTGGAAACGCGGCGCCCGCTTCGGCGAGACGAACTTCCCCCACTGCCATCCGAAGTACTGCGACACGATGTACCCGGCCGACAGTCCCGTTTCGAGGGCGGCGCCGAACGTGGCGGCGAAGATCCCGGCGAGCAGGATGGCGAGCCCGAGCTTCCCCATGACGACGACAGTTGGAAGCGCGACCTGCGAAAGGGTTCCGACGGAGACGCCGCGCGGCGCCAGCCAGATCGCGGCGCCGGCCATCAAGAACAACGAGAGCAGCCCGCCAAGCGGAAAACCCACGAACACGTTCGCGCGCTCGACGGCGAGATCCTTGCGTGTCCAGCGTTCCTCGACCGCTCCCGACGAGAAGAAGAACACCTCGTACGGCGTCATCGCGGCGCCGAACAACGCGATCCCGAAGTAGAGGTACGTTGGGAGCCCCTCGCCTTTCGGCAACGACGGGTGCGACGCATTGTGAAGCAGTCCGCCCCAATCGGGATGTGACTGCCACACGACCACCCCGAAGACGATCAGCAGCAACCCCATCAACCCGAAGATGCGTTCCATCGTCTCGAACTTCACTCGCCAGATGACGAGCCACACCATGAACGCCGCGAACGGGATCCACAGGAGGTAATTGATGCTAGACGCGAGCTCGAGCACGAGCGCGACGCCGGCGATCTCCGCCGTCAGGGTGAGGAGGTTGATGAACAGTGATGCCACCAGGTTGGTGAGCCCGACGCGAGCGCCCAACCGCTCGCGCACGAGATCGAAGACCGGACGCTGCGATATGGCCGCCACGCGACCCGACATCTCGGCGTAGATGCAGATCCCGATGACGCCCACAACGACCACCCACGCGAGCGACATGCTGAATCGCGCGCCGGCCTCCGCGTTGGCGATGAGATCCCCCATGTCGACGAAGCCACCGATCGCGGTGAGGATCCCGAGCGTGATCGCGAAGAAGCGCTTCACTCGCGCTCCCTGACGAACGACGCGAGCGCGCGGGAGATGGCCGCGAGCGCTTCCGCCTTCTCGGGAAGCGACCTGAGCTCCGTCCGGCGCACCGCGATCCGCAGTCCCCGCAAGACGTCGACCGCGTCGTCGATCAGCGCGCTGAGGTTCTCGTGGAGGGCCTCGGAGCGGTCGCTCGGCGGCTGGATCGAATCGAACGCGCCGGCCGTGGCGTCCGCTTCCTCCTCGCTCTCGGCCAGCACGACCGACAGGTACTGACCCGTCACGTTGTGTAGGGCGGTGGACGCGGCGAGCCGCGCCGTCTCGACCGCCGACCGCACCGCCTTCGCGGTCTCGACGGCCTTGGCCTCGTACACGGCGTCTGTCCGCGCCGGCCCGACGCACGATGACAACGCGCACACGCTTACGAGCAAGCAGATCAGGCGCTTCATGCCGGGCTGTTACCCGGGTGTTTCGATGAACAACCGCGAGGCCGGTTGAGGCGGGAATGGAAAAGGGCGGCCGAAGCCGCCCTTCGATCGAACCGGCCGAGAGAAGCGGCCGGGTGTTCTTAAGTTAGATGCTCGGCGCGATTATCCGCGCTTCGGTGCCACGCCTTCGAGGAGGCTCATGACCTCGGACTCGCGGTAGCGGCGGTGCCCACCGAGCGTCCGGATCGAAGAGAGCTTCCCGGCCTTCGCCCAACGCGTGACCGTCTTGGGGTCCACGCGGAACAGGGCGGCGACCTCGGCGGGGGTGAGCAGCGTCTCGCCCGACGACTGATCCCGCTTCATCCCGTTACCCTCCTTACCTGGGGTACGTTCCTGAGGTGTCCCCAGATGTCCCATTCGTACTCGCGACCCTGATTGTCGGTCCTGGGTCCGACCGTCGCTATAGCCTTTTCGGAGCATTTCCGGTGGTACTTGAGTGCGAGCAACGAGATAGTCACTATGAGGCTATCGCCCCTATCACCCTCTTTGCTGACTCCCTCACCATAAACGACGAGGCGTCGCTTTTGTTACGGAAGACCCCTACCCGCGGTTCGTTCCACTAAGCCGCCGAAGCCGTTTCCGCAGGTCAGAGGGAAGTCAGTTCCAGGCTTCCCTCCGGCGGACCCCCGCCCACCGCTCCGCCGCGACCATGTAGTGGGCCGAGGCCCTGTCCCCGTCCCCCTCGGACAGGGCCTTGATAGAGGCCCAGATCTCGTGCGCGGTCCGGTCCCGGGCCAACTCCTCGGACGGGAAGAGCGAGCCGACGGCGCCGTAGTCCAGGACGAGGACGCCGGCGGGGTCGAAGTCCTCGAGCCAGCGCGCGAGCCCCGCGACCGGCGCGATGATCCCCGGGTTCGGGAGCATCTCCCGAACGATCTCGAGCGCCCGAGCGCTGCGCTCCGCCGCGGCGCGAACGATCGTCTCGTACCGGATCGTCCTACTGCCCAGCGGATCCTCGATGAGCTCCCGCTCGGCATCGTCGAACGGCACGAACCAGTGGAGCGGGACCTCCCAGGTGCTCTCGAGGACGTGATTCCGCCACGTCGGGTGCGTTGTCCGGATCGCATCGATGCCGTCGGCGGCGCGCTCGACCTCGTCGTCGGGCATGAACGACGTGACCACCTCGGCGGGGATCGATCGGCGGAACGCGAGCAGCGAGGCCAGCAGGCGCAACTTCGTCCGATGGGGGCATACGTACTTCGCCTCGCGGCGCTCGATCACGTCGGCGTGCTCGCTCTCGGCGAGCGCGGTCGCCGTCTCTCCCCGGAGACCGTGTTCGCGCGACAGCAAGAGAGAATCGGCGGGAGGGACCGTTCCGCCTTCGACGTAGCGCTCCCAATAGGCGCGCTCGTTCGCATCGAACGCGGCGAGCGGCTCGAAGACCTTGAGCGTGGCCGCGGGGACCATCTCGAGGTGGATACTACCCCAGGCCCAGGCCCCTTCCCCGGGCGCTAGACTCGCCACATGCCCGAAACACGGCGGCGACGCGCGTATTCCTCCGGAAGCGCGGAGGTCGACGAGCGGATCCGCGCGCTCGTCGAGGAGTTCGGCGGTAAAGACCCCGACCTCGCGTTCGAGATCATCGCCACCGCGCTTCGCCTGTCGAAGGACGAGGTCGGGCGCCTCGATCGAAAGATCGTGAACTCGGCGATCAAGGAGATGCGGTACGCGTTCCGCGTCTTCGCGCCGTACCGGCACGAGCGCAAGGTGACGGTTTTTGGGTCGGCGCGCTCCGCGCCGACCGACCCCGAGTACGTCCAGGCGCGCGAGCTCGCCGAGGAGATCGTCGCGCGCGGCTGGATGGTCGTCACCGGCGCCGGGCCCGGCGTTATGGAGGGAGCGCAAGAGGGCGCCGGCGGCGAGCGGTCGTTCGGCGTCAACATCCGCTTGCCGTTCGAGGCCCAGCCGAACCCGTTCATCGCCGAGGATCCGAAGCTCATCAACTTCAAGTACTTCTTCACGCGCAAGCTCATGTTCATCAAGGAAGCCGACGCGTTCGTCCTGCTGCCCGGCGGCTTCGGGACGCTCGACGAAACGTTCGAGCTGCTCACGCTCATCCAGACGGGCAAGAGCGATCTGCATCCGATCGTGCTGCTCGATCCCCCGGGCGGGACGTTCTGGAGCAGCTTCCAGTCCTGGATCGACGAGCGGTTGATCGGCGGCGGGTTCGTGTCGCCGGAGGATCGCTGCCTGTATCTCTGCACCGATTCGATCCCGGAAGCGGTCGACGAGATCATGAACTTCTACCGCGTGTATCACTCGCAGCGGTTCGTCGGCGGCCGGCTTATCTTGAGATTGAAGGCGATGCCCGACGAGACGGCGCTCAAACAGTTATCGGAGGACTTCGCCGACATCCTCACGCAGGGGACCATCGAGCCGCTCGACTGCAGCGCGGAGGAGCTCCGGGACGACGACGTGCCCGACTTGCCGAGGATCGGACTGTGGTTCGATCGCATGAGATACGGCCGGCTGCGTCTGCTCATCAACCGCTTGAATGAGCTACCGACGGGTAACGCTACCGCCGAGTAACGCGCGACCAGCGCGCTTCACGAATGCTCACGAAATTACCCAGAAGTAATGCGTTTTATCCGCTTGGCAATTCCGTGCGTTTCTGTAGGGTGGTGCGCTGGGAGACGGAGGGTGCCTATGAAGATCGAGCAGATGAGTCCCGACACGACAGAGATCTGGTTGCGCATGGCTTTCTTCGCCGCCAATCCGGGGATCGAAGCAGAGGACGACTGGGGTATCGAGCTACCGTATGACGCCGCCTGGGAGGCGACGCCGGACGTCGACGCTCTGCTCCTGCGCACCGTTTCGTTCTAACACGCGACAAGCTTCGCTCAGGCCGCCCGTCATGGGCGGCCGAACGCTTCTCACGGCCGGGTAACATGGCCCCGTGACGGTGTTCGATCTGCTCGGCGACGAGTACGAAACGATCACCTTCGCCCACGATCAGTCCGCGGGGCTCCGCTGCATCATCGCGATCTACTCCACGGCGCTGGGCCCGGCGCTCGGCGGCACCCGGTTCTGGCCGTTCGAGAGCGAGGACGCCGCGCTGCGCGACGTGCTCCGCCTATCGAAGGCGATGGCGTACAAGGCGGCGGCGGCCGACCTCGACCTCGGCGGCGGGAAAGCGGTCGTCATCGGGAACGCGCGCACGCAGAAGACCGACGAGCTCCTGCGCGCGTACGGGCGCGCGGTCGAACGGCTCGGCGGCGCCTACATCACGACCGCCGACGTCGGAACCACGAGCGCCGACATGGATGTCATCGCGCAGACCACTCGCTACGTAACCGGAACCTCGTCCGGCTCCGGCGACCCGTCGACGGTCACCGCCTACGGAGTGTGGTACGGGCTCAAGGCCGTGGCCGAGGAACTCTGGGGTGAACCGTCGCTCAGCGGGAGGCACGTCGCGGTTCAAGGCGTGGGCAAGGTCGGGGGCGGCGTCGTCCGGCACCTCGCCGAGGAGGGTGCACAGCTGACGATCGCGGATATCGACGCCGTGGCCGCTCAAGCCCTCGCCGCCGAGGTAGGGGCCGACGTGGTGCCGGCGGATGAGATCCTCTCCGTCCCCTGCGACATCCTCTCGCCCTGCGCCCTAGGTGCGGTCGTGAACGACGCGACCTTGGCCGGGTTCAAGTGCCGCGCCATCGGCGGGGCGGCCAACAACCAGCTGGAACGGCCCGATCACGGGGCCGCGCTCACGGAGGCCGGGATCCTCTACGCACCCGATTACGTGATCAACGCCGGCGGCCTGATCAACGTCGAGGACGAGCTCCACGGGTACGACTCCGAGCGCGCGCACGCCAAGACGGCCGCGATCGCCGACCGTCTCCGCAATGTTTTCGAACGCGCCCGCGCTGAAGGGACCACCACAGCAGCAGCCGCCGATTCGATCGCGGAGGAACGGATCCGCGCCGCGTCGGTGGCAGAGCGTGGGAGCCGCTGATCGTCCACCCACCGCCCTTGCCCGTTCGGACATTGCAACTTTTCCCCGTTTAGCTTGCATTGGAGCGGGTATCCACCGGACGACCGGTCTCACGCTCGGGGATCAACGTGCCGACAGCGATGCGCGTCAAACGCTCCACGCTTCGCGCGTTGGCGCTCGTCGCACCCCCCGAGGAAACCGCCCCACCCGCGACGTGGAAGCTCATGGAAGGAAACGGCCGTCGCGCGCGTGCGAGAGCGGCGTCGCCCGACGGGGCCGACGACATCGGCACGATCCTGCGGACGACGCGCCGGCGACGCCGCGTCAGCCTCGACCGGGCCGTGAAGGAGACGTGCATCCCACGGCGGTATCTCGAAGCGCTCGAGCGTAACGAACCGGCCTCCGCGTTCCCCGGCGCCCTCTATGCCCGCGGATTCCTGCGCGCCTACGCGCGCTATCTGCGCATCGCCGACGAGCAAGAGCTTCTCGCGCGCTTCGAACCGGACGCGCCGGCTCCGATCGAGATCCCCGCGGACGTCGTCCCGCCGCCGGAAACGACGCGGCGTCGCCGAACGCGGATCATCGTCCTCGCGATCGCCTTCGCCGCAGCCATCGCGATGGTCGCGACCGGCGGGTCGTCGCATCCCGGCCGGGCGG
Organism: Actinomycetota bacterium; assembly: GCA_044866075.1. Taxonomy (GTDB): domain Bacteria; phylum Actinomycetota; class AC-67; order AC-67; family AC-67; genus JBASRP01. The sequence goes on along the minus strand of JBIOTQ010000137.1, from coordinate 6,688 downwards.
GATTCCCCGCAACGTTGCCGACGATCGCGACGGCGCCGTCCGTCGAACCGAAAGATCATGCGCCGGTTCCGGTCGCCGCCACGACAACTCCGTCGATCACTCTCGAGGTCTCGGGAGGCGCCAGCTGGATCCGGGTCGTCGCCGACGGCGCCGCGATCTTCCCGGGACGCACGGTGACGGGATCCTTCATGGAGGTCTTCCGCGCGCGCCGGACGCTGACGATCGTCGCCGGGAACGCGGCGGCCGTGCGCGTCTTGTTCGACGGCCAATGGCGCGGTCCACTCGGCCCGGCCGGGCAGGTCGTGCGGATCACGGTCGCGTTGTCCGACGGCGTCCCGTTCCTCCGTGTGACGCCGCAGGCCTAGCTCGCGTTCTCCTGGAGGCCCCCACCGGCCTCGGTTACAGTTGGCGCGTGACCGAACCCGACGCGATAGCGAAGCGGGCGAAGAGGGTCCTCTCGTCGGCCGGGATCAAGGATGCCCCCGTCGACTTGGAACGCGTCCTCGCCTATCTGCGGCTCCACCACGAGCGGCCCTGGCACCTTTCCGCCGACGTGTGGGAGGGACTCACGCGCCCCACGCGCGGGCGCACGCGTCTGAAGGCGCAGGAGCGCGCGCCCACGGCGCGCGAACGCTGGCGTCTGGCGCACGAGATCGGGCACCACGTCCTGCACGGCGACCAGCCGGTGCCGCGGCAGGTGCAGTGGGAGAAGAACGAGCTCGAGCACGAAGCGGACCTCTTCGCGGCGGAACTGCTCATGCCGGCCCCGGTCCTCGAGAAAGTGGCCAAGAGCTTCGAGGGTCGAATCGACATCGAGGAAGCCGCGCGGGCGTTCCGGGTCGGCCGCCAGGAGATGGAGAAGCGCCTGCGGCAGCTCGGGCTCCTGCGCGGAGAAGTCCTGGGGCGCATGTAAGTGGGTCCGTTGACGACGTTCGTCTTGGTCGGTGACCATGGATGAAACCGCGGCGATCCCGCGGGAAGGACGTGTGGCGAGCCCGGCGGCGATCCCGGCCGAGCGAGGAGGAACCGGATGAAGGGCCCCAGGCGGGGGTTCGTCGACCCCGCGTCCGTCCCGACGGAGACGGTTCAGATCCTGGCTCCCGACGGGACGCTCCTCCCCGACGCCGAGTACGAACCCGACCTCAAGAAGGACGACCTCCTCGAGATCTACCGCCTGATGGTGCTGGCGCGGCGCGCCGACCAGGAGGGCACGAACCTCCAGCGCCAGGGCGAGCTCGGCGTGTACACCCCGCTCCTCGGTCAGGAGGCCGCCCAGGTCGGCACCGGGTACGCGCTCGACGAGGGCGACTGGATCTTCCCGTCGTACCGCGAGCTCGCGCTGGCGATGATGCGCAAGATCGATCCCGTGGACGTCCTGCACCTGTTCCGAGGGACCTGGCACGGCGGGTTGTGGGACATGAAGGAACACCGCTTCGCGCTGTACGCCGTTCCGGTCGGGACGCAGACGCTGCACGCGGCCGGGTTCGCGATAGCGGCGAAGCTCGACGGCGCGAAGACGGTCGCGCTCGGGTGCATGGGCGACGGCGCCACATCTGAGGGCGACTTCCACGAGGGCCTGAACTTCGCCGGCGTGTGGCGCGCGCCCGCTGTGTTCCTGTGCCAGAACAATCAGTACGCGATCTCGGTTCCCGTCGTGAAGCAAACCGCCGCGCCGACGATCGCCGTCAAGGCGTTGGGCTACGGGTTCCCCGGCGTCCGCGTCGACGGCAACGACGTGCTCGCGTGCTACGCGGTCGCCAAGGAAGCGGTGGATCGCGCGCGCGAGGGTGGCGGCCCGACCCTGATCGAGGCGGTCACGTTCCGCATGGGGCCGCACTCGACGGCCGACGACCCGACGCGCTACCGCACCGAGGAGGAGATGAAGCGCTGGGAGGCGCTCGACCCGATCGCGCGTTTCACCAAGTACCTCGAGCGCGAGGGCGTCCTCACGGAGGAGTTCGACGCCAAGGTCGACGCCGAGGCGAAGGAGATCGCCGCGCACATCCGTGCGGAGATCGTCGGCGCGGGGCCGCGGCCGGCCCATGAGCTGTTCGAGTACGTCTACTCGGAGGAGCCGGAGACGCTGCGCCGGGAGGAATGGCTCTTGTCAGAAGAGCTGGCCGCGGAGGACGAAGAATAGCCATGCCGACCGTGACCATGGCCCAGGCGCTCAACGAGGCGATGCGGTACTGCATGCGCAACGACCCCCACGTCGTCGTGCTCGGCGAGGACGTCGGCAAGCTCGGCGGCGTCTTCCGCGTCACCGACAAGCTGCAAGCGGAGTTCGGCGAGGAGCGCGTGCTCGACACGCCGCTCGCGGAGTCGGGCATCGTCGGCGCGGCGATCGGGATGGCGATGTACGGCTTCAAGCCGATCTGCGAGATGCAGTTCGACGGCTTCACGTATCCGGCCTTCGAGCAGATCGTGTCGCACGTCGCGAAGTACGGCTCGCGCTCGCGGGGCCGGATGCGCCTGAACATAGTCATCCGCATCCCGTTCGGCGGCGGTATCGGCGCGGTCGAGCACCACTCGGAGAGCCCGGAGGCGTATTTCACCCACACCGCCGGCTTGAAAGTTGTAACGCCGTCGACGCCGGCCGACGCATTCTCGTTGCTGGTGCGGTCGATCGACGACCCCGATCCGGTGATCTTTTTCGAGCCGAAGCGGCGCTACTGGATCCGCGAGGACGTCGAGCTCGAGCCGAACGGACTGCCGATCGGGAAGGCGCGCGTGCTGCGCGAGGGAACCGACGTGACGTTGATCACGTACGGCCCGACGGTGAGGACCTGCCAGGACGCGTGTGAGGACGCGGAGGCCGATGGGGTCGCGATCGAACTGATCGACCTGCGGACGCTGGTACCGCTCGATCTCGACACGATCTTGAACAGCGTCAAGAAGACCGGCCGGGCGGTCGTGGTGCACGAAGCGCAGGTGACGAGCGGCTTCGGTGGCGAGATCGCGGCGCGCATCATGGAGGACGACTTCCTGTCGCTCCACGCGCCGGTGATACGGGTCGGAGGGTTCGACATCCCGTACCCTCCGGCGAAGCTCGAAGACGTCCACCTTCCCGACGTCGACCGCGTCCTCGACGCCGTCGATAAGGTGCTGAACTACTGATGGCCGACGAAGTCCGCGAGTTCAAGCTCCCCGACCTCGGCGAGGGTCTGGAGGAAGCCGAGATCGTCTCCTGGCTCGTGAAGGAGGGCGAGGAGGTCGAGCTCAACCAGCCGATCGTCGAGGTGGAGACCGAGAAGGCTCTGGTGCAGATCCCGTCGCCGTACGCGGGCGTGATCGACAAGCTGCACGGCGATGTCGGGGACCGCGTGAAGGTCGGCGCGCCGCTGGTGTCGATCAAGACCTCGTCCGCCGCGCCCGAGGCGGGGAAGCGCCGCGAGGTGCTCGTCGGCTACGGGCCTGAGGAGGAAGGGTCACGGCGGCGGCGGCGCAAGAAGCTCGGCAAGGCCGCAAACACGGAAGCCGAGCCGGAGCCCGAACCCGCCTTGCCGGCGAAGGCGCTCGCGACCCCGCCGGTGCGGAAGCTGGCGAAGGAGCTCGGCGTCGACATCGACTCGGTGCGCGGCTCGGGGCCGGACGGCCGCGTCACGCGCGACGATGTCATGGCGGCATCGAGTGAAGCGCCGGCGCCGGCCGAGGAACCCATCGCGTCGGTGACGCGCCTGGAGCCGGTGCAGAGGCGCGGCGCGGCGACGGAAGGCCCGGCCGAAGAGCGCATACCGGTGCGCGCGATCCGGCGGACGATCGCCGAGCGGATGGCGCGCTCGTACGGAGAGATCCCGCACGTCACCGAGTGGCTGCAGGTGGACGCGACCGAGCTTATGAAGCTCCGCGACGACCTGCGCGCCGCGCCGGAGGCCGAGGGCATCAAGATGTCGCCGCTGCCGGTGTTGGTGAAAGCGGTGATCGCGGCGCTGCGGCGCCACCCGTGGATCAACGGGTCGTGGGACGCGGCGACGAGCGAGATCATCGTGAAGCACGCGTACCACATCGGGATCGCGACGGACACGGAACGCGGCTTGCTGGTGCCCGTCGTGCGCGACGCGGACCAGCTGTCGGTTTTCGAGATCGCGCGGGAGGTCGCGCGTCTCGCGGAGGCGGCGCGCGCCGGGACGATCACGCCGGCCGAGCTGACCGGTTCGACGATCACGATCACGAACGTCGGCTCGTTCGGGATGGATTCGGGGACGCCGATCATCAACCATCCCGAGGCGGCGATCCTGGCCGCGGGCGCGATCGCGAAACGGCCGTGGGTCGTGAACGATCAGATCGTGGCGCGGGATGTGATGACGCTGGCGCTTTCCTTCGACCACCGCATCATCGACGGGGCCGAGGCAGGCCGGTTCCTACGGTACCTCGGTGACCTGGTCGAGAAGCCGGCTCGACTGTTCGGCGTCCTGTAGTTCGAGACGCGCGTCCCCTTCGGCGCGGCGCGGCAGCGCGATCGTGAAGGTGGTGCCCTTCCCGAGCTGCGAGTCGGCCCACACGCGCCCGCCGTGCGCGCCGACGAGGCTGCGCACGATGTAGAGGCCCAGCCCGACGGAGTTGCGCGTGCGTCCCTTGCCGCCGGACTGACGGAAGCGCTCGAAGATGTGCGGGAGATCTTCGGGATCGATGCCCTGGCCCTGATCCGCGACCTTGATCAGGATCTCGGCCTCGTCTTCCTCGACGGTAAGACGGATCTCCGTTCCCGCCTGCGAGTACTTGAGCGCGTTCTCGAGAAGGTTGGTGAGGACGTGTTCGAGGGCGGTCGGGTCGCCGAACAGACCCATGTCGCCCTCGGGGACCTCGAAGATCAATGAGTGCGTCTTCGCGAGACCCGAAAGCCCCGACTCGACGTCCTTCGCGATACTGCGAAGATCGAGGGGCTCGCGACGGAGTTTCGCCCCGCCGGCCTCGATGCGGCTCGACTGCAGAAGCTCCTCTATCAGACGAAGGATCTTTTCGCCCTGGCGCGCCATGATGTTGAAGAACTCTTCGCGCTGTTCGGGGTCGAGGTCCGTGGCGCGCTTGCGAAGGATCTGCGCGTATCCCATCAGGGACGTGAGCGGCGTCTTCAGCTCGTGCGTGATCGTCGCGATGAAGTCGGTCTTCAAACGGTCGAGGTCGGCGAGGCGCGAGACGCTCTCCTGCTCGCGGCGGAAGGCTTGCGCGTTGGAGATCGCGACCGCGGCTTGCTCGGCGAAGAGCATCACGAGGCGCAGGTCGTACTCGCCGAATGGGCGGTCCTCCGTGCTCGAAAGGATCAGCGTGCCGATCAGCTGCCCGCCGGCGACGAGCGGCGCGCACATGCTCGAGGTCACGCCGCGACTGGCCAGCCAGGGGTAGCGCGCGACGTCGTCGGGCGTGGGAACGAGCGTCGCGAGGCGCGTCCGTGCGACGGTGCCCGGGAGGTCCTCGCCGATCGCGAAACGGCCGCTGAGGTCGGTCGGTAACGCCGATCCGATGGTGAGGACGCCCTCTTCGGGGTCGAGCAACAGGACGGCGCCTTCGGTGGCGTTCACGAGGCGCGACGACTGGCGCAGGATGACCTCGAGAACCTGATCGAGTTGCAACGACGAGTTCACGGCTGCGAGCACCTGCTGCAACGCGGATACCTCGCGCAGCCGATCCTCGAGCGCGAGCGACCGGGCGCGGGTGTCGATCAGCGCGTGTGTGACCCGGCGGAAGCGTCTCTCGCGATCGATGACGTAGATCGTGAAAGCGAACGACAGCAGGACGAAGACGAAGCGGATCGACGAGTAGTCGAGGACCTGCGCGATCGACTCCGGCAATGCGTCCCGCCAGTAGGACATGACGGCGATCGCCAGCGAGAAAGAGAACAGCAGGACGAAGGTGGTCGACCAGAGGTGCCACCGTCCGCGCTCAACGTCTTCGAGAGAGCGCAGCCGTTCGGCGGGAGAGACCGCCCTTAGGTGCGTCGCCCGGGACGCGCGACGCTCACCCTGTGGTTCGGTTTCTGGTTGCGCGCGGCGTTCCGCCTCACCGGCGACAGCTGTGCTCTCACGTCGAGCGAACCTCACGTACGACCCCTCCATCGCCCCGCCGTACCGAGCCGATGCGATATGCGGCCAACCCGCGCTCCCCCAGACCGCGGACCGCAGCGTCGGCCCGACCTTCGCTTAGTACCATCGTCATACCGAGGCCCAGGTTGAAGGTTTTCCACATGTCGTCCTCGGAGATGGCGCCCGTTCTTTGCAGGAATGCGAAGATAGAGGGACGGGGCCAGGCGTTCGGGTCGACGACGGCTTCGAGTCCGGAGGGGAGCGCACGGGGGACGTTTCCGGCGATCCCGCCACCGGTGATGTGCGCCGCCGCGTGGATCTCGGCACCGTCGTCCTTCGCGAGGGCGAGCATCGCCGGCGCGTAGATCAGCGTCGGTTCGAGGAGGGCATCACCGAGGCTCGAATCGCCGAGTTCCGCGCGTGTTTCGGCGAGGTCGAGGTCGTGCTCGAGGATCAGCTTCCGGACCAGCGAGTATCCGTTCGAGTGGAGGCCGCTCGACGCGATGCCGATGATCGCGTCGCCGTCCCCAACCCGTTCGGGCCCCCACATCGCGGTGCGTTCGGCGGCGCCGACGGCGAAGGCGGCGATGTCGTAGGCGTCGGGTTCCATCATCCCGGGGTGTTCCGCCGTTTCGCCGCCGAGCAGCGCACACCCCGCGGTGCGACAG
>JBIOTQ010000136.1:0-11849 GCA_044866075.1 Actinomycetota bacterium | reverse complement strand
ACGTGCTATTCGTCGAAGCGACCGCGATGGACGCCAGGGATTCGGAAGGTCCGGGCTTCACGCTGACCGGCCAACTCGGCGACGTGATGAAGGAGTCGGCGCAGATCGCGCTGTCCTACGTCCGCGCACACGCGGTCGAACTGGGCATCGAACCGTCGGCCACGAACCGACGGTTCCACCTCCACGTGCCGGCCGGCGCCGTCCCGAAGGACGGCCCTTCGGCGGGCACCGCCATGACCACGGCGCTGGTCTCGCTTCTGACCGACCGCCCGGTGCGGCCGATCGTCGGGATGACCGGCGAGGTCACGCTGCAAGGCAAGGTTCTGCCGATCGGCGGCGTGAAGCAGAAGGTGCTCGCGGCGCACCGCGCCGGACTGAAGGAGGTCATCCTCCCGAAGCGCAACGAGGGCGACCTCGACGACGTCCCCGCGCAAGTGCGCGAGGAGATGACCTTCCACCTCGCCGAGTCGATCGACCAGGTGCTGAGCCACGCCCTCGAACCGGCCGATTCTGCCGAAGCCGCCGCCTAACGGCCGGCACCACCTCTCAGAACTGCCTGCCATGCCTGCCATGCCTGCCATGTCAGGCACTCGCGGGGAGACGGCTATGCCCGCGGGATCGTCAGGTACATCCCTCCGGTGACCCTGTCGACCGTCACCGGATGTTGGGTTCGATACGTCTGCGCGACGACCAGCGGACGAGCGTACGCGGCCGCCTCTTCGACGGCGACCCTTCCGTCGTGATTCGCGTCGCCCCGCTTGAGATACATCCCGAGGTGGATCAAGTAGTACCCGAACGCCGAGTGACGTAACGACGGCACGTCGTACGAATACTCGCTCGCCGTCGAGGAGAACGTCAGAACGCGGTTCGTCTTCACCATCCCGTAGTCGTTGAAGCCGGCCGCCCGGCACGTCGAGATGTCGATCCACATGCGCGACGCCCGCACGCGGTTCATCTCCTTCCCGAGGTTGCCGTCGAGGATGTACCGGTTGTCGGCGCCCCAGATCATGACGTCCCGCGTCTCGTTGTCCCCGTCCGACGTCGTTCGCGTGTACTTCTCATGCCCGGCGTAGTGAAACACCACGGTCGACGCGTAGGTGGTCTTCAGCTCCAGCCAACGGAGCGCCTGGATGATGTGCGACGCGGTTGCGGCGCGGTCCGTCAACAGGATGATGTGATCGGATCGCCATCCCAGGTTCAACATAACTGTGCGGAGCTCGACCGCGTCGGGTTTCGATCCCACGAGATCGCCCGTCGGACTCGCGTAGTCGTTGATCCCGATGAGCAACGCCCAGCGCTTGGTCGCCGGGATGGTGCTGTACTCCCGAGCGGCTGCCTGCTTCGGATAGGTCGTCTTGATCCACGAGCTGAGCGTGATCGCCGCCGGATCGGCCGTGGAGATGTCGAACGGCGCGGAGACTCCCGCCGCGCCGAGCGCGAGCGTGAGTGCCACAACCAATCGGATGGCCGCGCGCATCTCTTCCCAGCCCAGAGCGTACGGGCGGTCGCGGCGCCGGAAACATCCTTCGAAATGGCTAACTCGGGGTCGGCAGCATGCGGAGCGATTCCGGAGGAGTCCTCCCGGCTCGCCCGCTACGTCCGAGCGGCGGCGCTACGCCGGGCTCGGGTTCGACCCCGGCGGAGGAACCGCCGGTACGGCCGTCGCTCCGGCCGCGTCCCACGCGCGGTTCATGTGGTCCTGCACGTAGGCCCCGTTGCCCAGCGAGAACACCACTTCCAGCACGACGGTCAGGATCGGTTCGATCGTCTGCTGCACGCCCATCCGCTGCTCCAACGCTTGCACGTGCTTGGCGGTGTTGTACATCGCGAGGAACGGCGGGACGATGATGATCCAACCGAAGAGCACCGCCATCAGCGAGCGCATCGGGCTGATGGTCGGATCGTTCTCCGCCTCGCGAAGCTCCTTGTTGATCTTGTAGTACCAGACGAAGAAGTAGATCCCGATCGTGATGATCGAGAGACCGAGAACACCGAGCGGATTCCGCCTCAGGTACTGCTTTCCCTCGACCGTAACCGTCTCGGCCATGGCGACCTCCTCACCCGTGGGGGTCGTACCCCTGGGCGAGTATGAGCTCGAAGCCGCCTCTTTGTCATCCCTCGAAATGGTAAAGACGGCCGCGTCTGGACGAACTTCCTTGAACGAGACCATGATGGCTGAACCATGGGGACTCGTGGATCCACCAAGGACATCAAAGATGCCAAGCCCAAACTCGGCAACAAGCAATATCAGCAGGAGCTGAGAAAGCTTCAGGTCGAGCTGGTCAAACTCCAGCAGTGGATCAAGCACGAGGGTCTGAAGGTCGTGGTGATCTTCGAGGGTCGCGACGCCGCCGGAAAAGGCGGAGCGATCAAGCGGATCACCGAGTCACTGAACCCCCGCATCTGCAGGGTCGTCGCATTGCCCGCACCGACCGAGCGCGAGGCGACGCAGTGGTACTTCCAGCGCTACGTCGCGCACCTGCCCGCCGCCGGAGAGATGGTGCTGTTCGACCGCAGCTGGTACAACCGCGCCGGCGTCGAGCGGGTGATGGGCTTCTGTACCGAGGAGGAGTACCAGGACTTCCTCCGTTCGTGTCCGGAGTTCGAGCGGATGCTCGCGCGCGCCGGGATCATCCTCATCAAGTACTGGTTCTCGGTGAGCGACGGCGAGCAGGAACGGCGCTTTCGCGATCGCATCGAGAAGCCGACGAAGCGCTGGAAGCTGTCTCCGATGGACCTGCAGTCGCGAGCGAAGTGGGTGGAGTACTCGCGCGCCAAGGACGAGATGTTCAAGTACACGGACATCAAGCAGGCGCCGTGGTACGTGGTTGCATCCGACGACAAGAAACGCGCCCGGCTCAACGTCATCAGCCACTTGCTGAGTCTGATCCCCTACGAGGACCTCACACCCGAGCCGATCGAGTTTCCGCCGGAGCAAAAGAACAAGGGCTACGTCCGCCCGCCGATGACCGATCAAACTTTCATTCCGGAACGCTACTGAGCCGAGGCGCTTAGCGCGGCATGACGAGGCGCGCGAATTCGTCGACCAGCCCGCGGCCCGCCTCGGGCCACTGAACGACCACGTACCCGAAGCCGAGCGCGGCGAGCTCGTCGACCTGCTGCATTACGGCGCCGATCGGCTCCTCCAACTCCACCGTGGCCGCGCGAAGGATCGAGTCCGGATCGCGACCCGCGTCGCGCGCGTGGTGTTCGAAGATCTTCACCTTCGCGGGCAGCTCTTCCAGCGGCGAGAAGCAGTGCCACACGTCCGCGTGGCGCGCGGCGATCGGGATCGTGCGGCGGTCGCCTCCGGCGCCGATCCAGATCGGCGGGTGAGGATACTGCACCGGCCGCGGCCGGTACGACGCACCGCCGAGCGAGTAGTAGCGGCCGTCGAAGGTGGCCTCCTCCTCCGTCATCATCGAGCGCATCAGTTGCACGGCCTCCTCGAGCCGCTCGGCGCGCTCGCGATCCGGCGGGAACTCGAGGCCGAGCGCGCGGTGTTCCGCCTCGTTCCACGCGGCGCCGATCCCGATCTCGAGACGCCCGCCGGAAATGCGATCGACCGTCACCGCTTGGGCCGCGAACACCGCGGGATGACGGAACGTCACCCCGGTGACCAAAGCGCCGAGCCGGATCCGTTCGGTCGAGGCGGCCAGCCCTGCGAGCAGCGACCACGCCTCCATGCAGTCCTCCGGCGGATCGCCGGACGTGAAGTGATCGAAGATGAACGCCCCGTCGAACCCTTGCTCCTCGGCATACCTGACGCGCGCGAGGAGCTCCGGCCAGTCGATCCCGTTCTGGTTGGTCTTCAGCCCGAATCTCACGCGACCTCCCCGCGCAGACGCTCGTTGCGCGCAACGGCTCGGGTGCGACCGAAGAACGGGATCGTGACGTGCGCGATCGGCCCGATGCTGAGCGCGAAGAGAACCGTCCCGATGCCCACAGTCCCGCCGAGCGCCCAGCCGATCACCAGCACGGAGACCTCGATGATCGTTCGGACCACGCGGATCGAGTGTCCCCTGTTCGCGAGGCCCACCATCAACCCGTCGCGCGGGCCCGGCCCGAGCGCCGCGCCGATGTAGGCGCCGGTCGCGATCCCGTTGAGCACGGTGCCGCCAACCAGGTACGCCCACCGAAGGCCCAGCGAGCGCGGATCGGGCATGAGGTCCAGCGACACGTTCAGCGCCAGACCAACGATCACGACGTTGCAGAGCGTCCCGATCCCCGGCCGCTGCCGGAGTGGCCACCACAGCAGCAGGACCGCGGCGCCGACGATGATCACCCAGGTCCCGATCGCGAGACCGGTATGCCGTGCCAGCCCCTGGTGCAGCACGTCCCACGGTCCGAGCCCGAGCCGCGCCCGCACCATCAAGGCCTCGCTGTACCCGAACGCGACCAGTCCGATCAGGAGCTGCGTGAACCGCGCCGCGAAGTTATTTGAGTGCACAAATAAATGCTAGCATGCACGGCGTGGCCCGGCTCCGCGACGACGAGATGCGCGCCTGGCAGGCGCTCCTCCACTCGTACCACGAGGTCATCCGCACCCTCGATCGCGAGTTGCGCGACGAGCACGACCTGACGCTCGCTTCCTACGATGTGCTCGTTCGGCTGGCCCGGGCTCCCGAGCGGTCGCTCCGCATGACCGAGCTTGCCCGGCGCGTGCTGATCACGCCCAGCGGCGTCACGCGTATGATCGACGGTCTCGTCGACCGCGGCATGGTCCGCCGGAAGCCGGCGCCCGACGACGGCCGCGTCGCGCTCGCGTCCCTGACCGCCGCGGGGCTACGGACCGTGCGCGCGGCTGCGCGGACCCATCTGCGCGGCATTCAGGAACACTTCACCGGCAAGCTGAGCCGCACGCAGCTCCGCGCCGTCGCCTCCGCGCTCGAGGTCATCGCCGGGCCACACGAGCCCCACTGAACCTCCGCCCGGCGCCCAATCTCAGGCGACCGACACCGCCGCTCGTTTTATCCCGGACCGTTCAACCCGCGCCGGCGGCCTTCCTCGTGATCGGGCGGCGCCGGCCCCGCGCTCCAGGTGCTCGCCACCGCTGCCACGTCTCCGGTGCGAACGGCGCGAACTCCTCAGCGGGAACGGGGCGCGCCACGTGAAAGCCTTGCGCGAGATCGCAGCCGTACTCGCGCAGCATGACGAGTTGCTGCGGGGTCTCGACGCCTTCGGCCACGACGGTCAGGTTCAGATTGTGGCCGAGCCGGATGATTGCGCGCACGATAGTCGCCGCGTCGTCGTCGGGCAGCCGCGCCACGAACGATCGGTCGATCTTCAACGTATCCGTCGGGAAACGGTTCAGCGCCGCCAGCGACGAATACCCCGTTCCGAAGTCGTCGACCGCCAACCCCACCCCCATCGTGCGAAGACGTCTCATGACCCCAGCCGCTTGCTCGTCGTCCTCCATCAGGACGCTCTCGGTCACCTCTATACACAGGCGATCCAGCGGGAGCGTGGCCGCGGACAGCGCCGCGCGGACATCGTCGACGAAGCTCTCGTCTCGAAGCTGCCGGCCGGATACGTTGACGGCGATGATGATGTCGCGCAGCTCGGGCCGATGCTCCCGCCAGCTCGTCGCCTGACGGCACGCTTCCCGCAGCACCCAACGGCCGAGCTCGACGATGATGCCGGTGTCCTCGGCGATCGGGATGAACTCCGCCGGCGAGACCATCTGGAACACCGGATGCTGCCACCGCACGAGCGCCTCCATGGCGACGATACGGCCGTCGTGGATCGAGACCTCCGGCTGGTAGTTGAGCCGAAGCTGCTCGCCGTCGACCGCACGACGCAGCTCCGCGGCGAGTTGATGGCGACGGAGAACCTCTTCGCGCATGGCGGGCTCGAACACCTCTATGCGGTTCTTGCCGTTGCGCTTCGCGACGTGCATCGCGACGTTGGAGGCGGCGAGCAGCTCCTCGGGCTCGAGCCGGCACAACCGGCCGAGCCCGATCCCGATGCTGCCCGAGACGAAGATCTCCTGATCCTGAACCGTCAACGGCTTGCGGAGAACCTCGAACAGCCTCCTCGCGACCAGAGTCGGGTCCGCGCAATTCTCGAGGACGATCGCGAACTCGTCTCCCCCGAGACGGGCGACGGTTGCATCAGACAGGCGCGACACCGTGGAGGCGGTGCGAAGGCACGCCGAGATGCGCTCCGCAAGCCGCGCCAGCAACTCATCCCCGGCCTGGTGACCCAAGCTGTCGTTGATCGTCTTGAAGTCGTCGAGGTCGAGGAACAGTAGATCCACCGACCCATCGGTTCGGTGCGTGAGCGCGAGCGCGTGCGCGATCCTGTCCATCAGCAGACGCCGGTTCGGGAGCCCGGTCAGCTCGTCGTAGAGCGCCTGCTGAGTGAGACGCGCCTCGGCGGCCTCTCGTTCGATCACCCGGCCGAGTTGCGCGCCGACCTGTCCCATCACCCGCAGCATGGTGGCGTCCACGGACAGCACCTCGGTCGAGAAGAACTCGAGAACCGCACGGACCTCACTCCGAACGAGGACGGGCAAGGCGAAGGCCGCCTCGAGGCCGGCCTCGCGGGCCCAAGGCGCTCGGGGGAAATTGGAGTCTTCGGTGACGCGAGTGATCCAGGCCGGTTCCCCGGTCTCCAGCACCCGGCCGGGCAGTCCCACTCCCTTCTTGAAGACCATCTGCTCCGTGACGGCACGGAACAACGCGCAGCGATCGCGATCGTCCATATGCCAGACGCCGAGCGACCGCACTTCTTCGCCGTCGGCCGTGGCGAGCAAGCCGTGCCCCAGCGGCCAGCGCGTGTGCTTGCATACGAGCTCGAGGACGATCTCGATCGCGTCGCGCGCGGTCGTGGCCTCGTTCGCAGCGACGGCGACCGCTCCCAGCAGCTCCGCGATCGCGGTGGAGCGGGCCATACCCTGCATCGCTTCGTACAGCTCACGCGTGGCGCGCTCGGCGATGGTCTCCGACTCCAACCGGGCTTGCCGCTCGCGAGCCAGCTGCCGTTCGAGCAGCTCCAACTCGACGGCGTTTCGCTCGTTCATGGGCGATCCGACGATGCCGCCGAGGTCAGTCGGCAGCGGATCTCGCAGGATGACGCCCCTTCGAGCATGCAGCGCGCCTGCGAGACTTCTGCGCGCTCGCCGAAGTGCGCCGCCGCGCCCTCGATGAACCCCTGGGCCAGCGCGCAGAGTTTTCGAGGGGACTGGTACGTGAGGATCATGGTGTCGGGGTCGGGACACTCGAACCCGAACTCAGGAACCACCGCGCCGGGGTAGAGCTTTCGAACCTCGGCATGGATTATGTCGTTCAGGGTCAGCAAGAAACCCTGGGTCGACTGGTGGCCGTCGAAGAACTCCGGGTACCGTCCGGCCAGGAGCGGAAGAGCTCCGCGGCCGAGCCCCCGCCACACCTCCGAAGGCGAGGTTCCCAGAAGATCCGCGGCGGCCCCGACGAGGCGGAACATCTCCTCGTCCGGATAACTGCCCAGGGAGGTGTAGGCGCCGGCGACACGCGCGCGCCGCAGCACGCGGTCCCAGATCTCCGGGCCGTGAGCGTCGCCGAGGACCTGCTCCGCCAGATTGAAAAGGACGCCCTTCACCGAGTTCCCCTCTTTCCGAGCTCGGAGGCGATCTACCGGCCGCTCGACAATGGAACTCCGATGTTCTGGCTGGCCCACGGTCTACATCGACTGCGAACTTGAGGGGCTTGAGCCGATCGGGCGATTTCTGAGCCTCGAGCGCTTTCGCAGCTTTTAGCGGAATCCGCATCGTGTGCGCCCGGCTCACCCCTGGTCCGGCATCTGGACTCGCCTCAAAGCGAGCCTGGGACGGCCTCGGACTGGGGCTCGGCGGCGGCCGGGATCATCCTCATCAAGTCCTGGTTCTTGGGGAGCGACGACGAGCAGGAACGACGCTTCCGGCAGCGGAACGAAAACCCGACGAAGCTCTGGAAGCTCAGTCCGATGGATCTGCAGTCAGGGAGTCAGTGGGTGGACTGACGCCTACCCCCAGAGCTCCACGCGCGAGCTGAACACCGCCCGCGTGAAGCCTTCCGGTGTCAGGCAATCCTGCGCGTGGCTGTAGCCGTCGGGTTGGGGCACCTGAAGGAGAGGATGGTCCGCGCCCACGATGTTCCCTTGGTGGTCGTAGAGGAACTCGTGTACCACGCCCAGCGAGCCCGGCCCCGAGAAGCGCGCTACACCCGGCAGGCCTTTCACCTTTCCGTCGAACCACTGCTCCTCGCAGGTTGAGCCGGCGAGGATGACGCCGAGGAAGGTCATGGTTCCGGTGCAGCGCCCGCCACCGGTCAGCTCACCCGTCGCCTTGAAGGGGATGTCCGCTGCCGCCGGCGTCATCGTGAGACCCGGGTCGCTGCTCTCGACGTGTCCTGTCGGCGCGACGGGCGTTCCACCCCACTGACACACCTGCAGCAAGGGACGCTGCGGCCCGGCGCTCGCGAAGCCGAACGTCGCCATCAAGACAACGACCAACATTCCGATGAGACGTTTCATCGACGGGCCTCCTCCCACGTCGGCGCCGAGAGCAGCTGCTGCACGTCCTGGTTCGGCAGCTCGCCCGGCGTCCCGGTCATCACGTAGTTCGCGATCTCGTCGAAGCGCACCACGCGGCCGATGCCGCCCCAGTTCCCTTCCGGGATCTCCGTCAGCAGCACGAAGCTCGCGGCGCTCGTGTAGAAGCGATCCGGGTCGTCGTCGGCGTCCGCGAGCACCCGCGTCACGCGCGACACGATCGCCGACCGCTTCTCGTCGGTCAGCGACGCCGCGGGCACCGTCACTCGCACGACGTACCGCGGCGGCTCGCCGGCCCGGGTCGCCCGGCCGCCGATGCTCCACGCCGCCAGGTCGTGCCAGACCAGCCACGAGATCTCGCGCGCGTATTCGGTGTCCGGCGCGCCCTCGCCGGCCATGACCTCGCGAACGAGGCGTTCCGCGATCTGCGCCTTCTGCTCGGGGCGCGGCGCGCCCGGAGTGCTGAAGACCTCCACGAATGGCATGAGCCCCTCCTCGCGATCCGGGTTCCGCGATATCTTAACCTTAGATGTTAATTAACTGTCAAGGTTCACTTTCGGATGGAAACGTGGTAGCGTCCGGCCCGATGACCCAAGAGGCCCTTCTCGAGGCCGTTTCCAGTCCTCGGCGCCGCGAGATCTTGAAACTCGTCTGGACCGACGAGCTCTCCTCCGGCGCGATCACCGAGCGCCTCCAAGCGAGCTGGCCGTCGATCTCGCGCAGCCTCCGCGAGCTGCGCGAAGCCGGCGTCGTCCGCGAGCGCCGCGACGGGCAGCAGCGGTTCTATCGGGCGGACCGGCAGGCGCTGCGCCCGCTCGAGAGGTTCCTCACGCAGATGTGGGAGACGGGCCTGGACACCATCGCGAAAGACATCGACAGGAAACGGCGCAAGCGATGAAGAGCGAGACGCGAACGGTCACCGTCGAGCGGCGGATGAACGGCTCGCCGGAGGACGTCTTCGCTTACTTCACCGATCCGACGAAGCATGTCCTCTGGCAAGGCACGCACGCGGAGCTCGACCCGACGGCGGGCGGTATCTACCTGATCGAGATGACGCCGGTTTCGCGCGTGCGCGGCCGCTACCTCGAGGTCGACTTCCCGCACCGCATCGTTCTGGAGTGGGGTGTCGAAGCCGAGCCGCACCCGAAGCTGCCGGCGGTCGTCTACACCGTGCCGCCGGGCTCGTCGCGCGTCGAGATCACGTTCACGCCCGAACAAAACGGAACGATCGTGCGCGTCGTGCACTCGGGCCTTGCGCACGACGAGGCGGCCGGGTTCACCACCTTCGGGTGGACGGGGTACCTCGATCGGCTGGTGCGCGTCGCGGCCGGCGCGGACGCCGGACCGGATCCTTTCACCGACGGCTGAACCGGCCCCTCGGAAGACCGGTTTGACCGGTTCGGGCGGCGCGCATCTTCTGAATTCCCATTCCGTACGGAAATAGCCGTACAGAGAACGTATTTCCGGTAAATGGGCGTTTAGGCGAAACCTCCCCGGGTACCCCTCAAGGCGGTTGGTGCGTGTCCTCGGCCGTCTGAGCAGTGAAGGGAGGGCTTTTCTTGACTCGAAAGGCAATGATCCTCGTAGTTGTGCTCTGCACGTTCGTCTTCTTCGCCGCCGGTCTCGGGATCGGACAGGCGAGGCCGGGCGAGCCCTGTCCCCCGCCGCACGGTGGCCCCGTGTGCATCGACGGCATCCACGTCCCACCGGGTCTCGCCATAGCGTGCAGCAACCCCGCAGTGCAAGCCCACAACAAGAACTGTCCGCAGGAGGAAGAGGAAGAGGTCTGCGGAACGGCTGAAGGTGAAACCCCCGCAGCTGGTCCCGTTTCCGGGATCGTGGAGCAGATAGCGGCGGGCTTCCGGGATGCCGGCGGTGACCCAATCGCCGATATCCTCGATGCGGTTGCCTGCCAGTTGCTCGCACCCTTAGGGCTATAACTTCGGACGACCGACGGGCGCGCACCAACCATGCACCGCCCTCGGCACCGGAGCGACATTGACGCTGCATCGCACGACGGCTTCCTCACGTATCCTCTTCGCGGCTCTCGCCGTCGGCCTCGTGCTGTGCACGGCGTGCGACCGAGGTACGAAAACCACGATCGTGACCTCGCCCAACCCCGCCCCAAGCGGGTTCGGGCCGGGCCCCGGGGGGAGCACGACCGGATCAGCGGCCTCGCCCGGCGCGACCGCGACGAACACGCAAGCAACAGCACGCCCCAGCGGGAATCCGAAGAGCGGATCGGCGGCTCTGCAAGATCCGGGGACGGACGCCCTCAAGTACGGAACGGTGCCTCCCTACACGGAGATCCGAGCGGCCGCGATCCGCGGGACGAGCCGTTCCCTGACCTTCACGCTGACCCTCGGAGCCGAGCTGCCGGACAAGACGCCGGACGCGAACACGACGTTCAAGGCGGGTTTCCGCGTGAAGATCGGGGAGACGCCCTACGTTCTCACCGCGAACGGTTCCTCGACCGGCTGGAGCGCGTCCGCGACCAAAGGCGGGAAGGGCGTCGCGTTCCCCGGCACGCTCAAACGGGGCGGCGCCGCGCTGACGTTCGTCGTGCCGTGGACGTTCTTCGGGGGCGCTCAGACCTTTACGTGGACGGGCTTCTCGGCCTACGATCAGTCGGGCGCCACGACCCGATTCTATTCGGTCGACATCATCCCGAACTCCGGCGAAGCGCCGTACCCGATGCGCTAACCGGAGATCTTTGCCAGCGTCTCGTCGATCCACTCGAGTTCGCTGCGGTAGTAGTGGACGCCCGCCGACAGCGTCATCGCGGGATAGGGGTTGTCGCGCGCGGCCTCGAGCATCGGAAGGAACTGCTCGTAGTCGCGCAGCATCGCCGCCGACTCTTCGCGCCGCCGCTCGAGCATCTCGCGCAGCCCGGCGGGATCGTTCGCCTGCGCCGCAAAGAACACCTTGACCAGGAGCTCGCTGTAGAGCTGATCCTCGGCTTCCGGCGCGCGCAGCCACGCCAGCACCGCCCGGCGGCCCTTGGGCGTCAGCGCGAGGATCCGCTTCCGCCGGCCACCCGACGCTTCCTTCTCCTTGACGTATCCGTCCCGCGCCAGCCGGCCGGCCTGCTGGTACACCTGGCTGTGCGCGGCCGAATAGAAGTGGCTGATCGAGCCCTGCATCGCCTTCTTGACTTGGTATGGCGACATCGGCGCGAGCAGCAGCATCGCCAGGAACGCGTAGTCCCCGCGGGGTAGCTCCGATTCGGGTCTTGACATAGTCCAACCTGGATTATAGTTTCACTCCGCTGATAGTCCAGGATGGACTAGCACAAGACGAGAACTAGGAGGCAACCGCCATGGCCATGACCGAGCACG